>CAJGCJ010000183.1 GCA_904501775.1 uncultured Bacteroidaceae bacterium | reverse complement strand
TTCCCAAAGTATATAACTTTGCAAAAACAGGGAATACTCCAAGAACTTATTTCACTATATACCCAATTTGGAATTACAGACGGGAAAAAAGCTTTATTAGCAGAGTGCGCTTCGTATGGGAAAGAGGTTTTCAAAGACATGGATCCGATAACGCATAGTGTTGAATATCCTACTAAGTATATTAACGAAATTATTGAAAAGATATGCACAAATAACACAAAAATAGCCCCATTAACAAAGTTTGCGTTTTATTTTCTTCCAAACAAAGCTATTAGTCTTGAGCAAATGAAAGATTGGAATAAAGAGGCAACCTTTTTATCATCTATCCCAACTCAATATTTTGATGACTATGGAAGGCCGCTTTATGTTCTTGGTAGTATAGAGAATGATGAAGAAAGTCACTTAATGAAACATTATGAATATAACCTCATATATGATTTACCAATCCTTCATAAAGTTTTAAAGTCACTAATAGCACAAAATATATTTACAGTAAAAACAGTTATATTTAGATTAAAAGAAGGAAATATTCCATTAGAGGAGGCACGTATTGCGACAGTTGAACATGCATTAAAGCTATATTTTGACGAACAATATTGTGTTGCCTGCCACCTGTTAGTTCCACAAATAGAAGCGATGGTACGTCAAATTGTAGATTGTGCAGGTTATCCTATATTAAAGGAAGAGAAGGGAAGTAACACAGGATATCAATATACTACATTAGATGAATTATTGAGATGCCCAGTTTTTGGAGAGGATGTATCGTTTTATTTGCGTGCATGTTTAACATCTCCGAAAGGTTTAAACATTCGCAACAATTTGTGCCATAGTTTTGTTTCACCCAATACATTCAATGTTCAAATAGTAGATCGACTCATCCATATACTTATTTTATTGATAGTTTTAAGTTCCCAACAAAATATTTGCAATTAAGATAAATTTAGTTAAAATTTACATCATAACATCTTAACGCATTTCCGGTTCATACATTCCGCACGGCACTTGTACTCTGTACTCTAGATTCCGTTCCTCAGAACTTTATAACGAAAATCCTCTCTTCTCTCTCCTCCGTTGTCCGTTGACTGTAGACAGGCGTAGCCTTACCGTTGTCCGTTGTCTGTTGTCTGTTGTCAGTTGTCTGTTGTCAGGCGTAGCCTCCTCTGTTGTCCGTTGACTATTTAAAAACTTATTTTTATGAAAATTGCAGTAGCAGGAACCGGTTATGTCGGTTTAAGTATGGCAACGTTGCTTGCCCAGCATAATGAGGTTGTTGCCGTTGATATAATCCCCGAAAAGGTGGGAAAAATCAATAAGCGTATTTCGCCTATCCAGGATGAATATATTGAGAAATACTTTGCAGAAAAGGAACTCAATCTTACAGCGACTCTCAATGCAGAGGCTGCTTATAAGGATGCAGAGTTCGTAATAATCGCAGCTCCCACGAACTACGACAGTCAGAAGAACTTCTTCGATACCTCTGCCGTAGAAGCGGTTATAGACCTTGTACTGCAATATAATCCTGATGCGGTGATGGTTATCAAGAGTACCATCCCCGTAGGTTATTGTCGTAGTCTGTATGTGAAGTACGCACAGCGCTTTGCTACAGACCCGGTTTTGCAAGGTAAGAAATTTAATCTTCTCTTCTCCCCCGAATTCCTGCGCGAGAGCAAAGCCCTCTACGACAATCTCTATCCCAGTCGCATTATCGTGGGATTTCCCAAACTCATTGGGCAATACACCGAAGAAAATGAAGCAATTAAGGCCATCGCTAATCTTGAGTGTTTGGAAAAGGCCGCACACACTTTCGCCAGCCTTCTCGTCGAAGGCGCTATAGGAAAACAGCAGGCAACGGACCGTCCGTTGTCCGTTGACGGTTGTCCGTTGACTCCAGATAACAAAGGCATACCTATTCTCTTCATGGGCCTGAAGGAAGCCGAAGCCGTAAAACTCTTTGCCAACACCTATCTGGCTTTGCGTGTCAGCTATTTCAATGAACTCGATACCTATGCAGAAGTGAAGGGACTTGATCCACAAGCAATAATCCAGGGTATAGGTCTTGACCCACGTATCGGAACTCACTACAATAACCCCAGTTTCGGTTATGGTGGATACTGTCTTCCTAAAGATACCAAGCAG
>CAJGCJ010000182.1 GCA_904501775.1 uncultured Bacteroidaceae bacterium | reverse complement strand
TACGCGCCTATAAAACAAGCGCATGCCTCAACAGCGAGGTTACCGAGATGGCAATAGCCTGTATCAGAAGCGGTAACATGGGACTCGACGATATTCCCGATCTCCTCTCTGTTTCATATTATGCCGGCAATTATAAGATGCTGCCTATGGACGAAAGACCGTTGGAGGTACAGGACATGTATCTGCGACTCGACCAAGAGATTGAGGCGTTGCTGAAAGAGATTGACAGACGTATAGGTCTCGAGAATGTTGTCATATCATTGGTCTCAACAGGTTATGTCGTCGAGGGTGAAGATAGCGGTGAGCGCTATCGCCTTCCTTCGGGATATATATACCTCGACCGCGTTTCGGCTCTGCTGAACGTCTATCTGAGTGCAATCTTCGGCAAAGGACAATATGTCGAAGGGTATCATAACTCACAGCTTTATATCAACCGTAGTCTGATTGAGAGTATGAAACTCGATAAACTCGATGTAATATCCCATGCAATGGAGTTCCTGAAGTCTATTGAAGGTGTCGAGGATGTCTTTACAATATATCGTCTTGGAGGTTTGCTCAGCCCCGAGATGCAATATGTGAAGAACGGCTACAACGCCAGCTGTTCGGGCGATATATGGCTGCGTCTTATGCCGGGATGGAAGATGGGACGCGATGAGGCTTCTGCATCGAACCTCGTACGTCGCAGTTCGGTCTTTTTCCCTATGATAATATGGGGTGCAGGCATAAAGAATGAGAATATCGAAACCATGACTCCTGCCACCATAATGGCTACCGAGCTTGCCCGTATCCTTAGGATACGCCGTCCTAATGACAATTGTCTTAGATTGTTTAGGTAAATAGAGGGTATAAGAAGAGTGTCGGAATGAACGTTCATTCCGCCACTCTTCTTATATATTAATTAACTAATCAGTAGCACTGCTCTATGTTCCAAACGAAGGCTCTAAGTCCCAACATCTGTGCGCTCTCGTCTACACTCTTCAAATCGGCCAACAGCTTCTCTACAATACTGTCCTCCACAACTGTGAATATACCTGAGTTCATTGCTGCCCATGCGTGTGTGCCATAGTGGGGTTCACCGGTCTTGCTGCCACGTCCCTGCATCTGCTCAAAGAATGAGAAACCACGACAGTTCAGGTGATCGAGCACATTCATGACTGCGTCTTTGTGTGCTTGGTCAAATGCTATAAATACTCCTTTCATTTCCTTGTTTTATTTTATCCCCGGCTGCATTAAATCAGCCGGGGGAGAGTTCTTGAATAAATTTACTTCTTTGCGCTAATGAGCATCTCTTCGTTCTTGTGCTCGTTCCAATATGCGAGTAGCTCGCGTTTAGCCTTTAGCTCCTTACGCTTACGCTTGATACCTGTGCCACCGAATATACAGAACATTACGGGTGTATATGTAAGTGTCATGATGGTAGATATTGTAAGACCACCGATTACGGCAACACCCAAAGGACGCCACATCTCGGCACCTACACCTTGGCTGACTGCCAATGGAACCATACCAAGAATTGTTGTACATGTTGTCATAAGGATAGGGCGCAAACGGCTGCGGGCTGCACGGACAGTTGCGGGGATGATACCGAGTCCGCGCTCACGCAAAAGCATGGTGTAGTCGATGAGTACAATACCGTTCTTAACAACAATACCGATAAGCATAATTGCACCAAGTATTGACATTACGTTCATGTTGGTTCCTGTTATAAACAGTCCCAGCAATACTCCGCTCAGTGCAAAGGGAATAGAGAACATAATGATGAACGGATAGGTAAGCGACTCGAACTGTGCAGCCATAACAATGAACACCAATAGAATGATAAGGATTGCCAATGTTCCAAGGTCGGCATTGCTCTCCTGCTGGTCCTCATATGAACCGGCTACGTCGATGCTGTATCCGCTGGGGATGTTCATTTTGTCTATTATAGAGAATCCATAGTTGACACCGTCGCTAAGCGCAGCACCTGCTGCCATTACAGCATCAACGGTTACAATACGTTCGCGGTCCTTACGCTCGATTGTAGGTGGCAATTCGCGCTGTACAACCTTGCCCACATCCTTCACGCGCACCTTTGTACCGTTGTTTGAGTAAAGTACGATATTCTCAATGTTGTCGATACTTGTGCGGCTCTCGGGCTCGAAACGAACCTTTACATCATACTCGTCACCATCCTCGCGGAAG
>CAJGCJ010000181.1 GCA_904501775.1 uncultured Bacteroidaceae bacterium | reverse complement strand
GAGGAGACTCTCTCTTACTCACCGCATATCGATGCCATTGCGCTCGGAGAGTTTGATGCGACTGTGCTTGAGCTTGCAAATGCTATTGAGCAGGGTAGTGACATTGCCGAAGTACGTGGATTGTGTCTTAATAAGGCTAAAGAGTGTGTACGCACAGCTCCAATGCCTGCTATGCGTAATCTCGACGAACTGCCATTTGCGGCTGAATTCATACATAAATATCTCGACCCTCGCGACTACTTCTTCGCAGCTGCAACATATCCCTCTATACAGATATTCACAACACGTGGCTGTCCTTTCCGTTGCAATTTCTGCGTTTACCCTCAGACAATGCACGGACATGCTTTCCGTACACGTTCGGCCGAGAGCATTGTAGCTGAGTTTGAATACATTGCAAAGACATTCCCCGAAGTAAAGGAGGTCGTTATTGAAGACGATACTTTCACTGCCAACAAGAAACGTGTGATGGAGATTTGCTCTCTGCTCGTTGAACGTGGTGTGAACAAACGTCTGCGCTGGTTGTGCAATGCGCGTGTAAACCTCGACCTCGAGACCATGCAGGCAATGAAAAAAGCCGGTTGTCGTCTTATTATTCCGGGAATAGAGTCGGGTAGCCAGCAGATTCTCGACAATATAAAGAAAGGAACAAAGGTTGAGCAGTTTCAGGAGTATGTCGATAATGCGAAAAAGGCAGGCCTTTTGATTCATGCTTGTTACATGGTTGGTAACTGTGGCGAGACAAAAGAGACCATGCAGCAGACACTGGAGCTTGCCCTGAAGTTGAATACCGATACTGCGCAATTCTTCCCTCTTATACCATATCCCGGTACTGAGGCCTATGATTGGGCACGCAGCAATGGATATATTGAGCTCGACTATGCAAAATATTGCTTGCCCGACGGTACTCATAATACTGTGCTCTCTTTGCCCGAATTATCGGCGCAGGATATGGTAGATTTCTGTAATATGGCACGAAAGAAGTACTATCTTCGCATAGGATATATATTGCATCGCCTGTATATGGGTCTTACTGATTTTTCTGACTTGAAACGCTCGTTAAAGGCATTCGGTAAGTTGAAACATTTCCTCTTTTCAAAAAAATAAAATCCAATGGCCGATCTCGTATCCATAGTAATGCCGGTGCATAATGCTGAACGTTATATCGAAGAGGCGATTCGTTCGGTTATGGCTCAAACTTATATGAGTTGGGAGTTGTTGGTTATAGACGACAACTCTACCGACAATTCTATGGCAATAGTGGCGAATTTGGCCCGAGAGGATGCGCGAATAAAGATATACAAGAATCCTACTCCTACCGGTTATCCTGCTACACCAAGAAACATGGCTGTGGAGTTGGCACAGGGGCGTTTCATTGCATTCCTTGACAGTGACGATGTTTGGTTGCCTAACAAACTCGAACATCAGATACCTTATTTTTCACGCTTTAAGAAGGTTGGTGTGGTATTCTCGCACTATGAGAAGGTCGACGAGGAGTCAAAACGTATGAATCGTGTGGTTAAGGCGCGTCGTGTTACAACATACGAAAAACTTCTTCTCGGCAATGTGATAGGTAATGTGACAGCGATGTATGATACTACACGTGTGGGTAAAGCCTATTTCCCTCAGGTGCGTCACGAGGATTATGCCATGTGGCTTTCGGTGCTGAAACGCGGTTTTGTGGCTATAAATACCGGTGAGGTGGTTGCCTTGTATCGTGTTACAATGAATTCTGTGTCGGCGCGCAAGATGCGTTTACTGTCATGGCAGTGGGATATATATCGCAAGGTCGAGCATCTGAGTTTCTTGAAATCGGTATATTGTTATGCTAATTATGCAATCAGGGGATTTCTGAAGAGTCTGGTATAGATAGACAAATAGAACAATGCGGCTCACTTCATATGAAGTGAGCCGCATTGTTTATATTGAAATCACCATTTTTGTAGGGTGTATGTGCGCTCGTCACTTGTCATGATAAGAGTCTCGTCATTAAGTGTGACAATATTGAATATGGTACTGTCTCTGTATAGATGAAACTCCTTTAAATGGCTCAGCGTGGCAGCGAATGGTTCCTGTGGGAAACTGTAGAACTTGCTCATGGTAATGGTGTTTCCTATGTAGCTGAGGTTACCAAGGAAACGTGTAGGCAAATCGGTATCGTTGTCTTTGGTCAGTTGTGTCAGATGTCTTTGGAAAGAGTAGAATATGTGG
>CAJGCJ010000180.1 GCA_904501775.1 uncultured Bacteroidaceae bacterium | reverse complement strand
TCAAATTGAATATAAGATAACAGCAGAAATATTTAAGAACTACGGTTATCAATCTTATCATTTCGGGTTACAAACCCTGACACTCATTCTGCATCGCAAAAGGGAGCCTTGAAAATCGGTTGCACTTCGCTGCATCATAAAACCGTAAAAGAAAAAAACTCATAGGATGCCGGGCATCCTATGAGTAAAAAAAAACAGTTGGCCTATAAGCCGGGTTCTGTACCTTTCAAAAAAAAGGCGTCTGTCATTCATCTATTCCGCGTATCACTATGCGGCTAAAGCGTTCTACCCTCCGGCTCGAGCGAGCAACCCTCAAACACCGGTTTACATGAACTTGCAGCTCTCAAGACACACAGCCCGTACATCGCTGCACGGCTGGTGGGCTCTTACCCCACCTTCTCACCCTTACCCCACGAAGAGGCGGTTATTTTCTTCTGCATTACTCTGCCATCGCTGACAGCTTTCTGTTAGGAAGTGAGATGCTCTATGCTGCCCGGACTTTCCTCCTTCGCTACACACAAGGCGAGCAACGGCGACAGACCGTCCAACTGTTATATTTCTGTAGCAATATTACACCTGTGAACCGATAAAACAATCTTCAACCGATACGCACATGGCATATATTACAAAATTCACGTTGCAAAGTTACGAATTTTCCGTGTAACTATAAAATCGTTTAGCTCTAATTCATTGCAAGAGCATCACTTTTACAGCAAGAGATAGGGCAACACAACCGTTCATTAGTTTAACAAATGTAAAAGAGAAACATATCAAAGTAAAACAATTGTTAAAAGCATGGCAGCACTGTTAAATAGAAGAAAAATAGAGGCCTGTTTTATCCATATTCAATTTATCGACCTTATATTTGCATAGAAAATCTGCTCAGCAACACACAACAACAGCAGGTTTAACTGTTAAATTCAAAACATAAGATTAACACATTCATCAATTGTAATTATGAAAACAATATTTAGAACTATCACTATCGGCTTTGCCATAGTTGCCTTCGGAGTGACAGTAGCAGGCGCAACTGCACATATTGTTGCCAATAAAACAATGGTAAAAGAGGTTTCCGAAGCAGAGAGCACACTACCCTCTTTTGTGACAAAGGCTGTTTTTGACGGAAACAGCGGATTGCAAAGAACCGACCTCACCGATGCTGCCGAGAAGTCGGTACACGCTGTGGTACATATAAAGTCGACACAGAACAGCAAGACGCGTACAGTGCGACGTGCTCCCGATATATACGATTTCTTTTTCGGCGATGGCATGGGACGCGAACAGACTATAAAGACTCAGCCTCGCGTTGGATTCGGTTCGGGCGTCATACTGTCGAAAGACGGATATATAGTAACAAACAACCATGTCATTGACAATGCCGACGAGATTACAGTAACGCTGAACGACAACCGCACATTGCAGGCACGTCTTATTGGAACAGACGAAAAGACCGACCTTGCGTTGATTAAGGTTGAGAGCGACAGCGACCTTGAGTTCCTCCCCATTGGCGACAGCGATGCGCTGAAGGTGGGCGAATGGGTACTGGCAGTGGGCAATCCCTTTAACCTGACATCGACCGTTACAGCAGGTATTGTAAGTGCAAAGGCGCGCTCTTTAGGTGTTTACAACGGTGGCATAGAGTCGTTCATACAGACCGACGCAGCCATTAACCAAGGAAACAGCGGAGGCGCACTTGTCAACGCCAACGGCGAGCTTGTCGGTGTTAACTCGGTGCTGACATCACCCACCGGCTCATACGCAGGATACGGATTCGCAATACCTACATCTATTGTAACAAAGGTGGTATCGGATCTCAAGGAGTTCGGAACAGTGCAGCGTGCTGTATTGGGTATAATAGGCGGCACTGTAACATCGGAACTTAACGAAGAGAAAGAGCTTGGCAGCGTTGACGGCGTATATGTGAGCGAATTGGTTGAGGATGGAGCTGCCGGAGCTGCAGGCATTGAGGTTGGCGATGTCATCATCGGACTCGACAACAAGAGCATTAAGAGTATGGCACAGATGCAGGAGATACTTGCTACACACCTGCCCGGCGATGTAGTTAAGATAAAGGTTCTGCGCAACAAGAAAGAGAAAGAGTTCAAGGTTGAGCTCAAGAATGTACAAGGCAACACCGATGTCGTAAAGAGCATAGACTTGGATATTCTTGGTGCCGAGTTCAAGGAAGTAAGCGACAAAGAGAAGAGTACTTAT
>CAJGCJ010000179.1 GCA_904501775.1 uncultured Bacteroidaceae bacterium | reverse complement strand
TATGGATAAAATTTTTACTCAAGACCCTATTTTTACCGACGACCTGTTGAAGAAAGCGATAAAGGATGAGAAGTTCCCCTCGCCCAAGAAGAGCTCGTTGGAGTTCATAAAGAACTTTGCCCGTAATTTCCGTATATGTAATGGGGTAGAGGGCAGAGCGCAGGAATTGCTATTAAACTGATTGTATAACAATATAAGATTTAAATAACAAGAGGATGGCTAACCGAAAGTTAGCCATCCTCTTGTTATGTGCCGGCTTTGCAGCCTTTATGCCTCTTTAACGTTAGGTTCGTCAAGCCCGAGACCTTGTTTCTTGTCTACAACTTTAAGAATAAATCCTATGAGCAGAGCTGCAACTCCAAGACTTGCCAACATTACAAGAGGTGCTGTATAGTCGTATGATACAGCCGCCTGTTCCGGAGTTATTCTGCTATTAGCAAGACCTTCAACTATTTCAGGGTTGGTCTTGTCGAGAACCTTTCCGATGAGCATGGGGAACAACCACAAGCCTATGTTCTGTATCCAGAATATTAGTGCATATGCACTACCAATTATTTTTGAGTCTACCAACTTGGGTACGCTTGGCCAAAGTGATGCGGGAACAAGTGAGAATGATGCACCCAGTACCAGAATTGTTACGTATGCAACAATGAATCCTCCTACAGCGCTACCCTTGAACATGGGAAGGATAAATGCGAATGTGAGGTGGCATACGATAAGCAGTACAGAACCCAAAACCAACATTGTGGCAGCCTTACCCTTATAGTCGACGTACTTACCCAATTTAGGTGTGATAGCCACAGCCAATAGAGGGAATACTGCAAAAACTGCAGCCGCACTCTGACGCTCGTAACCCATGTAGCAGTATATTACAAGGAATATAACAGCAACAATAGTCCAAGCATACTCGGCACTCTTCTTCTTCATGAAATTGCTTGCAAATGAGGCGCCTGCAACAATCAACATGATAATATACTGAAGTGTTGCCACTGCATCGCTTGCCCAGAATGACTCAGGGTTGAGCTCGTTGAATGTAAGGTTACATTGCAACATGTTTACAGCATATTTCTGGAAGGGGAAGATTGCTGAGTAGTAAAGAACACACAGCAATGCTACAAGCCAGAAACCACTGCTTGTCAGAATCTGCCACAAATCCTTTATCTGGAAAGGCTCGTCCTTCTCTTCAGCTTCACCGGTCTGTGCATCGAGCTTTCTGTCCATGAAGAAGTATACGATAAACATGATGAGTGCTATGAGCAATAGCAGTACTCCAAATGCTACCGAACGAGATACATCTACTTTGCCGCCCATATTTGCTATGACTGGTGAGAAGATCATACATGTAGCGACGCCCAAGCGTGCAAGTGCCATCTCTGAACCCATTGCCAATGCCATCTCGCGGCCCTTAAACCATTTCACAATACCACGGCTGACTGTGATACCTGCCATCTCGACTCCGCAACCGAATATCATAAAACCTACAGCTGAGAGCTTTGCAGATGCAGGCATACCTGCATAGAAAGGAGATATGCCCAATTCATCGAAACCGGGGATGTAGTTCAGATTGTTGTTGAACCATGTCTCAAGTGAACTGCCCATGAACATCTCGGTTACAGCATACCAGTTTATGGTTGCACCAATAAGCATTACAGCACCTGACAGTAGTGCAGTGAAACGTACACCCATCTTGTCGAGGATAATACCGGCGAAGATAAGGAAGAATACGAATACATTAAGGAATGTCTCTGAGCCTTGCATTGTTCCAAATGCTGTAGAGTCCCAGCCTCTGGTCGACTGCATAAGGTCCTTGATAGGCGATAGAATGTCCATAAAGATGTATGAACAGAACATGGCGAAAGCCAATAGCAACAGCACTAACCAACGTGCCGATGCCGAATCTCTAAGTGTTTTTTCCATTATATTTTATTTATATTAAAGTTTTGTCTATTTTATTTGCTCTTCTTAACCCATTTGTCCAACCATGCGAAGAATGTGCGCTGCCACAATACTCCGTTCTGTGGTTTGAGAACCCAGTGGTTCTCGTCGGGGAAAAGCAGCAGCTGTGCAGGTACACCCTTCAGGCGGGCCGCATTGAATGCTGCCATCGACTGCGACGAGAGTATGCGGTAGTCGCGGTCGCCGTGTATGAGCAGTATCGGTGTATCCCATTTGTCGACAAACTTATGTGGTGAGTTTGCGTATGACTTCTGTGTCTGTGCG
>CAJGCJ010000178.1 GCA_904501775.1 uncultured Bacteroidaceae bacterium | reverse complement strand
TAATAGATGGAAAAAAGGTGTATATAAAACACTAAATAAAAGAAGAAGGTATTCTATTTTAATTAATATTGCCCCCCAGAAGCTGGGGGGCAATACTGTAAATCCAACTGCATCTTTGCCGATATGATTTATCGCAATGCCATTATTCTCTGAACACTATTTTGCCATTGTCGAGGCTCTCTATTATTGCAAGCGATTCGACATGTATTCCTTTGTCGCGTAGCTCTTTACCGCCATTCTGGAATCCTTTTTCAATGATAAATCCCATGCCGACAATTTCGGCTCCTGCCTGTGTGACAAGTCCAAGTATCCCTTCTGCTGCTTTGCCGTTGGCAAGAAAATCGTCAATGAAGAGGTATTTTTCGCCACTGTTTAGGTAGCTGCCGTTTATATACATTGTGTAGCTGCTGTTCTTTGTGAACGAGAATACCTCTGCGGTAAGCATGTTGCTGCCCATTGTTCCGGGCTTGCTCTTCTTGGCGAAAAGGACAGGGAGATCTAATAAATATCCAACCATTGTGGCGGGCGCAATGCCGCTGGCTTCAACTGTTATTATCTTGTCTATCTGTTTGCCGGAATAGCGACGCACAAATTCTTTCGCTATCTCCATCATAAGCGATGCGTCTATCTGGTGGTTCAGAAAGTTGTCTACTTTAAGTAGTCCCCCGTTTATTGATTCTCCATTATTCAGAATCTTCTCTTTCAGTGTCTTCATCTTATAGCTTCCACTATTGCTTTTACTTCGTTTGCATCGGTCTCCTTGCGTGCAAACTCGTCGCTGTCGGGGTTGCCCATGCTCACTCCGCTGTGACGGTAAATCATGCCACTGCCGACGCTCTTGCGTGCTGATGCATGAATCTCATTGCAGTGGCAACTGTCCAGTATATTGCATGCGTTGCCCGAGTTTACACCGCATCCGGGCATTATTATTATTCGCCCATCGGCAGCCTTTACAAGTTCGCTCAGCATTGGTATGCCCTTTTCGGCAGTTGCAGCCTGTCCCGATGTGAGTATTCTGTGGCATCCTAACGCGATGATATCCTCGAGTGCCTTCATGGGGTTGTTGCACATGTCAAATGCGCGGTGGAATGTTATGCTCATGCCTTGTGCTTTCTCTATAAGACGACGGCAGGTGGCGATGTCAATATCGCCGTCGGCGGTGAGTGCGCCTATTACAACTCCGTCGGCATCACATTCGCGTGCTGCCACAATATCCTGTTCCATACAACGTATCTCATCTTCGTCGTAAAGGAAGTCTCCTCCACGTGGGCGTATGAGTACATGTATCTTTATGCCCTCGACCCTGCGTACCTGCTGCATGAGTCCCGGCGAAGGGGTGATGCCACCTATCTCAAGTGCCGAGCATAGCTCAACGCGTGCAGCACCGCCATCTCGAGCTGCTTTGGCGCTCTCGACGCTGCCTATGCATACTTCAAGAATTCTCGACATACTCTTATTTTGTGATGAGTTCTACAATGTAATCGGTGCCTTGCGGTACTTCGTTAAGGATAAGCTTTATACCCTCTTTTGTCTTTTTAGTCTTGACAGTCTTCTTGTCGCTGTAGGTAAATGCTTTCTTCACTTTGCATGTAAGTGGCAGGGTGAGCTCTTTCTCCTTAAGGTCGAAGATGTGCACGAATAGGCGGTTGCCTTTTCGTGTGGTAACGCCCCACTCCTGTGCAGGAACGTCGCCTGCAGTGGTGCTATAGACTGTCTCTCCATTCTCCTTGAGCCATGCACCTATCTCCTTCATACGCTCTATTGCTGTTGCTGGTATCTGACCGTTTGGCTGGGGGCCTACGTTAAGAAGAAGGTTCGCACCTTTACCCGATGTTGTAACAAGGAGTCTTATGAGTGTCTCGGTGCTCTTGTAGTTCTGGTCAATGAGCTTGTAGCCCCACATTCCGTTCATTGTCTGACATGTTTCAAGAGGCAGACGGCTTACCTCCTGTCCCGAAAGGCCTGCTTTGTTCTCGCCAGGTACATCACGCTCGAAAATCTGTATGTCCTCGCCGGGGTAGGGGCTCTCGTGGTGGTTGTTACCAATGAGACAGCCCGGTTGCAGACGGTGTATCATGGCATACTGCTCGTCGAGCTGCCAGTCGAATGGTATGCTGTCCTGATCGCGGTCCCATTTGCCGTCGAACCAAATAGCTCCAATCTCGCCGTATTTTGTGAGCAACTCGGTTAGCTGCTTGTTCATGAAGTCATAATATGCCGGCCAGTCGGCTTTTTCATAATCGCGGCCTATGACATTGCGTCCTGTGCGGCCGATGGGGTATTCGTCAC
>CAJGCJ010000177.1 GCA_904501775.1 uncultured Bacteroidaceae bacterium | reverse complement strand
TATTATATTTGCAGAGAGTAACAAACCTTAAAAACAAATTTTTTATTATGATTTATCCATTATTTGCATTTGGTACTTCCGAAATAGTTGTCATTGTTCTTATAATTGTTGTACTCTTTGGAGCAAAAAAGATTCCTGAATTGATGCGTGGCGTAGGTAAAGGTGTCAAGGAGTTCAAGGATGCAGTAAATGGCAATGGCATTGTTGAAGAGAAGGAGGATAAAGAGCAAAAGGAGGAGTAATAACGACTAGTTTATAGCGCACACTTATGCTAAAACTATTCAAGGTAAACGAGCCAGAAGATAGCGACATGTCCTTTTGGGAGCATCTCGACCATCTTCGACCAAGGTTGCTACGCGTAGCGTGCGCCTTCGTTATCTTCATGTTGGCAGCATTTGCTTGTGGCGATGAACTTATGGTGCTTATTACTGCTCCAAAATCAGATTGGTTTCCGACAAACAGACTCTTTGAGTGGTTGGCCGAGGAGAGCAACAAGGAGTTCCTGAAAATTAATACTACTCCACTGACGCTAATCAATACGGCCATGGCAGGACAATTTAACCTCCATATCCGATTGGCATTCAATACGGCATTATTACTTATTATACCATATTCGTTGTGGGAATTATGGGGTTTTATCCGTCCTGCACTAACCAAAAAAGAGCAACATAAGAGCCGCTTTTTTGTCTTTGAGGTATCGACATGCTTTATTGTCGGTGCGCTATTCGGATACTTTGCTCTAACTCCTCTATCGGTAAACTTTTTGGCAAGTTACTCCATGGGCGACCAACTTACAAATATGATTGACATAAGTTCCTATATGTCGCTCGTGATGAATATGGTATTTGCATGTGGCATAATATTCTTACTGCCGATTCTTTCGCGTATTTTGGCGAAGATGGGCCTGCTTACCGCAGATTTTATGCGTCATTATCGCCGTCATGCCATTGTAATACTTGCCATACTTGCAGCATTTATAACGCCGCCCGATGTTGCAAGTATGATGTTGGTACTATTCCCTTTATACGGATTGTACGAGTTGAGCATTTTTATTGTAGCGAGAGCCGAAGCGGCATATAACAAAGAGAACAACTAACTAAAAACTATATATATGGATAGATTAGAATTTTTGAAAAGATTGGGCGCATTAACAGTTGGCGCATCATTGATGGGTTCTGGCGTTAGCGCTATGGCAGCCGAGGCCGAGGATATCCCCGAAATTGCAGCATCGGACAAGATTAAGACCAAGATTCCGGCAATGGATGCAAAACTCGACAAGCCCGTTACTATTATGGTGATTGGTGCGGGAGGCCGAGGTAGAGCATACGCAAGATATGCCGAAAAGTTCCCACAGTCAATGAAGATTGTAGCTGTTGCCGATTTGAACCCACATCGCCGCACAGAGATGGCCAAGAAACACGGCATTCCAAAGGAGAATCAGTTTGGAGATTTCAATGATGCTCTTTCAAAGGCAAAATTGGCCGATGCAGTGGTTATCGCTACCCCCGACAATCTCCACTACGAGCCTTGTATGAAGGCGTTGGCATTGGGTTACGATGTATTGCTCGAAAAACCTGTGGCTCCAACCGAGAAGGAGTGTCGTGCCATTATGAAGCAGGCTCACAAGTACAACCGCATCGTTGCCGTATGTCATGTATTGCGTTATGCTCCATACTTCGTTGCTTTGAAGGAGGTTTTGGATTCGGGTGCTATTGGTGATATTGTAAGCATTCAGCATATGGAGCCTATTCAGTACGCTCACATGGCACACTCGTATGTGCGCGGTAAATGGCCATTGGCAGAGAAGACCACACCTATCATTCTTGCAAAGTCGTGTCATGACCTTGATATTTTGCGTTGGTTGATTGGCAAGCCATGCAAGACCATTGCTGCCGAAGGCTCGCTGCATCTCTTCCGTCCTGAAAATGCTCCAAAGGGAGCACCAGAGCGTTGTACCGATGGCTGTCCTCATGAGGCGGAGTGCCCATATTCGGCTATCGATATCTATGAGCGCCGCAAGCGTCATACCAGCGTGTTCGACCTTCCACGCAGGGACCCAGCACTTATCCACGAGAAGCTCAAAACTACAAACTATGGCCGTTGTGTCTTCCGTTGCGAGAACGACCAGTGCGACCACTATGTAGCAATTATGAAGTTCGAGGGTGATATCACAGCATCATTCACTATGGACGCCTTTACACCTTGGGGTGGTCGTAGAACCCGTATTATGGGAACAAAGGGCTTTATTGAGGGCGATATGAAGACCTTTACATTCTACGATTTCCGCTCGGACCACAAGAGCGTTTGGAATCAGAAGGTGAGCGAGATCGCGGAGTATAAGGAT
>CAJGCJ010000176.1 GCA_904501775.1 uncultured Bacteroidaceae bacterium | reverse complement strand
TACAATGCGGTGGTATAAAGCACGCATGTTGTCATTATTGTATATAGCATATTTGCCGGTACGCATCTGCTTGTCAAGGTTGTTGTGTTTGGCCAATATCCTGAAGCCGTAGATGTTGGAACTTCCTGCAACAGTCTGTATCTTTTCTATAATGCTTTCGGCTGTGTCATCCTTGTCTATATATATGTATGCCGTCTCTTCAATTTCTATTTGCGGATACATTGTCAGGTAGTAGACATATGATAGTGCAGAAATTGCAATAATGGCAATTGTTATTATTGCAATTATAATATGTTTTGCCTTCATATAGGATTATGTTCTGTTTTTTGTTTTTGCGAAGATACTACATTGCAACAAGAATAACAAACCCGCAGACGGCTTTAAGAACTGTTGAATATGTGCGCAGATTTTTACGTTATAAGAGTATTCGTGCGCTATAATGGCTAAAAAGACTATTTATTCGAAAAAATAAAGATAAAAAGACTTTTTTTAGAAAATAATGCTTATCTTTGCAGCCTGAAAAGGTAAGGGGTAACAGCCTTGTTTTTTTAAAGTAAAAATAATTTAAGATGGGAATGTTAAAAGAGAAATACTCTAAGTATGATCTGCCTCAGCAGTTTATGGCAAAGGGAGTTTATCCCTACTTTCGTTGCATCGACAGCGAGCAGGACACTGAGGTTACAATGAACGGTAAGAAGGTTCTTATGTTTGGTTCAAACTCATATTTGGGCCTTACCAATCATCCCAGAATAAAGGAAGCTGCAATAGAGGCAGTACGCAAATATGGCACAGGTTGTGCCGGCTCCCGTTTCCTTAACGGAACATTGGATATTCATGTTCAGCTCGAGAAAGAACTTGCCGAGTTTGTAGGAAAAGATGATGCTTTGGTATATTCAACCGGTTTTCAGGTTAACCTTGGTGTTTTATCTTGTCTTACAGGACGTAGGGATACAATCCTGTGCGATGAACTTGACCACGCATCAATTGTTGACGGTCGTCGCTTGTCTTTCTCAACTTTGCGTAAATTCCGTCATAACGACATGGAGCATCTTGAGCGTGAATTGCAAAGATGTGAGCCCGATACAATAAAACTTATTGTAGTTGACGGTGTTTTCAGTATGGAAGGTGACATTGCGAACTTGCCCGAGATTGTACGTTTGAAAGAAAAATATAATGCAAGCATATTTGTAGATGAGGCACACGGACTTGGTGTACTTGGCAATATGGGACGCGGAACTTGTGATCACTTTGGTGTTACAAAGGATGTCGACCTCATAATGGGTACATTCAGTAAGTCGCTTGCTACAATCGGTGGTTTTGTTGCCGGTGACAATGAGGTAATAAACTACATACGTCACAATGCACGTTCTTATATATTCAGTGCAAGCAACACACCCGCTGCAACAGCAGCTGCAATAGAGGCATTGCATATTATAAAAGAGGAGCCCGAGCGTCTCGAGAATTTGTGGAAGGTTACAAACTACGCACTCGAGAACTTCCGCTCATTAGGTTTTGAGATTGGAGCAACATCAACACCTATCATACCTATCTATATCCGCGATACGGACAAGACATTTATGGTAACAAAGATGTTGTGGGACGAAGGAGTCTTTGTAAATCCCGTAGTTCCCCCTGCATGCTCGCCACAAGATACACTTATACGTTTCTCTCTTATGGCTACGCATACTAAGGAACAGGTCGACCGCGCTCTCGATGGCATGGTGCGTGTCTTCAAAGTTCTTGAGTTGCTATAATAAAAAATATTCGGGGTGTAGCGCAGTCCGGTAGCGCACCTGGTTTGGGACCAGGTGGTCGCAGGTTCGAATCCTGTCGCCCCGACTGAAGGTAAGAATACTGATAATCAAGCATTCGGCTTGGGTTTGAAAGTGTTCTTACCTTTTTTATTATAAAATAGGTTGTTGTTTTACAAATTTTGGCAGGGTGGCATTTTGGGTAAATTGCTCGCCCTGTACTTGCTCCAATATTTATAATATCTGGTGTTGTCCATTCGCTGTCTTTGTCTGAAGAATTCTTTAATCCATAATATATCCCCGATGTCTATTCAAACCATTTTATGATATTGAATAAATACCGGGGAGTGTTTTTTCTAAAATCGATATTCTAAGATTTGTATCTTTAACAGACTGCCTGCTATTCAGATTTCTCACTGCTTTTTACACGACGTCTGTGGTAGTGGCGTCTTTTGTTGTTTGAGGGCTTTTTCTCAGTTGAGAGTGATTCGGCTGGTGATATCACAGCTGCATTCTCTGTTTTCTTCTCTTGTTTCTTGGTGTTATGTCTGTTGTGCTGTTTCTCGCCATTTCCTCTTTGACCCTTTCTCTCGCCGTTGCGCCTGTGTCCTCTTCTCCTGTTCTTGTTATCTCTCTTTTCTGCAGGCGAATATTCGGGAG
>CAJGCJ010000175.1 GCA_904501775.1 uncultured Bacteroidaceae bacterium | reverse complement strand
TAAGAGATACGTATTGACTCTTTCTTATTTAAACGGATACTGAATTTACCATCAATATCAGTCAGACATCCTTTGGCCACTTTATCCTTGCCGGTGCCGTCTGTTATAAGCACAGTCGCACCTATAAGCGGCTCTTGAGTACTCTTGTCAACAATCTGTCCCGACACATAGAACTCAATATTGTCGGGCTCTTTGTATCTGTCGGACTCAAGAACGATCTGACTGTCACCTTCGTAGCGGATTACCACATTCTGGTTACCTATCAAATCGCCAAGAACCTTGTCAAGAGGCTTGTCCTTAACAACGAGACTTGTCGGTTCGCTGATGTTCCAGAGCGAGACCTCCTGAAAAATGATTTTTGCATTTACAGATTCTGCAACCATCTCGAGGACCTTGCCCAAAGGTTGATTACTAACCCTGAGTGTCACAGGTTTATCTTTCAACGCATTTGATGTTTGCGCCTGCACACCAGCTATGCTGCACACACATAAAATGGCGGCAATAGATATCTTGCAGAAAAACTTCAGATAAGGAAAAGATTTTCTCATAAATCTATTAGGTTTAATATTCTGACTTAATTACTGTAGGAGCATATCAATGATGCTCTTGTAGAATGGGTTGATATTGTATTTTTCAATGTAGTCCTTGTAAAGAAGGTCGGCTCTCTCTATCTCTTGGCCGTTCATAATGAAGTTGCGCAAAAGTGTATAGAGCAGACAATCCCTTTGTGCTCCTTCATAGAATTCCGAGATTTCTTTATACATATCCTCCATGACACCGGGCATGCTGTACTTTTCGCCCTTCTCGTTTGCAGCTTTTGCGTTCATGTAGAAACAGTAGCGCATAAGAAGGCTTGCATACTCGGGACAACTCAAAGACTCGGCATCTGTTCTTGTGACGTATCCCTCCATTATGTTCCAGTAGTCGCCAATCTCCTGCTCGGCAATAGCTTGTCCTCTTACACTCTCGTACATGACAGGATACTCCATGAACGACATATATACATCATACTCTATCATTGCCGTAACATAGTTCTTTGCCTCTATGCTTGCACGGCTTCTTTCAATTACTGCGTTTGCCCTTTCGAGCAGTGTTCGGGAGTCGTCGATGCGGCTCTTGGGCTTCACATCAAGCGCAACACAACCGAGAAGCTGGTTCTTATAGCGCAGACTGCGTTTAAGTGTCTCGATGCTCTTCATCAGGCGGTTATTGTTTACGGCACGTTCAGAACCGCTGTATTCCACCTTCACATTTTTTCCGTCATAGCTGACATCGACATGCAGGCTGTCGCCGGGCTGAAGAATTACGCTCGTACGGCCGTTTATAGTGAGACACACCAGATTGTCACATTCGAAATTATAAATGTGCTCTTCGCCCGGATTGGTGTGGAACTCCTGTGCGATAAGTGGAGTCTGCATACAGTCGAAATAGATCATATCGCGCTGATAGCCATAAACCTGAGCACTCAAGGTAGTTCTCTGCTGCGCAGTTACAGTTCCGACAACTGCCAAAATAGATATCAGTAGGAATAACACTCTTTTTCTCATAATTGAAATCTTTTTACAATGAAATAAAATACCTCTTAATTATGGCAAAAATATTATAAAAACGTATATAAACAAATTCGATATAAATAAAAAAACATAAAATTGGCCGACAAATTATTTGTCGGCCAATTTTATGTCATCAAGCCACTTGGTTTACCTGTTATTTCAATGTAATCTTACTTGCCCGCACCGGACAATTAAGGAAACGTGATGCCTGTTCACGGAACTTTTCGACAGACTCGGTTGTATAAAAGGCCGTTGTACTGCCCTTGGTACATTTTGCCTCCATCTGCGGATGACGTGCAAGATAATCCTTGAGTGATGCTGCAACAGCCTCGCCTTGTGTAAGCACATTGACGCCTTCCGGCACAAAGGCCTTGACCCTGTCGAGCAACAGAGGATAGTGTGTACAGCCCAATATGACAGTATCTATCTGCGAGTCGCGTTCAAGAAGTGCCTCGACATCCCTTTTCACAAAGTAGTCGGCACCCGGATTAAGATGCTCGTTGGCCTCGACCAACGATGCCCACATGGGACAGGCCTTGCCCGAGACGGTTATATCGGGATACAGTTTCTTGATTTCAAGCGGATAGGACATCGATTTTATTGTACCCTCGGTTGCAAGCACACCAACATGACGGCTCTTCGTTATATCGCCAACACACTCAACTGTCGGACGTATAATTCCAAGTACACGTCTCGAGGGATCCATACCCGGGAGGTCGAGCTGTTGAATATTACGCAATGCCTTTGCCGAAGCTGTGTTACATGCAAGAATCACCAGATGGCAACCCGATTCAAAAAGAAATGATACTGCCTGACGTGTAAATTCATACACCACATCGAACGAGCGTGTGCCATATGGCGCACGC
>CAJGCJ010000174.1 GCA_904501775.1 uncultured Bacteroidaceae bacterium | reverse complement strand
TAATGGAATTCGGACTATACCTATGACACCTGATGTTGAAGAATGCTTCAGAACTATTATTACAAACAGAAATCCACCCAATAAAGAACCTATCGTAGATGGAAAGAAAGGATTTTTGTTCTTTGATAAGGATGGAAGCATAATGTATTCATTACACTGGGAACACTACTTCAAGCATATAAGGGATAAATATAACTCCATTTACAAGAAAAAGCTTCCACTAATTACTCCTCACATATGTCGGCATACATATTGCTCCAATATGGCCAAAAGCGGAATGAATCCCAAGACTTTACAGTATTTAATGGGACATTCGGATATAAGCGTTACGCTGAACATCTATACGCATGTCAGATATGAAGACGCTGTTGCTGAATGTAAGCGGCTTAGGATAACAAAAAATAATAAGCAGCACACAAAAAAAGCATATCAAAATCTTTTAACGACAAAATGCTAAAATAGAATAATTAATTCATTCCATACTTACGCAATGCTGGAACAATATCATGTTCAATCAAACAGGACCAAAGCGTAGCTTTGCCATTCCACTCGTTTTCTCCCTTGTAGTTTACATATACGCTTTGCCACTCGTCCCAACGATATACTTTTTCAAAAGGTTCACGCTGAAAATTATAGGTTCCATAAAAGAATAGCCTCTTCTTCATATCAGAAAAGCCCTGATTGTCTATTCGAATTCTTTTGTCTTCAAGTTTCTTGTTTTCTTCATCTACATTCAATGCGTAGTTAAAGAAAGGAATATCATCTAATTCTTTATTGCTTGAAACAATATGGTCTGAAACCTTAAGATAGATAAGAGCATGCTCATCACCCAGACCCTTGATCCTGTTGTCGTATTTAGTCCAACTATCGACTAAAACATATACATAACAGTTATAGAAGTTTTCATTGCTAAAGTCCTCATCATCCAATATATAATAATATATTTCATTTGGTTTGATCTTAGGAGTGCGCTTTTTAACTACTTTTATTTTGACTTCTTCAGGTTGTCGGGTTAATAACTTTTCTTTCAAAGATTCAATAACCTGATGCCTTTTCTTTTTGTCCTTAGCATCCCATCGCGCGTCATCACTATTACTGCAAATCATTTCCAACGCTTTGTTTTTTACATCAGATGTTAACCGTCCATAGTCGTACATCAATGAAGCAAGTGCAAACCATAAATCAATCTTATCATCTGAATCGACAGTCATTTCATTTAGTTCGCTGAATGTTTCATTAAAAGCTTCCTCGTTTGATTTGCCAACCTGAAGTTTTTTTACATATGTATCCTTTACTTCAAGAGCCACATCATTTTGAAACAGCCCGACTCCCCAAGTGCCCATATTAAACCTCCTATAATCAATACCATGGTGTCATCAAAACCTCTTGCGCCATCAAATATTCTTCTTCTGCGTTGTTTTTAGCATATTCACATATACTTTTTTGCCATTTTGAACGTGTGTCATTATATTTTATATTATTAGGACCAATTCCATTTATCTGGTTCAATTTCGTAGGATCTGGTTCATTAAGTGCATTCTTTGTATGATAATAAGCCATTAGTGATTGTTCCAAAATACGGCTTTCTTCATATGTCAGCCCAACAATATGATATGTTCCGTCAATATCACAATAGTTGCCTTTGGTCCTTCTATGGTAGTTTTCTCTGTAACTCCAGTTTCTTGTTCTACCAACATAAACAATATCGCCACTTTCCTTGCTGGGAATTAAATATACTTCATAACACCTAAGTCCGGTAGAAACGCTTGTAATCGTTACTGCCGTTGATATTGCTTTAACTATTTCTTTTGCTGTTCTACTAGCAAAAGAATAGTCAAGTGATTTTGCTACAGTCGATAATATTTTTAGTAAACCGGCAAATGCACCATATCTTGTCGCATGTAAAGTTGAAGTGTTACTTGAGGTAAGTTTAACAGCAATTGTAACCGCATATGCCATAGCGGCAGTTAACATCAATGCTATGGCTATAGCAGTTTCTTGCTGAACAGCAGTATAATGCCCGCTAGGATCCGAATACCTAACCGGATTGGAATTAGCGAACAGATATTTGTGTAAGCTCATAGGATCTGTCAGACTTCCACCATATGTGTCCATTGTGGTGAATGTTCCTGTAGAAGGATCCATATATCTTGCTCTCAGGTAGTAAAGACCAGTTTCGTCTTGTTCTTCACCCTGGAATCCATATGGGTTATCTGATGAACCTGTCTTAGTTGTCTCATTACCGAATGCATCAAAGACAAGAGTATCTGTTACGGTACCTGCTTCATTCGTTAATGCTCTGACTGAGAGGCCACCGTCGTACACGTAATAGGATGCTGTTGTGCCTTCTCTTCTGGAGATCAGCTCAAAGCCTCTGGTGTAGTAAACAGTATTTGTATCTGTTTCTGCTTTAAGTACCTGAGAGTATCCTGAAGACAGGTCTGTAGTGTATTATGTCGTTACTCCGTTTGAGGTTTTTGCAGTTCTGTTGCCCAGATAATCATATTCGTATGTCTCTACAACATACGAACATTCTGAAAGAGCATACAAGATGCCGTAAAATGCGATTAAATTGGAATTTCTGATAATTAATATATCAAGGT
>CAJGCJ010000173.1 GCA_904501775.1 uncultured Bacteroidaceae bacterium | reverse complement strand
TGCAATAATTGGAATCGAGAGCCGTTGCGATAGTTCCGCAAACAGATCGCACGGATATCCGTTGCGCGTACCATCGTGGTCCATCGATGTGAGCAGTATTTCACCGGCCCCGCGCTCTTCCACCTCGCGCGCCCATGCAAAAAGTTCGCGATTGGTCAGCTGTCGGCCTCCATGCGTCGTTATCAGCCATCTGTCATCGACCCACTTTGCATCTATTGCAAGCACCACAAACTGATTACCATACTTCGATGCTATCTCATCTATAAGCGAGGGGTTACGCACCGCCGCACTGTTTATCGACACCTTGTCGGCACCGGCATCGAGCAGACGTGCCGCATCATCTATCGACGATATGCCGCCACCTACAGTAAAGGGGATATTTATCTTCTCGGAGATGCGTTCCACAAGCGAGGTAAAGGTATTACGTCCCTCAACGGTTGCACTTATATCGAGATATACAAGTTCATCGGCTCCCTGGATGGCATATTCTTGCCCAAGTTCCACCGCATCGCCCACATCCCTTAGGCCGACGAAATTCACACCTTTTACAGTGCGTCCCTCTTTCACATCAAGGCATGGTATTATTCTTTTAGCAACCATTGTTCAATATCCTTTAAAGTTATGCGACCCTCATAAATTGCCTTGCCTACTATAACGGCCCGTATTCCGAGAGCATGAGCCCTCTCCACATCGGCAAAGGATGAAATACCACCGCTCAATGTCACATCCACCGCTGGATATTTCTCTTGCAAACCCGTATACAGGGGATAGTTAGGTCCTTGCAACATTCCATCCTTGTTTATATCGGTACATATAAGCTGCGACAAGCCGAATGGAACAAACGCATCGACAAGTTCTTCAACCATCACATTATTCTCCTTGAGCCATCCGTGTGTCGCCACCTTCCCATCCCTTACATCTGCACCCAGAATAAGACGGTTGCTGCCATATTTACCGAGCCACTCGATGAACATATCACGATTATCAACCGCCACGCTGCCACAGATGACACGCGATGCACCGGCATCCATTGCCGAGCGCAAAGCACTCTCGTCTTTCACGCCACCGCCCCACTCGATATCGAGGCCGGTAGCAGTAGCCACACTTTCGAGAACATCAAGATTGCATGGATGCTTTGCTTTCGCACCATCGAGATCTACAATATGTATTCGGCGCACACCGCAATCGGCATAACGCTTTGCCATATCTACAGGCGACCCGTCATACACACGAGACTGTGCATAATCGCCTTTTGTAAGACGCACGCAGCGTCCATCTATCAAATCTATCGCCGGTATAATATCCATAATCACATTTTTAAGAAGTTACGCAAAAGAGCCTCTCCTATATCACCGCTCTTTTCGGGGTGGAACTGCGTTCCATAAAAATTCCCTTTTGCCAATGCTGCAGAAAACATCCGTCCGTTGTTTGCCACCGCTATGGTTTCGTCACACAAGTCGGGAGCAAAGGAGTGTACAAAATAGACGTATGAATTATCCTCTATTCCGTCAAAAAGAGGAGTTCTCAAAGCCTCAATACAGTTCCAACCCATATGAGGAACTTTTATTCCATTCTCTTTATCGGGTATAAAACGTCGCACTGCGGTATCAAAGATTCCAAGACATGGAACATCGCCCTCTTCGCTGTAACGACACATTATCTGCATTCCCACACAAATACCCAGTACCGGCTGCGTAAGCGACTTAATGACATCGCAAAGCCCCCTGTCGTGCAGTTTTTGCATAGCAGCCGACGCTGCACCCACTCCCGGCAACAACACCCTTTCGGATGAGCGTATCAATGAAGGGTCGGATGTCACGCAATAGGAGGCACCTACTCTTTGCAAGGCATTGCACACCGAGCGAAGATTGCCCGTATCGTAGTCGATTATAGCTATCATAATACCCCTTTACTGCTTGGAAGTTCGTAACTGAATGGCTCGCGTTTTACAGCCATGCGCAATGCGCGTGCAAAAGCTTTGAAAACACCTTCGGCTATATGGTGGTTATTCTCGCCCTGTGCCGAGACATGCAGATTGCAGTTCATTGCAGCAGACAACGACTTGAAAAAGTGCTTGAACATCTCGGTGGGGACATCACCTACATACTCACGTGTAAACGGGACATTCCACACGAAGTCACTTCTTCCGCCAAAGTCAATTAGCACCATTGCACTGCTCTCGTCCATAGGCAGTACAAAACCGTAACGACCTATACCTTTTTTGTCTCCCAATGCCTTGTTTATGGCACTGCCCAGCACAATGGCAACATCCTCCATTGTGTGATGCTCATCGACATGCGTATCGCCTACCGCATTTATAGATAGCGAAACAGCTGCGTGGTGGACTATCTGGGTGAGCATATGGTCGAAGAAGTTCAACCCTGTAGATATATGCGACTCACCTTTTCCGTCAAGGTCTATTGTAATTTCAATATCCGTCTCATTTGTCTTACGTTTGATTGTAGCACACCGTTCGCTGCAACGCAGGAACTCGGCAATCTTACACCACGAATCGGTCACAAGAACACACGACGCTGCATAGGGCTGTGCGGCAAGCTCTTCGATACGTTCCTTATCGGCTGTATAAAGTATTGCTTTGGCTCCAAGATTATATGCAAGCTGCACATCTGTAAGTCTGTCGCCTATCACATACGACCCATTCAT
>CAJGCJ010000172.1 GCA_904501775.1 uncultured Bacteroidaceae bacterium | reverse complement strand
TCACATTGAGCAGTCACGAGCCATGGACAGTGCCCTACATCAAGTTCCCCGATGACGAGATAGCGAACTCCTTTGCCTATACCGACTCGTGTCTGGGTAATTTCGTATCGCGTCTTAAAGAGAGCGAGTTATGGAGCAACACACTTGTGATATGCCTGCCCGACCACACGGTACGCAATATACAGCGCACCGAAGGCGACGATGCACTGCGCAACAAAATACCTGTACTGTTCACAGGAGGTGCAGTAAAAGAGGTGAAACGGATTGAGACAATATGCAACCAGAGCGACATTGCCGCAACCCTTCTTGCACAGTTGTCACTGCCTATTGACGATTTCGAATTCAGCCGCAACGTGCTTTCGCCCTCTTATACAGCCCCATTTGCCTATCACACATTCAACAACGGAATGATACTGATTGACTCTACCGGCTACACTCTATACGACCTTGACGCAAACGGCATACGCATAGAGCGTCCTGCCGACGAGCTGCACAGAAGGGCGGACAAAGCAAAAGCCATTCTGCAAACAACATACGACAACTACAGCAAACGATAAAAACTACATAATATGGCAAACAAAAATTTCACTGTAGGAGTAGTAATATCTACCTACAACAGTCCCGAGTGGTTACAAAAAGTTCTATGGGGATATATGCATCAGACACACCCTGCCGACGAAATCGTAATAGCCGATGACGGCTCACGCGACGAGACACGCCAATTGATTGACAGCTTCAAGCCCCATTTGCCTATTGTACATGTGTGGCAACCTGACGAAGGTTTCCAGAAATCGCGCATACTGAACAAGGCCCTCGTAGCAGCCAAAGCCGATTACCTTATCTTCACCGATCAGGATTGTATCCCCCGTAAGGATTTTATCGCAACACACATAGAATATGCACAGAAGGGTTATCTGCTGTCGGGCGGTTACTTCAAGCTGCCTATGGATATAAGCAAACAGCTCACACGCGAAGACATTGAGACAGAACGTGCATTCTCGCTGTCGTGGCTACGCAAGCAGGGACTTCCCTTGACATTCAAGTGCACCAAGCTGTCGACACTCAAATGGTTCACACGCCTTATGAACCACATAACAACAGCAAAGGCCACATGGAACGGCTGCAATGCCTCGGGCTGGCGCAGCGACCTCTTGCGCACCAACGGCTTCAACGAGGAGATGCAGTATGGCGGACAGGACCGCGAATTCGGACTGCGCCTTGTGAATATGGGATTGCGCTCGAAACAGATACGTTACAGCGCCATTGCACTGCATCTCGACCACAAGCGTCCCTACAAGACAAAAGAGTCTATCGACAAGAACAAGGCTATACGCCGCGCGACAAAGAAGAGCGGTATCATTGAGACACCTTACGGAATAAAGAAATTGTCATAATAAAGATTCCTATGGCTAAGAACAGCAAGCTACTATATTACCTGCGCGCATACTCGTTTTTCCTGTGCCCGAAGTTTATCCTTCGGCACATTATGCGCCGTCGACTGAAAGAGGTTGCAGCATCACCCGAGAGAGAGTATATAATGGGGCGTGTCAACTATTACAACAAGCTGGGCGACGGAGCCATACTACCCGACAATGCCCCTACATTAGGCGACCACACACTAAAAAACAAAAAGTGCGGCAGTGTATATTTCTTTGACACTTACGAATTTACACGCTGCTTCCCCGATTATCTGCGCTGGATGCTCAAAGGCGGTGATGTAACAACAATCCCCGACGACCCCACTGTTGTCAAGAGCCGTCCCATAGCAGGCGACAACGCAAATTCAGTGGTGATGAAGTTAGACAAGGTGCGCCACTTCTGCTATGTCAAGGACACCATACCATTTGAGAAGAAACAGAATAGAATACTGTTTCGTGGCGACGCAAACGGCAAGCCCGGACGCATACGTTTCTTTGAGAAGTGGTTCGGCCACCCCCTGTGCGACCTGATAGACACCGCCGGACACTCGGTGAACCCCGCACAATGGAAAGGCAAGGGAATGACCATCGAAGAACATCTGAAATACCGTTATATAATGGCATTGGAGGGTGTGGATGTGGCAAGCAACCTGAAATGGGTGATGTCGAGCAATTGTATAGCCGTGATGCCCCGTCCCACATACGAAACGTGGTTTATGGAGGGTACACTAATCCCCAACTACCACTACATAGAGATAAAACCCGACTACTCGGACCTGATGGAACGCATCGAATATTACAACAGTCACATTGACGAGGCAAAAGCAATCATAAAGCATGCCAACGAATATGTAAGACAGTTCCGCAACAAGCATCGCGAAGATTTGATATCGTTTATGGTGCTTGCCAAATATTTCGAAAAGACAGGACAAAATATCCATTCGCAAGAATAAGAAACTTTCAGAAATGAAGATTATAGGCAAAGAACGTAATATATTCGTAGCATTGTTGTGCAATATTATCCTGGCATACATAATATTTATGCTGTGCCGCGGACTGTTTGTAGCGGTAAACCACAGCCTGTATGCCGAGGGACTGCAACGTGCCGACCTATGGCTTATGCTCAAGGGCTCCCTGCGCTTTGACACAGCTGCGGTATGCTACATGAATGCCCTGTACATACTTTGCCTGTTGTTTCCATTGCACCTTAAAGAGGGACACATAATGCAGGGCATAACAAAAGGTGCCTTTGTAGTG
>CAJGCJ010000171.1 GCA_904501775.1 uncultured Bacteroidaceae bacterium | reverse complement strand
TTTTTACTATCCGGTAAGTCATTATCAGCAATTCATACCTCCGCAGCAACTTATTACCTGACCGGTAACATATGCTGACATATCGCATGCAAGGAAGAGTGCCACGTTGGCAACATCTTCGGGGTTACCTCCCCTGCGCAAAGGTATAGTCTTGCACCATGCCTCGCGCATCTCGTCCGACAATGCCGATGTCATGTCTGTCATTATGAATCCGGGAGCGATGCAGTTGACACGTATTCCGCGAGGACCCATCTCTTTTGCAACCGATTTTGAGAAACCGATGAGTCCGGCTTTCGAAGCCGAATAGTTGCATTGTCCGGCATTGCCGCTCACACCAACAACCGATGACATGTTGATGATGCTGCCACCGCGCTGCTTTGCCATGATGGGAACTACTGAACGGGTGAAATTGAATGCCGACTTAAGATTGGTTGCTATAACATCGTCCCATTGCTGTTCATTCATTCTCATCAGCAATCCGTCTTTTGTGATGCCTGCATTGTTTACAAGAATATCAATTCTTCCAAAATCGGCCTGTACAAGTTTCACAACCTCTTCGGTAACGGTATAGTCTGCCGCATCTGCTGCATATCCTTTGCACGATACACCCAATGCCGACAAACAGCTTTCAAGCTCTTCGGCAGCACCATTCTTCTGTCTATAGGTAAATGCAATGTTGGCACCTGCTTCGGCGAATTTAATAGCTATAGCCTTGCCTATTCCACGTGTAGCACCGGTAACAAGTGCTACTTTTCCTTCTAATATTTTCATATCTTTATAAGTGTGTTATGTTTCTGCTGTGCGAATATACAAGAATTGTTTGTAGAATACCAATTTTTAATTGTGCAATAGATATTTACGCGCAAAGAAGTTCCAGAAATATGTAAATCCTGTTGCCAGTAACTTAGATAGCATAAAGTATATACCAAGATACTCTGTGAGTGCCCATATTGCAAAGGTGTTTACAACCATTCCGATGAGCGAGATGAAAAGATATAGCAGGAATTCGTATCTTTTCTTCTTTATTACATGCACATCGAACACCCAATATGTGCATATGAAGTAGTTCAGTGTAACACCGCATAGGAACGATACTGATGATGCAATGACATAATTCACCCCACAGAACTCGGCAAGCAGAAACAATACCGAGAAATCGAGTATTGTGCATATACCACCTACAAATAAATATTTTATAGCCTGTTTAAGTAATTTGCTCTTAATGCCGAGCGTTGTGGCTATTTTGTGCGATGCTTTTATTATCAGACTCATTATAGTGTTACGCTTTTATTCTTTAGGCGAAGGAGAAAGTAGTGGAACAATACACTGAAGGAGTTCTTAATGGCTTTGTCCGATACTCGGGGCGATGGAGCCATATAGTGTATGGGCACCTCTATGCTGCGCTCTTTGCGCAACAGGTAACGTACCTCGGTCTGGTAGAAATGTGCCTTGGACAATAAATCATATTCTACGAATTTTCGTGCAACATCAGCATGGAATCCCATGTACCCTGATGTCATATCTTTCATCCCGGTTCCGAGCAGCAGGTTCGACAGAATGGTGCCACCGCGTGAAAGTACGCTGCGTTTCCAATTCGAGTCGAAGATAGAACCACCATTTATGAATCGACTGCCATATACGCAGTTGTGTCCCTCATTCAGGTTCCTTATGAACATAGGCAGTGCATGCGGGTCGTGCGACAGACCGCCATCCATCTCTATGATATAGTCGAAATTGCCTTTGAGAGCCTCTTTGTATCCGCGTATATATGCATCAACAACATTTCTGTTCTCTGGTGCCCAAACTGTGACGAAACGGCTGTCACGGGCCGACAGTTCCTTGCACAATTGCAATGTGTTATCTTTTGATGCATTGTCGATAACCATGTATACGGTGCTCTTCTGTACAATGGAATCAAGTGTTTCAATCAGTCTGGATGTGAATTTGTCAAACGTATCCTCTTCGTTGGCCAAAGGTATAACTACGGCAAAAGTCTTATTGTTCATGATTACAGTTTATAAAGTTTTACATAAATCCATTGCAGCACCTATTGCTACATCCATGTTATAGTATTCCCAATCGGCAAATCGTCCTGTGAAGAAGAAATTATTTATGGATAGTTCCTCTTTCAGCGATACAATCATGCTGCGTGTGTCTGTGTCCTGAATGGGGTATGTATATTTGTTGTATTGATGATCGATATATTGGGGATTCATTGGTATTCTCTCGAGTTGTTGCAGAATCTCATCTTTAGATACTTCGTCGGTAAATTCTACTGTAGCTGTCATTGTGCCGGGTGCATTGTTCGACTCGGCGAAATTACCCGTACATATAATTCTGTGCGAGTCATATTTGTCGTCGGGTAGATATATCCAGCTGTACCTGTTGCTCTCTATGCGGCAGAATACCGATGTGGTCCCATGATACTCCAACGCGTCAATCCTCTCAGAATAGGCCGATATATCTACTCCCTTTAAAAGTGTTGGTAACTGTTTGATGTTGCCGCAGAATACAATAGAGTCGAATTTTTCACCGTTTATATCCCATGTGTTGCCCTCTTTGGTAATGGTTGCAATGTCGCTGTTATAGCGTATGTTCAGCCCCTCGGAAAGCCTATCGGCTATGTACTGCGAACCATTTATTTTTTCATACCAGAAAGTGGCATGTACAAAACTCTTTTCCTTAACCTGATTAATGTTGTTGAATATCATCTCCTGCACAGTAGGCATTGGAAGTTTGCCTTCGAGCCACGACAATGGAACATTCTTCAGGCTGCGAC
>CAJGCJ010000170.1 GCA_904501775.1 uncultured Bacteroidaceae bacterium | reverse complement strand
TCTGTAACAAGTTCGGCCATGAGATGAGTTACAGGAAAGGACTTGTGGGCGCATGTGCCATAGATGCGACAGGAAACCCCTACCCCGACGAGACACACGAGCTGTGCATGCAGAGCGATGCTGTGTTGTTCGGTGCTGTAGGCGATTTGAGATTCGACAACAACCCTGCTGCCAAAGTGCGTCCCGAACAGGGACTGCTTGCAATGCGCAAGAGACTTGGATTATATGCAAATATACGCCCCGTAACAACTTTCAAACCGCTTATACACAAATCGCCGCTACGAAAAGAGATCGTGGAGGGAACAGATTTCATGTGCATACGCGAACTTACGGGCGGACTCTATTTCGGACGTCCACAGGGACGCAGCGAGGATGGCAACACAGCCTATGACACCTGTGTATATACACGCGAAGAGGTTGAGCGCATTGTGAAACTCGCATACGAGTATGCCATGAAGCGTCGCAAGAAGGTGACAGTGGTAGACAAGGCTAACGTATTGGCTACATCGCGTCTGTGGAGAGAGGTGGTAAAGGAGATTGCAGCACAATACCCCGAGGTGGAGACAGAGTTCATGTTTGTAGACAATGCCGCTATGCGTCTTATCCAGTGGCCCTCGTCGTTTGACGTAATGGTTACAGAGAACATGTTCGGAGATATTCTTACCGACGAAGGCTCGGTGATAACAGGCTCATTGGGTCTGTTGCCATCGGCATCGGTAGGTGTACATACATCGCTGTTCGAGCCCATACACGGCTCATGGCCACAGGCTGCGGGCAAGAACATTGCCAATCCGCTGGCAACGATACTGTCGGCTGCCATGATGTTCGAATATGCCTTCGGACTTATGGAAGAAGGCAAACTGATACGCGAGGCAGTGGATGCCTCAATGGAAGCGAACGTATGCACTGCCGACATACAGACTGAGGGCATGCAACCCTATGGCACTAAAGAGGTTGGCGAATGGATTGTAAACTATATCAATAACAAATAAAAAGACACGATGACAAGGACTGCGGGATTTCTCATGTACATAGCGGTGCTGTTGTTCACAGCACTGCCACACTATGCACAATCCAAAGGCAAGGAGAAGAAAGAGTTTGTTCTTGTCATAGATGCCGGCCACGGTGGCAAAGACCCGGGAGCAATTGGACGCAAAGGCACACGCGAAAGCAATGTAAACCTGAGCGTTGCAAAACAGCTGGGCAGCCTGATAGAGAGCAAATATCCCGAGGTTAAAATCATATACACCAGAAAGACCGATGTATATGTGTCGCTGATGGGAAGAGCCACAATTGCAAACAAGGCAAAGGCCGACCTTTTCATATCGATCCACTCAAACGCATCGAAGAACCGCAACGCAAGAGGATGCGAGACATTCACATTGGGTGCAGGAAGCAGCGCCGAGGCAAAAGCAGCCGCTAAATATGAGAATGAGGTTATTCTGCAAGAGGAGAACTACGAAGAGGTGTATGACGGATTCGACCCCCGTTCGAGCGAGAGCTATATCATTTTTGAACTGCTGCGCAGCCACGACATGGAGAAGAGTGTATCGTGCGCCGAGCAGATACAGCGTAACATGGCAAAGAGGAGCAAGCTGAACGACAGAGGCGTATCATCGGCCGGTTTCCTTGTGCTGCACCAGACAGCCATGCCAAGCATTCTTGTCGAACTGGGATTCTTGTCTAACCCTACCGAAGAGAAATTTCTGGCATCTAAAGATGGGCAGAAACAGCTGGCAAAGGGTATCTTCGAAGGATTCGAGACATATTACACCAACGCCAAGAAGATGCGATTAGGCGACAGCAACAGCAAGCCGATTGTTGTGGAATGTGCCGAGGAGAGAGAACTTGCGCAGGACTCACCGCAAAATAGCGATGCCCCGATATTCAAAGTGCAGTTTCTGGTATCATCGAAGAAACTAAAGCAGAACGATGCACGTTTAAAGGGGGTGAAGGCCGACTATTACAAGGACGGTAACATGTACAAATACACATACGGTGCATCGACCGACTATAACAGCATCGTAAAGAAGAGAAAGGAGATTTCCAAGAAGTTCAGCGAGGCGTTTATAGTGGCGTTCAAGAACGGAAAGCGCATAGATACAAACAAAGCGATTGAAGAATTTAAAAAGAATAACAAATAACAGATGAAGAAGGCTAAAAAATTCTCGAAAGAGTTTCTCATAGGAGTGATAGGAATAGTAGCATTGTTGCTCGTTTACTTTCTTATAAACTTTTTCAAAGGCATCGACCTGTTCAAAATGGGCGAGACCTATTATGTGAAGTTCAACAATGTGAGCCAACTTGTAAATTCAAGCCCTGTGTTTCTCAACGGCTTCAAGGCTGGAAATGTACGCGACATACACTACGACTACGCGAACATGAAAAGTGTAATTGTTGAGATTGAGATTGACAAACAGTTGAGAATTCCCGTAGGCAGTGTGGCAAAGATAAGCACACACATGCTTGGAGGAGCCGACCTGAGCATAACACTCGCCGAAAGCGACAAGTTCATTGCTGCAGGCGACACCCTAAACGGCATACACGACCCCGGAATTGCCGGAGAGGCTAGCGAGAAGATAATGCCGGCACTCGACAGCATGCTGCCAAAGACCGACTCTATTCTGACATCACTCAACGCCATTCTCTCGAACCCCGCGCTGATTGCATCGTTAGAGAACATAGAGAGCATAACAAAGAAGCTTAACAGCACCACAGAACAGCTCAACAGGCTATTGGCCAATGACATCCCTGCAATTACAGGACGAATGGTGCAGATTGAGGAGGAT
>CAJGCJ010000169.1 GCA_904501775.1 uncultured Bacteroidaceae bacterium | reverse complement strand
GATTCTTAGGTATTGTTATTCATAATTTTGTGGCTGTTTATAATCAAAACAAGGAGTATATCTACTGATAATGTTGCAATGATTACTTAAGGGTGCTACATTGTCTATACAATGCTTCTGCCTAAATATACAATACGGAATATGCGTATAATCTCCTCTTCTTTAATGATGAAATCGGGATATTTTTCCTCGTTTAACGATTTTGCTATGTACGCGCCATTCTCTTCTGGTATCAGTTTTCGGATTATGAGACCGTTGCTCGTGGTGTCAACTGCGTATATCTTACCCGGGATTGGACTCTCTTCGCCTTTGTCGTATGCAAGCAGTGCAATCTTGTCGCCTACTTTGAATGTGGGAAACATCGCGTCATCGCGTATTATATGCCATAGGTCTATTGGAGTGTCCATTACTATGATGCGTGATAGTTCAAGATTGTCATAGTTGTTATGGACGTATCTGAGGATGTCTACATCGGGGCGTCCTGCAACTACTGTGGGTAGTATTGGTGCGCGGCTCTCATCCAATAATGCAGACTCTTGGTCTTTGGTATCTTTCAACAGCATTTCTCCCACACCGGTAATCAGCCATGTCGTATTCAACTCGGGAAAAGCGTCGTGAATATTCTTGATTATTCTTGCTCCGGGCGTGCCTTTTAGATTACTCAAATACCTTTTTGACATGTTACAGGCGTTCTCAAAGGCATTTTTGCTGATGCCTTTGTAATCGATGAATTCTATAATTCGTTCTTTTATAGCGTGTTTCATATTCTGTTGTTTGAAATGAGTCTAAATAGGTGTTATGTATGTAATATTCTTATTTAATATTCTTGTCGGTTAAGAATATCTTCTTACATTTGCACTGTTTTTAAGAGTATATAAGATGCTCTTATGCAAATATAGGGAAAATATTCTTGTTTACATACTAAATTAAAAGAATTATGAAAAAAAGTTGTATGAAAAAGAGAGCATTGCTGCAATGCTTGTGTTTTGTGAGTGTTGGTGAAGATGTTGTACGTAAGGTTCCTGACGGATTGTAAATTATTAGACAATTATGAATGCTGTAGCTTTTAGAAAAGATTTGCTTGAGATGCAATCAGAATTGCAAAGATTCGCGTTTAAATTAACCGCTGACAAGGAAGAAGCGAATGATTTGTTGCAAGAGACATCTTTGCGTGCCCTTGAGAATATGGAGAAGTATGCCCCGGATACTAATTTTAAAGGGTGGTTGTATACGATAATGCGTAACATATTTATAAATAATTATAGGAAGGTTTCGCGTGAACAGACATTTGTAGATTATACTGATAACCTGTATAATATCGACAGTACTCAGTTGACCAAGGATTCAGTGACTGAAAATGATTATGACCGTAAGGAACTTTATCGTGTCTTGAACTCGTTGCCCGATAATTACAAAGCGCCGTTTTCTATGTTTGTTTCGGGATTCAAATACCGCGAAATTGCCGATAAGTTATCATTGCCTTTGGGTACGGTGAAAAGCAGGATTTTCTTGACAAGGCACAGCCTGCAGGAGCAATTGAAGGATTTTCTTTTGTAGAGATATTGTTAGAGGTGTTGTTTTCGACATCAATAAATGGAGCTTATACCCGGCGTATAAGCTCCACTGTTTTGTAAATAGCAGGCAGCTCATGTGTGGCAATTGCCGCACCTCAGAAATCTTTATTTAAACAGGTATGAGTATTGAATAAAGAGTTTGTTGCAAATTGTGAGTCTGAGTGTATACGGCACATAGTGTCGGCCTTAGAGCAGAATATACAGTTGATAACTTTGCAGATGTTTGTTACTTCAAGATAACAATGGGAAATCATTTGCGATAATATTCGAAGTTTTATCAAATTTATGTAAATTTTATAAGCAAGTAGATAAATATTTTTATTTTTGTAAAATATTAGAGAATGTGATTAACCAATAAAATAATTTACAATGAAATTCAATGGGTTTTTATTGCTGGCACCCTTAATGCTTGCTCTTTTGGCTCATTTGCCGTCTGCTGCTCAAAGTGAATATGTAATCAATGCAGCAGGTAATGCATACATTACCTCTGGAAATTCTGCTTCTATTGACGAACGCAGTAATTCAGTATGCAATTGGATTGACAAAGAAACTGTAATAAGCTTCTATTTTAGAGCAAATGAGTGTGGCAAAATAAATATTGCTTTGCAGGCAAAAGGCAACTCCCGTATTGAGGTCTCTTTGTTAGGCAAGAGAAAAAAAGTTACACTCAATAGTGATACTCTGTCGCGTATAGATGTGGGAACATTCAAGGTAAAAACTCCCGGATATATAAAGATGGATATTCGTGGCCTTAAAATTAACGAGGGTGAGAGCTTTGGTTCAGTAGCAGCTGTTATTGTAGGAGGCGAAATGCAAAATATTGCGTTTGTTGAACCCGATTTTAGCACCCACTTCGGACGTCGTGGTCCATCGGTGCATTTAGGATATGTTCTTCCTAAAGAAGATGTGGAGTGGTTCTACAACGAAGTGATAGTACCCGAGGAGGGAGACATTCCCAGCAGTTATTATATGGCATGTGGATTTAGTCAAGGTTACTTCGGAATGCAGAACAATAGTCCGCATAAGAGAAGGATTTTGTTTTCCGTATGGAGTCCTTTCGAAACCGACAATCCTGCCGAGATACCGGATTCGTTGCGAGTGACACTGGTAAAAAAAGGTGAGAATACGATAATAAATGATTTTGGAAATGAAGGTTCGGGTGGTCAAAGCTACATACACTATGATTGGAAAGCCGGTGAGCGTTGTCGTTTTCTTATGGGTGTAAAACCTGATGGCAATGGTAATACCATTTATACAGCTT
>CAJGCJ010000168.1 GCA_904501775.1 uncultured Bacteroidaceae bacterium | reverse complement strand
GCAAACCTGCCATGACAATATCATGAGCCTCCCTATTCTCATTTATCCTTATAGCAGATTCAGAATGATATCTGCCGAAATATAGCTGTAGGGTGACAGACCCGAGCCGTCGGCTACGTTGAAATCGGAAGAAAAACCGAGTTCATACTCAAGAAACGACTCTATAATCTTAGGACCCATCTCCTGACGCACAGGCCTATAGCCATAAGTGCCTCCCAAATGATAGCACAGAGCCTCGGCACACAGATTATCACTCTCGAGCAGAGCCTCGCCGACAACCTCGGCTATGGGGTGGCTGACCGTATGCAAAAGCGTCGCCGACAACGGAGTATGGGAAAAGGAGATATTACGCACTTCTACACCGGCCGCCTCGATACGTTCGCGCAGCACTGCAAGGAAAAAATCCTGCGAGGGATAGAGATTCATGCGTTCGCTTTTTTCGACCGAACATGAACCGGTGACGCGTATCACATTGCCGCCTTCGAGCCAATCACGCATAATGGATAGTTTCTCTCCTTTGCCACTTACAGCCTCATTCACAACAGAATAAAAACTGCTTACAGGAAGAGATTCGACAATTGGCGACTCGCCTGCAGCCGTTGGGGTGACTGTGACTTCCACACATCCGCCACACAGCATCAACGGTGATATATATGGTTGAAAGCCCCAAGGAGTATCGTCCCATGCCCACCCCGGACCCCAATAGAGAGAATCCATATAAGAACAGTCGGCATAAAGAGTATCAACCACAATACCCTTTGGCACCGCCGAGACAAATGCCAAGATATCATCTTCATCGAAAAGAGGATCGATACAACCCTTTACATACAGATTATGTGCATCGCCCGATTCATTGCCATAAATAGAAGTATCAAAAGTGTAATCTGCGCCCAAACGGCTGATTGCCACATACGAGGTTACCAGCTTGAGCACCGATGCAGGACGGCATAATTTATGTTGACGGTGCGCGTAAAGCAGCGAATCGGCATCCAAATCATAAACTGCAAGCGAGACATCACTCTTCTGCAGCAATTCATCGGCGAGCAGAGCACCGATACCTTCGGAAAGAGTCTGCGCCTTTTGGGGCAGAGAGAAATAAAAGAGCAGAAAAAGCCCCACTATATAACTTTTCATATATGAACAGCGGTTAACAAGGAACAAAACTAACTATTATTTGCTGAAAAAAATGCACAGAAAGTTTTTTTCTTAGCATTTTTTGTAACTTAGCGGCAAATTGGAAAAGGCATAAGAAGTGCTATGGTCAAGAAATTTGATTTTTTGGTTATCGGCTCGGGCATTGCCGGTATGAGTTTTGCCCTTAAAGTAGCCCATAAGGGTAAAGTGGCCCTTGTTTGTAAAACAACTCTCGAAGATGCCAACACCTATTTTGCTCAGGGCGGAATAGCGTCGGTAACGAACCTGCTTGTAGATAACTTCGAAAAGCATATCGAAGATACCATGATAGCAGGCGACCACATCAGCGACAGAGCTGCCGTTGAGAAGGTTGTGCGCGAAGCTCCTTCACAAATTGAGCAGCTAATATCATGGGGTGTGGAATTCGACAGGAACGAGGAGGGAAATTTCGACCTTCATCGCGAGGGAGGACATTCGGAATTCCGCATTCTGCACCATGCCGACAATACAGGAGCCGAGATTCAGACTTCACTCATAAAAGCAGTACGCAAACATCCCAATATTGAGATATTTGACAACCATTTCGCCATTGAGATACTTACCCAGCACCACCTTGGTGTAAATGTGACACGCCAGACTCCCGACATCGAGTGTTACGGAGCATACGTGCTCAACATCAAGACAAATGAGGTAGATACATTCCTGAGCAAAGTGACACTTATGGCAACCGGCGGTTGCGGTGCAGTATATAAGACAACGACCAATCCGCTTGTAGCAACAGGCGACGGTATTGCAATGGTATACAGAGCCAAAGGAACAGTCAAGGACATGGAGTTTGTCCAGTTCCACCCTACAGCACTTTACAACCCCGGCGACCGTCCCTCGTTTCTGATTACCGAGGCGATGCGCGGATATGGCGGTGTATTGCGTACAATGGATGGAAAGGAGTTCATGCAGAAATATGACGAACGTCTTTCGTTGGCACCCCGTGACATTGTGGCACGTGCCATAGACAACGAAATGAAACTGCGTGGCGAAGAGCATGTATACCTCGATGTCACACACAAGGATCCCGAAGAGACCAAACGCCACTTCCCCAACATATACGAAAAGTGTCTCTCTCTTGGCATTGACATAACAAAGGACTACATTCCTGTTGCCCCTGCTGCACACTATCTGTGCGGAGGAATCAAAGTCGACCTTAATGCAGCATCGAGCATACACCGCCTTTACGCTGTCGGCGAGTGTTCGTGCACGGGCCTGCATGGCGGCAACCGACTCGCAAGCAATTCACTCATTGAGGCTGTTGTATACGCTGATGCGGCTGCCAAGCACTCGCTGCAATGTTTCGAGCAATATACCTTCAACGAAAAGGTGCCCGAATGGAACGACGAGGGCACTAAAATGAACGAAGAGATGGTACTTATATCACAGGATGCTAAAGAGGTTGGAGAGATAATGGCAACATACGTTGGAATTGTACGTACCGACCTGCGTCTGAAGAGAGCATGGAACAGACTTGACCTCTTATACGAAGAGACCGAAGAACTTTTCAAACGCAGCGTAATAAGCCGCGAGCTTTGCGAACTGCGCAATATCATAAATGTGGGATATCTTATCATGCGTCAGGCAATCGAGCGCAAAGAGAGTCGTGGACTCCACTATAACATAGACCATCTTAAGAACAGATAGCATAATCGGAAATATAAAACACGGCATCGGCCGGGACTTGAGAATCGGCAGTCATAAAAGCAGAACAGAATCCTTGTAACGGGAGTCTGTTTCATTAATGGGCAGCCCTGAAAAAGGTTGTAAAAATCTTGTTTTCACCGACAAAATAGAGCACTTTTTATAGTGCAAAATCGACAAAAAAAGAGTACCTTCGCAGATAAATACAGCCCTT
>CAJGCJ010000167.1 GCA_904501775.1 uncultured Bacteroidaceae bacterium | reverse complement strand
CCAAAAGTCATTTTACTAAGAGAACAACCCCTGCCAGAGTGTATTCTGACAGGGGTTGCTTGTCCTAAAAGTGGGCTTTGGGTCAGCCCCCTGTTTTATAGGGATATACTTGTTCTCACTTCTCACTACGTCTTGGGCTGCTGTCGCTTGATATTGATAACATATTAATATATGGCTACAGCAGAGCCTGCAAACATGCAATACACACGCCTGCAAACATTAAATGATATACGCTGTTCGTACATTACACTTTAAAAGCGTCGGATTCACGACATATAGTTGCACAAAAAAGCACAGAAGGGGAGCTACCGTATGGCAACCATTGCTTCAATACCCTACACACCATGCCCGATAGATATCCAAAGAGAATAAAGGCAAGGCCGTACGTTTCCGTTCCATCCTCTCAATCACCTTCCGCCTACGGCAGCAAGCTTATCTGAAATAAAAGAGAAGAGCATCAAAAAGAGCCGGTCACTTTCGCTACCGGCTCTTTTTGTATATTACTCTGCTAATATCTTAGAAATCTATGCGATAGTAAAGATTTGGAAGAGAGATACCCGACTTGTCGGTACGCAACTGACCTGTGGCCAAATCGTAGCGCACGGCATAGGGTGTTTCGTTCTGCAGAATGTTCACACCTTCAAAAGCGATGGTATGGCTCACTTTCTTGCAGTTAATCTTATAACTTACAGTTAGGTCGAGAATGCTGGTGGGTGAGAACTGTAGAGACATTGCCTCATCCTCTTTATAAATAGGCTGATCGTCGATAATACCGGCCTCCACATGGGTTTTCATAGCATCGACATCAATAGGCGTGTGGCGGAGACCACCTTGCAGCGTATACTTGACACTCACGTTGAACACGTTCTGTTTTCTATTGCCAATCATCCACTCCTTACCGCCAAGTACCTTCACCATGTAGCCACGGTCATACAATTGGCTACGCCACTTTTTGTCGAGTCCACGATATTCCGACTTGAGGAGCGAGCCGTTAACCTGTCCATAGAAACCTTGGCTCATATACTGCTCAAGAGTGACATCTACACCGTAGTTGCGTGTATTTCCCTCGTTAACCAATGGCTCTTCAATATAATTGAACAGACGGTTTACTGTACAGAATGTACTTCCGTTGATGCCAACGGGAGTATCGAAGCCATACTGATAATAGGCGTTGAAACGCAAGTTCAGGTTGTCAGTGAACTTATACATATATGTTCCGAGGAGGTGATGAGCCTTAGAGAAGCCGAGGTTCTTGTTAGCCATAGTACCATCAGCATTACGGAAGAAATAAGCATCCAGTTTCTCAATCATAGAGTGCAATCCATATCCGAGAGAAATAGAATGACGCTCACCCGGCTCCCATTTCACGCTGGCACGAGGCTCAAGGCTCAAGTCTTCGGAAAGGAGGAAATAGCTGCCCGATATACCAAGGTTGATACTCAATTCGTCAGAAGGCCTCCAGACATTTGACCAGAAGATACTTGCCAAGCCCGTATTGTCCTTTGTCGCATAATATGGCGTAGACGGCACAGGCTCATAAACATTCTCTGCAGTGCGGAAACTCAGGTCGAAGAAACGGTGTGAATATTCACCGCCGAACTGAACAAGCCAGCGGGGAGTAACCTGTTTAGAGAGCTCTGTATTGAACACTACACGGTCTTCATTCTGCTTCAGATAGCTGAAGGATAGTCCTTACCTTCGAAACCTGTAGGTTTGTAATTGTCATCGAAGGTGAGACCCCAGTATTCCATGTCCACCTTGTTGTGCTGCATGTTGTAGGCCACAGTGCTACGCCACGTCCATTTGTTATCGAAATAAATCTTATGCGAAGCTCCTACAAGAGCATTGTAGAGGTGACCTTCCTGATCAGAAGCATCGTATATAGAATGGATGTCTTCGATGTCCAGTTCCACATCCCATGACTTGTCGATAAATCCTAAAGCAAAGAAAGAGAAAGTTCCTGCTTTTTTCGTCGGGAAATTCAATTTAAGCGAGAAATCCTGAAAGTCATACTGTGAACCATACGTATCAATAAGTTTCAGTTTGCGGGCGATTGTAGAGAAGCCATAGCGGTAGTTAAAGATAAAACTGGAGTTGTGCTCCTTAGAAATAGGACCCTCGCTGGTCCATTCGATACCCACTGAACCTACCTGCACACCGTTCTCATATTTCGAGTTGTTACCTGCACGCATCTTCATGTCGAACACGCCACTGAGCGCATTGTTGTAGCTTGAATTGAAAGTAGAAACGAAAAAGTCAGAGTTGGTGATAACATTAGAGTTGAGCGAGCTCACCATACCGAAGCCTGCGCTATAAAGATCTGCGAAATGGTTGGGAGAAAAAATCTCCACACCTTCCAAACGGTATTGCATGAACTGTGGAGCGTTACCGTGTACAGAAATACCGTTACTGTCACCTTGTCCTGCCACACCGGCAAAGGCTGTTACCAATCGGGTCGGATCATTATATCCACCGGCATATCGGCTGGCTTCCTCCATTGAGAGCATCATACCGCCCACCAATGCAATGGGATTCATTGTCGCCTCTTTGCTCACACGAGGCTTGATGACCACTTCTTCCAGCTCAAAACGGCTCTCACGTAGGGTAATGTCAAGCATAACATCTTTGACACCCGCCACCAGCACCTCTTTCAGCACGCTCGGTTCATAGCCGATATAAGAGGTCTCAATGGTGTAACGTCCCGAGCGAGAAATAAAGATACTAAACTCACCATCCATATTGGTCACTCCACCTTCTCCCGGAAGTTCAGCCACCTTTACAGCGGCTCCAATGAGTGCTTCACCTGTGATAGCGTCAGTTACCCTACCCTTTAATGTCTGTGCCACAGCACTTTGTGACATGAGAAGACCAACCATAACCACGAAGAGTATGACCAGTCTATGAAAAAATGATTTATAAATATTCATTGTATCTAAAAGCATTTTTACCATGCAAAGTTACATATAATTCGTTGAATTGAGAAATTTGGGGCAAAATAATTGGCAGACAGGGGTTTTGTTAAATTCTGATTTTTGGAGGAATGCCAGCAAAAACCAACGTAATGCCAAGTTGTT
>CAJGCJ010000166.1 GCA_904501775.1 uncultured Bacteroidaceae bacterium | reverse complement strand
GGCTTTAATGCAGCACTATACAACGGAAAGTGCAGCCCGCGTACTGTATCTGTTATCTCAGACGGCAATGGAGTGGTTGGCATCGGTAATGTCACATCGGTAACAACAGCTTTGCCTGTCGAGGTTGTTGCAAGGCCAAATGAAGGATATTCTTTCTCATGCTGGGTCGATGCCGATGGAAATAGAGTCAGCAACGCACCCTGTCATTATTATTTCGGGGAGCAGAGTGAAACCCTTAAAGCCGAGTTTGTTGTCGATAAATGGGGCATACCGCAAGAGGATGCCTCGGATATGGGTGATATAAGAGCCTGTTCACAATATATAAACAGGCTTACAGTTGCTTCTGAAGGCGAGCATGTGACAATATACGAGGCTGCAGAATTGCCCGCTAAACTCTTCAATCTGTTGTCGCAGACGGTTGATGTTCCCCGCGGAAGCTGTTTCGAAGTGAAATGGAGCGATAATGATTCCGATGGCTTGAAATATTGTTATCTCAGTGCATATATAGACTTGAATGCCGATGGTGATTTTGACGATGAGGGCGAACTGATAGTGTCTAAAGGAAAAAGAGATGCTGTTGATGCAACACTTTCCGACTGCACGGTCAAGGTGTTGCTGCCCTATGAAATGCCTTTGGGTGTTACACACATGAGACTGCGCTTCGACGGAGCATGGAAGAGTATGGGTTACAATGCCGAAAACGGTGCATATGACTCAAAAGCGCAGCTCAACAGAATGTGTTATGAACTGCCACTCAATATTACCGCTTGCAGCAGTGTGGCGTCGCAAATTAGGGTGGTTTCCGACAACGGAACATTGGGTCGGGTAACAGTGAAAACAGATGAGACCCCCGGTGATACCAAGTTTACCGGAATAACGGTAACACGTTCCGTCCCGTTTACAATGATTGCAGAGCCGGCAGATGCAGCCGAGTTCGTGGAGTGGAGAGACGCATACGGACGCACTGTAAGCAAAGAGAGAATTTGTACAATGTATGCTCCTGAGGATGCAGTGTATACTGCTGTTTTTAGAAAAAGATGATGAAGTGATTTTATGATTAATAAAGTATTTATGAATAGTAATTTAGTGCAGAAAGTATTGAGGTCTTTTCTATTGCTGTTGTTTGCGCTCTTTATATCCGATGCAATTGCCGGGAACGACCGACGTAAGGTAAGTTTGCTTACATGTTCGCCCGGCGAAGAGGTCTACTCCCTTTTCGGCCACACTGCAATACGTGTAAGTGATCCTGCTCGTGATATCGATTGTGTCTTCAATTATGGATTGTTCAGTTTCAATGAGCCGAACTTCATCTGGCGTTTCGTTCTTGGTGAAACCGACTATCTGCTGGGAACCGTTGATTATGATGCGTTTCTCTTTGAGTATGCAATGCGTGGGTCCGGTGTGACCGAGCAGGTGCTTGCGCTCGATTCAATACAGAAGAACAGCATTATAAACGCTCTGGTTGTCAACTCTTACCCAAGGAACCGCAAGTACAGATATAATTTCCTCTTCAACAACTGTACAACAAAGGCAAGGGACAGAATTTTTGAGGTATATGCTCCGCAATACGGTATATCCTATTCCAATCCCTCGCAGGGCGATACCATGAGCTTCCGTCAGATAATACATAACCACACAATCGGTTATCCTTGGTATGAATTCTCAATGGATCTGCTGCTCGGTGCCGATGCCGACAAAATAGCCATGCGCAGTGGGGCACAGTTTGCACCGCTTCTCTTCAGGGATGAGCTTGCAGGTGCGCATATCAAAGACTCTCTTGTTTCTGCTCCCATTGTGGCACAGCAGAACGAACTGCTTGTGGCACAGCCACGCATACATTCGCGCAATAATCTTACACCCTTTAACGTGGCGCTGTTGCTGCTGTTGTTTACCTTTGTGGTGATGTTGTGCGAAAAGCGTTCGAAAAAGAGTTTTTGGGGGTGGGATATACTGCTGATGTCGATGCAAGGCATTGTCGGAATTCTGCTGCTCTTTATGGTACTCTTCTCGCAGCATCCTGCAGTCGGGGAGAATTGGCTGCTTGTTTGGCTCAATCCGCTGCCTTTGCTGCTGTTGCCTGTTCTTATTTACAGAATTAAAAAGGGGTTGAGCCTCAATTTTATGTGGATACAGGTCGTGATGGTTGCATCATTCATACTATTGTCGCCATTCATGCCACAGGAATTCTCTTCGGCTCTCTATCCTTGTGCTGCTGCACTTATTGTACGTTCGTTGTTCCACATATATAAAAATAATATATGCGCTTTAGATTAATATTCTCATTTCTCCTGTTATTCTCTATCGTCACACTGTCGCAAGAGGTAAGGCAGAATACCGCGAAATTGGTGCTCTCTATCAATATCGACCAGTTGCGCACCGATTTCCTGTACGAATTCTTCGATTTATATGGCGATAATGGTTTTAAAAGATTGATGGCCGAGGGCCGTTTGTATTCCAATGCCTATTATGAGTTTGAACATATCGACCGTGCTTCGGCTACAGCCACTGTTATGACTGGAACAAATCCTTATGTCAGTGGAATCGTAAGCAGCCAATGGCTCGACCGCTCATCTCTGCGTCTCATTAACTGTACCGATGATAGCAAGTGTAAAGGATTGTATACCAACTATCCGGCATCGCCTGTAAAGCTCAAGTCGCTCACACTTACCGACGAGATGAAACGTGCAACACGCGGAAAATCGCAAGTCTGCGCCATTGCCCCCGATTGCGATGTGGCTGTCATGGCGGGCGGACACGCTGCCGATGTGGTGCTGTGGAAGAATGACGATACCGGCTATTGGTGCAGCTCGTCGTATTATGGCGAATTCCCTTCGTGGGCTGCCAAGATGAACAAGAAGGTTGTTGGTCGCAAGAGTGAGTGGGAGCCTTTCTTTCCCACCGAGATATATGAGAACTATGGCGATAAGGCACCTAAGCCATTCAGCTACAGTTTTGATGGAAAAAGCGATATACGCGCCTATAAAACAAGCGCATGCCTCAACAGCGAGGTTACCGAGATGGCAATAGCCTGTATCAGAAGCGGTAACATGGGACTCGACGATATTCCCGATCTCCTCTCTGTTTCATATTATGCCGGCAATTATAAGATGC
>CAJGCJ010000165.1 GCA_904501775.1 uncultured Bacteroidaceae bacterium | reverse complement strand
CCACATATCCGCCTTCGTATTTCAGCACTACGGGGATGGTTGAATAGAACAGAATATCGCTGTGTTGTTTTTCTTTTGCTGTCACTCTTTCTTTGTCATTCATAATACATATATTTAAATTAACGAATGACACAAAAGTATGGCGCAAATATAATATTCAAATTGCAAAAACAACAATTTGTGGTATCTTTTTATCATTCAGGCAACAATACTATGTTGATGTGCCCCGATGCAACCCATAGAATAAACAACAACTGCAATAGCAGTATTAGAGGCAGCCCTATTGTAAAGAGTTTATGACGTGTCTTGTGACGGAACAACAGCATCCCCGACAGTGCCCCTATGCTGCCGCCGGCAAGGGCCGACAGTATAAGAGTCTTCTCGGGTATACGCCAAAAAGAGTGCCTTGCCTTGAGCTTATCAATACCAAACATCAGCAATGCAACCAGATTGACTGCTACAAGATATATAAATAGCATATATTGATACCTATCAACTTACAAGTGCCGGGCAGATGGCAAGAGCCTTGTTCTCGTGCATCTCCATAATCTCACGCTCTCCTTCACCTTTGTCGTTTATTCCGCACAGATGCAATATTCCATGTATTATGACACGATGCAGTTCCTGTTCGTATGACACACCCAACTGCTCACTGTTGCTGCGCACGGTATCGAGGCTTATGAAAAGGTCGCCCGAAATCACATTTTCCTCGGTATAATCGAATGTTATAATATCGGTGTAATAGTCGTGCTGCAGATATTCGCGATTGACCTCGAGTATCTTTTCATCGTCGCAGAAGATATATGCAATATCGCCAATCTTCTTACCATGAGTGAGTGCTACACTCTTTATCCATGCCGATGTTTCGCGGCGCTTAATAGAGGGCATCTTTACCCCTTCGGTCTGATAACTTATCATAGTTGCATCATTTTATGTTAAGCAAAGAATATGTATGCTATTGCTATTGCAGCAAGGATTCCGGCAAGGTCGGCTATGAGGCCGCATGTTATTGCATATCGTGTCTTGCGTATGCCTACACTGCCAAAGTATACAGCCAATATATAGAATGTGGTGTCGGTTGCTCCCTGGAAGAGACATGCCAGACGACCGGCAAATGAGTCGGCTCCGTAGGTTGTCATCGCATCTATCATCATACCGCGCGCACCACTGCCGCTGAGAGGTTTCATAAGGGCTGTAGGCAGGGCTCCTACAAAGTCGCTGTTTCCACCGCACGCCTCGACACACCATGCCACTGCACCCACAAGAACATCCATGCCACCTGAGGCTCTGAAAACGCCCACAGCAACGAGAATGGCCACAAGATAAGGAATTATCCTCACAGCTGTAGAAAAGCCCTCTTTCGCACCCTCAATGAATGTTTCGTACACATTTATGCGGCTGCGCACACCAAACACGATGAAAAGGACTATTATTCCGAAGAGCATTACATTGGCAAGGGTGGTTGAGAAGAGTTCTACCTGAACACGTGTAAGCATTGTCATACCCCATGTGCCGGCTGCCACAAACAGCGATATTCCCAACAAAAACATAAGCATCGTGCGATTAAGCAGATTTATGCGTTGGTAGATGCTTGTGACGACAAGGCCCACAATGGTAGAGACTGTGGTTGCCAACAGAATTGGTATGAAGACATCGGTAGGCTGTGCTGCGCCCAACTGGGTACGATAGACAAGCACACTCATAGGAATAAGTGTAAGTCCCGAGGTGTTGAGCACAAGGAACATTATCATGGGATTTGTTGCCGTATCTTTCTTGGGGTTGAGCTCTTGCAGCTCCTGCATAGCCTTTAATCCCATTGGAGTGGCTGCATTGTCGAGGCCCAGCATATTGGCGGCTATGTTCATGAACATGGTACCTGTTACAGGATGCCCTTTGGGAATATCGGGGAATATGCGGTTGAATATTGGTGCAAGCCCCTTGGCAAGTAGCTCTACTATTCCGCCGCGCTCGCCAATCTTCATCATGCCCATCCACAGCGACAGCACACCTGTGAGACCCAACGATATCTCAAAGGCAGTTTTGGCTGTTTCGAACGTAGAGTTCATTATTGCCGGGAACACCGAGACATCGCCCATAAAGAGCAGTTTGCACAGCGCGATGACGAATGCAAGCAGAAAAAATGCTATCCAAATATAATTAAGTACCATAGTCTCTTTTTAGGAATAGTACAAAGGTAGTCAATTATTGATATTTAAGAACAAGGTAGCTGTTATATTATTATTAAAAAGCATAAGACACAAACTATTAACGAGAAATCCCCCGATAAAATCAGGGGATTTCTCGTTAAATATCCTTATATATCTGATGATATATTAGTCGGCAAGCTTAGCCTTGATGAACTCGCGGTTCAAGCGTGCGATGTTGCTGATTGAGATACACTTGGGACACTCGGCCTCGCAAGCACGTGTGTTGGTACAGTTACCGAATCCAAGCTCGTCCATCTTGGCAACCATTGACTTTGCACGGCGTGCAGCCTCGGCCTGACCCTGAGGAAGAAGAGCGAACTGGCTAACCTTTGCAGATACAAAGAGCATAGCCGAACCGTTCTTACAAGCTGCTACACAAGCACCGCAACCGATACATGCAGCTGCATCCATAGCCTCCTCGGCGATGTCCTTGCCGATAGGAATTGCGTTTGCATCGGGGATACCACCGGTGTTGATTGAAACATAACCACCGGCCTGCTGTATCTTGTCGAACGCTGTACGGTCTACCATAAGGTCGCGGATAACGGGGAATGCAGCCGAACGCCAAGGCTCAACTGTGATTGTATCGCCATCCTTGAAACGACGCATGTAGAGCTGACATGTTGTTGCACCTGTAGCGGGACCATGAGGATGTCCGTTTACATAGAGTGAACACATACCACAGATACCCTCGCGGCAGTCGTGATCGAATACTATAGGCTCCTCGCCCTTGTTGATGAGCTCCTCGTTAAGGATATCGAGCATCTCAAGGAATGAGGTGTCAACTGGAATATCTTTCATCGGATAGGTCACGAACTTACCGGGTTCTTTGGGACCTCTCTGACGCCATACTTTCAAATTAAAACTTATATTCTTGTCCATTGTTATAATCTTTTAATTAGTTCTT
>CAJGCJ010000164.1 GCA_904501775.1 uncultured Bacteroidaceae bacterium | reverse complement strand
ATTCTGTGCGAGTCATATTTGTCATCGGGTAGATATATCCAGCTGTACCTGTTGCTCTCTATGCGGCAGAATACCGATGTGGTCCCATGATACTCCAACGCGTCAATCCTCTCAGAATAGGCCGATATATCTACTCCCTTTAAAAGTGTCGGAAGCTGTTTTATATTGCCGCAGAATACAATAGAGTCGAATTTTTCACCGTTTATATCCCATTTGTCGCCCTCTTTGGTAATGGTTGCAATGTCGCTGTTATAGCGTATGTTCAGCCCCTCGGAAAGTCTGTCGGCAATGTACTGCGAACCATTTATCTTCTCGTACCAAAATGTGGCATGTACAAAACTCTTTTCCTTAACCTGATTAATGTTGTTGAATATCATCTCCTGCACAGTAGGCATTGGAAGTTTGCCTTCGAGCCACGACAATGGAACATTCTTCAGGCTGCGACGCCATACCTTTTCGTTATATGGTTTGAAATAGATGTTGTACAGTGTCTCGCCAAAACGATGACGTAGGAACTCCTCGAAATTGCCCGGTTCATATCCTTTGTTTCTTGCAATATCAATCAGGTCGTCAATGAAAGATTTTTGCGTTTCATTGTCGAACAAGTACATGTGGTTCTCTATAGGATATGGGATGTGTTTTCCATCGGCCATGAAGACAACTGAGTTTCTGTCTGCTTTACTGAACTCTTCCTCGCGGTTGAACCTGCTCCAGAACCAATCCAATACATCCTGTCGCTTTGAATTGAAGATGTGACCTCCACAGGTGTGGAAAAGACCTCCCTCAACTCTACGGCATCTTATAAGTCCACCTGGGGTGCTCTCTTTCTCAAATATTGTCACATCATATCTATCCTTAAGAAGATGTGCTGTAGATAATCCCGAAATTCCGGCTCCGATAACTGCTAATCTTTTCATATCTCTCAGGTCTTGAATTTACAATGCTTTAATTAAATCTATTATAGATTTGAAAAAGAATCCCACCTGTCCATGAAGCACTATATGTTCAAGGGCAGATACGCTTATCGATGGTAATCCTATTATGAATGCAAAAGCTATAAATGATTTTGTATGTCCTGCTATGTAGTTCTCAACGGCATTCATCTTCTTTGCAATTGTTTTTGGAAGATTGCCGAGCAGGGTAGTGTAGCAGTTCTTGTTGTCGTAGAGCCTTATTATATATGCCGACATTACTACGTAGAAGAACAAGCGGCTTGTATCGGCAAAGACAAGCAAAAGGGGAACAACTGCCAGGAATTGTGCAATTATTATATATGCCGATTCCTGTGTGTTGAAATCGTTTGTAGGCTTGTATCCAAATAATTGTGGTTTAGGCTTGTACATCCATACGAAGATCACAAAAGCACATAATGACAATAGCGTCCACATGATAGGATAATATACTCCGCAACGTACTGTTGTCCACACTTCTGTTCCATATTCAATGGCGTATTTGCTTGTCCAACCTACACCTGCAATTGCACCTTTCATCTCTGTGTTCAGTACTCCCTGTTGCACCCATGAGTCCCAAATGGCTTGTGCTGTTGTAATGTCTCCTTTGTTTATGGCTACAAGGACTCCTGTAGCAAGTACGGGAGAGAAATAGAGTATAGATGTTGCAACACCTCTTAGTAACTTTTTAATGCCAACTCGTTTGTCATCGTAGGTTAACTGAGAAATCAGTATTGTTGGTGCAGCGATGAATAATATTATCTCGTGCGATAAAGTTCCTATTATCAGTAATATGTTTGCGAGCAGATAGTTGAAGAACTTCCTGTTCCTTAGCAGGCGTACAACGGCATAAAACAACAACATGATGAACACATCCTTTCTTACCCAATGTTCCGATACAAAAAGTGATGACAAGAGCATTGCTGTCGGTAGCATCAGTATTGAATAACCTCGCTTTATTGTATCTTTTATAATGAGATATGAGAAAAGAATGAACGACGCGATAGAGAAAATATATGCCTGTAGAATTACGTCTATTCCTAATGTGCTTTTTAGAAAGTACATTATTTCTCCAATCAGACCACGACGTATGAACCCGCCCTGATAGTTAATGAGCAACTCTGTTATTTGCCAAGTTTCGGCCTTTAATCTTGTTCCGCTGACAAATATATGAGACAATATTGTAACGATGAATGGCATATACATAAGAAGATAGGCCCATTCCCAATATTTGTTTCTCTTTAGATTGTTCATCAGTTTTGAATATAAACGTTTAACGAATGTTATATCTTGCAAAGATAAATAAATGAGTGATATGCGCAAAATATACTTTATTTTTTTATGAAGCTTGATGTGTATTCAAACCGTTCTTATGGTTTATTTTTTAGACATACATGGATGTCTTATTATGCAAAATGTTCAAGCATTATATTATAACAGTTAACAGTAACAGGCTACCTAAAAGTTACCTGTTACTGTTAACTGGTTAAACAAAGTCGTCTTTTTTGCTATTTCTTTGCAGAGATTTTGAGTATATATATATCCCCTTCAATATCTACTTTAGGGTGGTAATAACTCATGTTCCCGTTTTTGTCAATTTTAATGCTGGCTTCAGGAATATCCTTTAATTTTAGATTGATCCTCCTTTGTTCTCTTCTGTGACACTATACAAGCATGTTGAACTGAAGTATAAACTCCCATTTTCATAAACATCGACTTCTGCACCACCCAGCAAGGCCAAAGTTCCTGTAAACATCGGGAAACAGCCGGCAAATGCTATTCCTGCATTTCTTAATAAGTGTGTTCCAGTGTAATTATTTTGTTATTAATCAGAATTTGGGTATATAACGGAATAATAAAAATATATATAATTGACATAAAAAGAGGACTACAGGTAATGATTAAAACTTCCAACTTTTGGTGTTTGTATCACTTCTGTAGTCCTCTATATTATGAATTTAAATTCTTTTGAATTCGAATACAATGTCGTCGTAGCTTTTTTCAAGAATAAGTTTTGTTGCTGTCATTACAACATCGTATCTTCCATTTAGTTGCGTCTCGCCTGTAACGGTAAGCTCCTTTTCTACGGTGTCGTAATAGTATTCAAATTTTTCGTACGAACCTCCGCGATCTTCAGTATATTCGTATTGAACTCTACCGGTTCTATCGCTGTTAAATGTAATTGTTATCTCTGTTCCATAGTCGTTAACTTGTTTCCAAGAACCTACTATGCTATCT
>CAJGCJ010000163.1 GCA_904501775.1 uncultured Bacteroidaceae bacterium | reverse complement strand
TTCAGACAGATGTTTAACCCTAAGGCCTCGTTTATCGTTGGTGATGGCGGTATAGGAGTGGAGGAATTTTTATCAATGGATATCAACAAGCTATTTTAGCGATAGATATTATGGCTAAATGACGCTGTTTTTATATCTGTTGATTCTATTCAGAAAGAGAGTAATAACATAGAATTTTCAAATTTTAGAAATCCGAAAATAGGAAATGGATTTAACCACAACCTCCATGTAGTCTTCTATGTAGGATTTCGCAATTTTCGTAAAAACAAACACTGAAAATCAATCAGTTAAAAACAAAAAGACCTATCCCAACTTGAGTCACCTGTTTATTTATTGGCTATATATTGTAGAACAAATGGCTGCAGATATAAATCAGCCAAGCATATCGTCAATAAGAGGCACAAGCACTTTCTTCAGCACTTCATCGTTCAGGCGATGCTCGCCGGCAAACCAACGGCAGCGCTCCTCGCCATACATTTTGGCCATAAGGGGATAGAAGTGCACCACATTGTCCTTGTCACCGAAAAGCCCCACAACAAGGTTCTTGTCCTCGTCCGTGATTCCATCAAACTGAGTACGCTCCATCTGTTTGAAACGCTCTACAAGATTCTTATCGACACGGAACTCTGTTACACCATCCTTGCGCTTTGAGGTATATTTGTTTCGCCCCATCTTACCAAAGAGCAGCGAGCGCGACATCTCGAACGAAGGGTTTACCACTATGCGCCTTATGCCACGCAACTGCTGCACATACATGCCACCCATGGAAGTTCCTATCACCACATCAGGTTTCTCGGCCTCTATTGTATCACGCAACAGTTGCAAAGCCTCAAAGGGGTCGACCGGGAGGTCGGGAGCAACCACACGCCATCCAAGGAAATGGCGGCGCAATGCCATCACTGTGCCCGAGCTGCCCGAAGAGGCAAAGCCATGCACATACATAATCTTTTTTATATTATCGTCTGTCATATATCTTATAATCCTGCTACGTTTCTCTCAATCTCTTCGTCATTTATTGTATAATTGCCGAGACTGCCTGCGATATACTGGTCATAGGCCGACATATCCATGAGGCCATGTCCCGAAAGACAGAAGAGGATAACCTTCTCTTCACCACTCTCCCTGCATTTGAGCGCCTCGTCAATGGACGCGGCTATTGCATGACACGACTCGGGAGCCGGCACTATACCCTCGGACTTTGCAAAAAGCAAGCCTGCCTCGAACGAACTCAACTGGCTTATATCAACAGCCTCCATAAGGCCGTCCTTGAGCAGCTGCGAGACAATGACTCCGGCACCGTGATAGCGCAATCCGCCTGCATGTATATTTGCAGGCTTGAAATTATGTCCTAACGAGAACATAGGCATAAGGGGCGTGTAACCACTCTCGTCACCATAGTCATAGCAGAACCTTCCTCGGGTGAGTTTGGGACACGACTCGGGCTCTGCAGCCACGAAACGTGTTGTTTTGCCGTCAAAAATATTGTGACGCATAAAGGGGAATGCTATTCCCGAGAAGTTGGAGCCACCACCGAAACAGCCTATTACGACATCGGGATATTCACCTGCCATCTGCATCTGCTTCTCGGCCTCGAGACCTATAATAGTCTGATGCAGACTGACATGGCTCATGACAGAACCCAACGAATATTTACAACCCGGTGTTGTAAGTGCCAGTTCTACGGCCTCGGAAATTGCTGTTCCCAAAGAGCCCTGATGATTGGGATATTTTGTCAATATATCCTTGCCGGCACGTGTAGACATTGAGGGTGACGGAGTCACTTGTGCTCCGAAAGCCTGCATAACACTGCGGCGATAGGGTTTTTGCTCGTAACTTATCTTTACCTGATAGACAGCACATTCAAGACCAAAAACCTTTGAGGCGTAGGAGAGGGCACAACCCCACTGTCCGGCACCTGTCTCGGTGGTTATGTTCGTGCATCCCTCTTGCTTGCAGTAATAGGCCTGCGGAAGGGCAGAGTTCAGTTTATGGGAGCCGATGGGACTTACACTCTCGTTCTTGAAATAGATGTGGGCCGGAGTATTCAGAGCCTTCTCAAGGCCATAGGCCCTGACAAGCGGTGTAGAACGGTAATATCTGTAGTACTCAAGCACCGGCTCCGGTATATCTATCCATCTGTCGGTTGTATTCAACTCCTGACGCGCCGACTCCTTTGAAATCAGTTTCGACAATTCCTCAACGGTCACAGGCTCTTTTGTATCCGGCATAAGCATCTGCTGCGGCTTATTGGGCATATCGGCCTGTATATTATACCATTGACGTGGGATCTCATCTTCGGCAAGGAAGAAACGTTTCTTGCTCATTGTCATATCCTGCTATTTTTAATTTATCAAAAAAAAGAGGTTTGCCATTGTGAGGCAAACCTATACCGTATTACTTGTATCATACAATTACAGCAGGGCCGCTCACGATTATAGTCCCGAGTAGCGCCACCATAGGTTAATTCTCAAATTGCACATATACAGCATAAACATACACTTTAAAAGAAAAAGGCGTGCATCACACACCTTTTGTCTGCAAATGTATATACTTTTTTATAAAAAGCAAACAATTTAGCTAAAATATCGACTTTTTCACTCGAAATAGAACGAAAGAACTATCATTTTGGCAACAACCTTATCTACCGAATGGGTAAATTTGCGAAGGCTCTCGTCAAGAAGGTCGGTACGGTTCTTCTCAAGGATATCGAGAAGGCTGAAAGCAAACTTTATCTCGGGATTCAACTTGAAGAAGGGAAGATAGAAATCGCATCCCAATCCGAATTCAATCATTGTATCGAAACTCTTCACCAGCAGGGGGCGCTGTTTCTTCACTGTAAGGTCGACCATGGGACTTATGCCTGCAATCACATAAGGGCGGTAGTTGTTAAAGCGCTCGGCTGCGAATTTTACCTCAAAGGGCAACGACACATATGTCGACTTCAACTGCTGACGCTCTATTGCACCACTGGCAGCATCACGAAACACCACATTCTTATCACCGAAATGCATTGTGGGGATAAGTCGTAGTGACAGATGCGAGTTTATTCTCAAATCGGCCAGCACACCCACACTGAATCCGGGACTATACGATGCCACATCGGCATACCACTGCTCGCCGTTCTCGGTAACAAAACCATTATTATAAATCTCAAGGTCCTGCATGTGCACACCTATAAAGAAGCCATAGTGCAAGCGGCGGTAGTCGATATATGGCTTGTTCTGCACCTTGCGCTCCTGTGCAACCAGCATAAGAGGCAGCATCAGC
>CAJGCJ010000162.1 GCA_904501775.1 uncultured Bacteroidaceae bacterium | reverse complement strand
TGACCGTTGCCGTTTGCACCGCTAACACCTGTGGGGCGACGCTGACCGTTGCCGTTTGCACCGCTAACACCTGTGGGGCGACGCTGACCGTTGCCGTTTGCACCGCTAACACCTGTGGGACGACGCTGACCGTTGCTGTTTGCTCCGCTAACACCTGTGGGACGACGCTGACCGTTGCCGTTCGCACCATTAACACCTGTGGGGCGACGCTGACCGTTGCCGCTTGTATTGGCAATTCTATTATTGCCACGGCCATCAGTATTGCCACGTTGTGAGAGATGGCCTGTTCTCATGTCCATCATAGGAGGCACACGATTATCCCTTATACCATGACCTACACCTGCAAAATGTCCATTGTGATACCATCCGCCGTGGGGATAATAATGGTGATGATGATGCCACCAATTATTATAGCCAAAATGCCATCCGTAATAGCCGCCGCACCATGACATACTCCATGACCAATGGGGATAATACCACGATGAGTAGTACGAAGGATACAAATCCCAATAAATGCCATCATCATATATAACCCAATTATTGGAACCGCTTGTATAAACAACATCCCAATACCACGGACTGCTCACAATAACCCTATGAGGGCTGTGAAAACGTACTATGCGCGATGAATACTCATACTCATCTTCATCGGAAAATAGGTCGCTCTCTTCGTATTCCTCATCGTCAACCGACTCCTCTAAAACATTTACACGACGGTTATACACATCGTCGTCAATGGTATTGGCGATACCTACCCCTGTGTCATAATCATCGTATATATCATTTGTTCTTTCAACAGCAACCTTTTTCTCTTTCTTGGGAACAAAGTATATATCGTCGACCTGTGCATATGCAACAGCCGACAAAACCAGCGACAACAATAACAATGAAACTCTCATAACGGTGTAATTATTTGTTCATATTCTATTTCACACTGCGAAGATAGCTATAATAAATCTTATTAAAATAGGAAAATCCCCTACTTTTCAGTGGGGATTTTCCTATTTCACAAACAGAGCTGCAGTCAATGCCCTCTCTTGTTTGAATCACTTTACATCATTTTCGGGGCGCAACTGACGTACAACCTCGGCTGTGCGCCACATCTCGCTCTCGTGAAGTGCCTTTAACTCTTCGTTAAGTTTCTCACGATAGTCGGGCTGAGAGTTTGAATCGATAGAAATCTGAGCCTCGCGACCTGTCTTTACCGATTCGTAAAGCTGATACATCACAGGCTTGATTGCATCGTGGAAGGGGCCCATCCAATCGAGAGCACCGCGCTGTGCTGTTGTAGAGCAGTTGGCATACATCCAGTCCATACCCTTGGCTGCGAACAGAGGCATCAACGACTGTGTAAGCTCCTCAACAGTCTCATTGAACGCCTCAGAAGGAGTGTGTCCGTTCTCGCGAAGCACCTCGTACTGAGCCAGCAACAATCCCTGAATAGCACCCATAAGCGAACCGCGTTCACCGGTAAGGTCGCTCACAGCCTCGCGCTGGAATGTAGTCTCGAACATATATCCCGAGCCGATACCGATACCGAAAGACAATACACGGTCCATAGCCTTTCCTGTTGCATCCTGATATATCGCATATGAAGAGTTCAAGCCACGACCCTCGAGGAACATTGTACGCAACGATGTACCCGAGCCCTTGGGAGCAACCATGATAACATCCACATCAGCAGGAGGAACAATACCTGTCCTGTCGTTCCAGTTGATTCCGAAACCGTGTGAGAAATAGAGCGCCTTGCCTGCTGTAAGATAAGGAAGCACCTTAGGCCACACTGCAATCTGTGCTGCGTCAGAGAGAAGCATACAGATAATTGTACCGCGCTCGGCAGCCTCTTCGAGTGAGAACAATGTTTCACCGGGGACCCAACCATCACTCACAGCCTTGTCATATGTCTTGCCCTCGCGCTGGCCAACGATAACATTAAAACCATTATCTCGCAAGTTACATGCCTGTCCGGGACCCTGTACGCCATATCCCAAAACTGCAATTGTCTCGTTCTTCAATATCTCACGTGCCTTCTCGAGTGAAAACTCTTTGGGAGTAATTACATTCTCTACTACTCCACCAAAATTCATTTCTGCCATAATGTTTAGAAATTTTATAATAATTAAGTTTAAGTCTTTAATTCAAAAATGTCATTTGACGCGCTTGGCATCCTCGTCAAACACATATAGCTGTTCAGTCAAATGCTCAATCACATCACGGGTCACCGCAATATGTCCCGACTTCACAAACTGCAGCACACACTGCTCGGCCGCAAACTCCTTGTACAGCTTCAGAATAGTCTCGGTCTTTCCAGTCTGCTCGACAACGGTGTAGGTCGAATTTATCTCAATCACACGCGCATTGTTATGACGGATAATTTTTGAGATATGCTTGTTCTCAAGCAGTTTTGGAGTCGATATCTTATACAGAGCCACCTCCTGTACAAAAATCTCATCCTCGGTATAATAGTCGGCACGCAGAATGTCAATCTTCTTCTCGAGTCTTTTTACTACCTTCTTTATTGTCTCCTCATCGCACCACAACGACATTGTGTAACGATGGACATTCTCAATTGATGAAGATGACACATTCAACGTCTCGATATTTATTTGTCGACGTGTAAACTCGGCCGTTACCATATTAAGAACACCGGCAAGGTTCTCTGAGTATATGATTACCGTATATAATTTCTTATCCATACCATTCATTTTGGCTCTGTTATTCAAAAATCATTTCGTCTACTGAAGCACCGGGAGGAGTCATCGGCATTACATTATCCTCTTCCTCTACCGCCACATGCAACAGGAATGCACCCTCTGTGTCGAGCATCTCATGTATAGCATCATCAAGCTCGGCTCTGTCTACTACAAGGCGAGACGGGATTCCGTATGCCGCAGCTATCATATTGTAATCGGGGTTCAGCATTGGGGTGCACGAATAGCGGTGGTTAAAGAAGAGTTCCTGCCACTGACGCACATTTCCAAGATAATTGTTATTGAGAAGAATCATCTTCACAGGTGTCTTCTGCTCCATTATCGTACCAAACTCCTGTATGTTCATCTGCAATCCGCCGTCACCCATAAAGACACAGACTGTTCTGTCGGGAACACCCAATGTTGCACCTATCGCTGCAGGCAGTCCGTATCCCATAGTACCCAAACCGCCCGAAGTAAGCACGCTGTGGGGTTTTGTAAATTTAAAATAACGGCACGACATCATCTGGTTCTGTCCCACATCGGTAACAAGCACTGCGCTGTTACCGGTAGCCTCGCTTACGCGACGTGCC
>CAJGCJ010000161.1 GCA_904501775.1 uncultured Bacteroidaceae bacterium | reverse complement strand
TAGGGATAACGCATATTCTTTTTCTTAATCTCGGCTTGAGTGTTTTCTCTCATAGTGACACCATACGAAACCGAGAATGACCAGGGTATGTTGAATTTCATGTAACCATCCTCGTCAAGTTTAGCTTCCCCTTTGCTGTCAGTATTACTATCACTGGCTCGTTTGTTGGGTGCACTTTGCGTGTTGGAAGCGGTTGCTGTGCCTTCCTCCTCATCTTCTTCCTCTTTGGGATTGAAGAGTTTGTCAAGTTGCTCCTGCCATTTCTTCCAGGTTCCATTATTAAAGGTATATGAGAAGTTCTGACTCATGCCTTGGAAACGGCCAAAGCGGCCATACGACCACTCTGTGCGGTCACCTACAACGACACGCCCATTTTCATTAAACTCGTAAGCGTAGGTTGCCCAAACGGAGTTGAGGCTGAAGGTGTAGTTCTTTGTCAGCTTCAAACGCAAACGAGTAGAGAGATTACTCCAAGGCTGCTTTTTTGCAGCCATGTTGTATGAAATGCTTCCACCAAGCTCGTCTATGAGGCTAATCTTTTTTACTCCCGTAGAGTCGCGTTTTGTGTTGACCTTCATCTCTACGTTGTTGGATATATTGAGACTGATACTTCCTGATTTTCCCTTGCCCGGTACTCCGTAGAGCGAGCCTGCATAGGGTGAGTAATCTACGGTACGCACTTCGCCCTTGGAGTCAGTGTAGGTGTACGATTTGTAGTAGCCATATCGGGAGTCTCCAAAGTCAGGCGTTAGAGTGTAACTGACTGAAGGTGTCATGACATGGCGTATCATCTGTACCTTCTTGCCGATTAGTGGCTTATAGAAACCATAAAGCTTGGTGTTCGCACTGACGGATAGATTGTAGTTGTATACGCGATTGAAACCATAAGTGGTGTCCCGTACTTCACGCATGCGTTCTTCGTCCCAAGCACGATTTACCTTATAACTGTACCATCGCTCGGTGTAGTTAAACGAAGGGGTGATATTGATGTATTTGAAGGCTGTAAATGTAGCACTGACAGGGATAGAGTGCTTTATACCATTTCTCCAGTCCTTAATGATGTTTTTCTCGAAAATCTCATCTTCCTTGGCTGTGATACTGTTACTGAGCGAGCCGGTATAAGTGAATGATATTTTTTCATACCACTTTTCTTCGCCACGGGCTTTCTTTTTCTTGAAAGGGTATATGCGACTTACCGACCAGTTGAGTGATGGCAGTGTGAGCGACAAGGTAGAGTCGCGCATATTCTGCGATATGTTAAATGAGCTGGAGAGGTTGAACTTCTGCTCGGGGAAACTACGTGAATAACTCAAACTGGAAGTACGTATACTCTGCGAGGTAAGAGCAGGGTTGTACATGCTTGAAAGATTGTTACGTTCGTAGTTTGAGGTGGCATAGTTAATGCTGGCCGAGAAGTTCTGATTGGGGTTAGCCTTGGCATCCTGCCGATGGCTCCATACAATCTTGAAGTTTTTTGAGGCCGAGTAGTCGGGCATGTTCTTTTCGCCCGTCTTAGTCACGATGTAGCTGAGGTTTACATTTCCAGAATATTTGTAGCGTTTGCGGTAGTTTGATATGGCGCTTGTTCCCCATGAACCTTTAGTGAATATTTCGCCTGTGAGTTTCAGGTCTACCAAGTCGCTGATGGCAAAGTAGTAACCTCCGTCACGTAGGTAGAATCCGCGTTCCAGCTCATCACCATATGAGGGCATGATGAAGCCCGATGAGTAATCTTTGGTGAAGGGAAAGAAACCAAAGGGTAGTGCCAAGGGCAATGGAACATCGGCCACAACTAAATAGGCGGGGCCGAAAACAATGTCTTCATTGGGGCGCATCTTGGCGCGAGTAAGCGAAAGATAAAAGTGAGGATGTTCGTGATCCTCACAGGTTGTGTAGCGTCCGTTGCGGATGTAAAACTCGTCATCTGCGCCTTTCTTTACCGTATTGCTTGTCATGTAACCCTCACCTTGTTGGGTGGTTACGTTATTGATGAGTCCTTTTCTTGATTTGAAATTATAACTCATCGTTTCCGATTCGTAGGGGGTATTGCCATCTGCAAATATCGGGCGGCCAGTGATTGTACCTAACGTGTCGGTTGTACCCTGGGCATATACTGTAGAAGTCTCAAGGTCAATCGTTATTTCATTCGCCTTGAGTTCTATCTGCTGATAGTTAACTTGCCCTTCTCCATAGAGGTAAGCATTACCATTCTTATACCATACCATGGAATCTTTTGATTGATAGATAACGGGGGCTTCCAAATCGTTTCGTTCCTTGGTGATAGAATCGCCTGAGATTGAATCAGCGGGCATAACGAGAGGCTGCTTGTCTGCAAAAGAAGTGGTGTGCTTCTGTACAGAGTCTGAAGTAATAGACAATTCTTCATGTCTCGTTTGCTGTGCAAACGAGCTGAGCGAGAACATCGCTAAGCTAATCCATGCTGCAATATGTCTGCACAATCTTGCCGTCATCTATATCTGATTGAACCTACAAAGGTAATAAAAACAAGTGAATAAACTTTGTTTATAACTTTATTTTCTCTTTGCAGGGCTTTGACTCATTGTGCAAGCGGTCGAGTGCGGTCACTACGTATGTGTATTTGACTTTGCCGCCTTGATAGGTGAGGGGGAAAAATGTACTTTGTGTGAACCCCACAATCTTTGTGGCATCATCGAGATTTATCTTTTCACCTTTGACAAAACGATACACAACGTATTTTATAGGACGGTCCATTTCATCAGCATAGTTGGGTGCGGTCCAACAGAGTACGGGGCCTTCGTCGGTCCAAATTACACTCACTTTCCTAACCTTTCGAGGAGCATGGTCGTCCATGAAAGGAAACTCAGGCTGTAAAGCTAACCATCGGTGATACTCCTCTGTGAGTGCCATGGCATATCCTGCTACGTTGTCTGCTACAGCGCTTGCGGGCCACTGACAACTGCCTTCGATGGATTCGTAACTACGTTGTAAATGTATTTTATGGGCTTGTTGATGTTGTGTGGGATCATTTATGTCGGTTGCTTTTACGGTACGCATTACATCTTGTCCTATGAAGAGAGGACGTCCAGAAGCATGTTCAGCCCACCATTTTACGAGAGTCTCGTAATCTGCAGCCTTGTGTCCTATTTCCCAATAGAGTTGAGGGATGGTGTAGTCTACCCATCCTTTGTCTATCCATAGGAGGATGTCTGCATAAAGATCGTCGTAGTTTTGCAAACCATTAGTGAGGCTACCTTCGGCAAAATTCTTCTGATTACGATAGATGCCAAAGGGTGATATGCCGAACTTGACCCATGGCTTTATATTGCGTATGGTATGATATAATT
>CAJGCJ010000160.1 GCA_904501775.1 uncultured Bacteroidaceae bacterium | reverse complement strand
GTGCCTCAGGGTCTCTTACATCAGCCGACGAGGCTGCTCTTGTGCGCGAGAGTCAGCATCAGAAGGCCGAACTTAAAAGGCTTACCCAAAGACTGCAGCACAAGGTAGATGAATGCAAAGAGAGGCTTCGGCTGTTCGACAGGCAGATAGAGGCTCTTAAGGATGAACGCAAACAGCGCTCGGCAGCACTTCAGGAGTGGTTATTCAGCAAGTTTCTCCTTTTTAACGGACGTGGCGAAAAGAGATGCCTGCTCGATGTCTTCAAGAGTGAACGCGGATGTATGCCACCTGCAGGGACAGGTGAGTGTGCTGCTCCAAAACTTCTGCAATATGCCTTTAAGAGCGGGCTGACGCCCCTGTGTATGGCCGAGTTCTGGATTGGAGCATCGCCTGCAGGTCAGTTGCGTAAGGACGGTTATTTCTATGGTTCGTGCAAAGAGAAATGCGAGCCACTGCTCAATTATATGCTTCAAGGATTGGATGTGGAGCCATCACCTCTGTTGTATTCAGGGGAACGATTCTCTGATATCCCCGTTATCTACGAAGATGAGTGGATGCTTGTAGTAGATAAGCCGTCGGGAATGTTGTCGGTGCCGGGCAAGGTGGGCGGAGTCTCTGTGCAGGAGTGGCTTGCATCAAAATATGACAGGAGTGACATATTTGTCGTACACCGTCTTGATATGGCAACCTCGGGCCTCTTGGTGGCAGCAAAAGGTGCATCTGTATATAAAGCAGTGCAATCGTTGTTTGCCCGGCGGAAGGTAAAAAAGAGATATGTTGCCCTGCTTGCGGGGGTGCTTCCGTCAGCCAAGGGGCAGATATCGTTGCCTCTGATGCCCGATTACGAGAACCGCCCTTTGCAGATGGTCAGTCGTGAGCATGGAAAAGAGGCTGTAACCGATTACTCTGTTATAAAAGAACTCAGCTACTTGGGAAAACAATGCACGCTGGTTAATCTTTATCCGTTGACAGGACGCACGCATCAACTGCGTGTGCATTGTGCGCATGCCGATGGGCTCGACTGTGCTATCGTGGGCGATGAATTGTATGGCGTTGCCGATGAAAGGCTCATGTTGCATGCCACCTATCTGGAATTTATCCATCCCGTTACGGGTAATGTGCTGAGAGTGCATTCCGATGCTGCTTTTAATGGGGTTGATGAGTGACTGTTGTTTACATAATGATGTGTGTGTAACATAAAGAGATGGAACAACTGTGGCTGTTCCATCTCTTTATGTTATATGTTACGGTGTTATTTTACCAGAATCTTTTTACCGTTTATAATGTATATTCCCGGCAAGTTGATTTCGGTTACCGCACGTCCTGTGAGGTCGTATATAGTAGCGCTCTTCTCCCTCTCTTCAATGTTTTCTATGCCAGTTGTTTCTATTATACCAATGCGAAAAAGATTACTGTAATTGGCACTGAGTCCTTCTGAAGCTGACCATGCATCAAAAACTCCTGTCGCCATTATTATAATAGAACCATCTGTGGAGCCGTCTTTTCTCTTGCTGACAATGTAATATGTGTCTTCAATCTTGCTACCTGCATTAATGCTCCAGTCGCAGTAGGTCGAGTTGTAGCTGTCAAGTGTTCCGCTATTGTTGTTGTAGCCATAGTTGTTTCCTGCACGCCATATCATATACAGCTGTTTCTCCTCGTTGAAAAAACTGTATTTGCCGCTCTTCTCTTTTGTACATAGAAATTCAGCTGCTGCGCCAATCTCCTTTGCCGAAGATGTGCTCAGGTCGAGAGTGTTGTTCTCTTTTATATAAAGAGTGTACTCCTTGCCATTCTGCTGAATATTGGTGAAAGTCAATTTTTTACCATCCCATTTATCGGGTGTCTTTATGTTTGCAAGAATAGCGTACAGGTTGTCGATCTCCTCGACAGTGGGCTCCTTGCTCAGGCTTTCGAGGGCCTCGGCTATTGCTGCTTTTATCTCGTCCGATGAGTTTTGAGCGACGCTTGTGAAATATTCCTTAAGGAATGTGCGGCGGTCTACATTTCTCTTTATTGTATAGGCTCCGTTTGTGATGTATTCAAGGTCATAAGCAACGTATATATTATCAAAACCATCAAAATTGTGCTGTCCTGCTCCTGTGGGGAAACATGTCGATACGGGATTGTTGCGTTTGCCGAATCCTGTAAGTGTCTCTTCGTAGATGAAACCAATCTTGTTGTCGGCTTGGAGGTCCATTGAACTGTAAGCCGAGGATGTATTGCTCACTTGGTAGAATCCGTTCCAGTCTGTTGCAAAGTTGGAAATATTGTTCAAATCGTTAACCTCTGTAAGTTCTTTGTAGAAAATACCCACATTGGTACGTCCGCTTCCTGTGGGGAGTGACTGCAGTGCAAGGTACATCTCTTTATTGTCGCTGTTACGCACTACAGGCAAAACCATTATTTCACCATTTGTGGAGTTTCCTCCGGGGGTGAGGCCCGCACCTGCAAAAGTACTTACCACCGATGAGCTCCATTCGCCTTCGCCTTCAAGAGTGTTGCTGTATGTGTAGATGTTGTATATGCGGCCACCACCTACACGGCTCGACAATATTACGCGGCCATCGGGCATCTCTTCGCATTTGGGTTCGTCGCCTCCGGGTGCAGGGAGTGCATATTCTCCACCAAGAGCATGCCATGTAGCTCCAAAGTCATCGGAGTAGATTACACGGTTACCATTGGGGCGTGCACACATTGCTGCATATATACGATAGTATTTGTCTTTCTTTACAATGCGACTCTGGAATATCTTGCCACCGCCTACGAATGCTGCCTGCATGGGGTAGCCATTGTCAAACAGACTGTATACATCTTCTGTTATGTTTACAGGTTTTTCCCAGCTTTCGCCATTGTCTTTACTGCGTATAAGGGCTATGAGATTGGGGTTCTCGCGTGTTGTCATTGAGCTACCATATACGGTACATCCGGCAACAGCAAGAATCAGCACCTCGTTGCTTGTGCGGTCGGCAACAATAGCAGGGTCGCCGAATGCAGTGTCAAAGTAATTTTCATTTGCCGATGTCCTGCCTGTACCTACAGCCACCTCCTTGATGTCGCTCCAAGTTTTGCCGTTGTTGTCGCTTGTGCGGCACACTATATCTACTTGGCCATATCCGGGGTCTGTTCCGCATACAAGGCGCGATGCAACAGTTATCAGTCGGCCATTGCTTGCAGTGGTAATACCCGGTATGCGGTAAGGAGGAATCACACCGTCACCGTTGCTGGTGTTGAAAAGGTCTTGCTTTTCTGGGGTGGCTGCTGCTGATGTGTCTGATATTGTGATTTTGCCTTCAGTTACTGTTATCTTTGAGTTCTGGAGAGTGTTACCTACCATGCCGGCTTTGAGCTGTTGCTCTGTAATCTTGTTTGTCGACAAGAAGAAACCACCGTTGAATG
>CAJGCJ010000159.1 GCA_904501775.1 uncultured Bacteroidaceae bacterium | reverse complement strand
TGCGCATAGCGGTCGCAGATGATGCCGCTGCTGTCGGGCGAGCCGTCGTCTACCAGAATGAGCTCATAGTCGGTGTATGTCTGCTGCAAAATGCTTTCAATGCAGTTCTGCAGATAACGTCTTACTTTGTATACCGGTACTATGATGCTTAATTTCATGCTTTTTTTAAGGTAAATGAAAGCTCTTCGGCGAATCGAATGCGAATATACGAAATTTTATGCTTACAAACCGAAAATTACCTGTTTTTATTCATATAAATTTAATAATGTATATTATGGAGGTTTTAAATGTTCTGATTTTAAAATAATTTACAACTATTTTTATTATCTTCGCAAGAATTTATCTTATGCAGTTATAAGGTAGTAATTTATCAAAGGTGTTCAAGGAGAGTGAGGATAACAGCGACGGTTACAGTCGTGTAATAAAGTATTTGGGAGTGTTTGGCGGAGCTCAGGGTTTGTCGATGCTCCTCAATGTCGTGCGCAACAAGATAGCAAGTGTGCTGCTTGGTGTGAGCGGACTCTCTATTATCGCTCTCTTCAACCGTACCATACAGATGTTCAGCGACTGTACAGGCCTAAGTATGTCCCTGAGTGCAGTGCGAGGAATCTCCGAGGCACACGAGAGTGGTAATGACGAAAAGGTGCTGCATAACATAAAGGTAGTACGCAGTGTGTCGCTCTTTTCGGGCTTTGCCGGCATGTTGCTGATGTTGCTGATTACCCCGTTTATCAGCGGTTGGGTACTTGGTGAAAGCAGCTATTATCTTGAGCGCCTCCTTATGCTCTCGCCTGTAGTCCTCTTTATGGCTGTCACGAATGGCGAGATGGCTGTTCTGCGAGGTACCAAACAACTCTCGCGTATTGCGCTCTACACCGTAGTTTCTGCTGTCATGGCATTGTGCGTCTCTGTGGCATTATATATGACAATGGGGCTTGCCGGAATATTCCCCTCGCTCTTCAGCGTATCTTTCCTGCAGATGTGTACGATGCTCTATTTTTCGCTGCGTTCCTATTCCTATAAGGCATCTCCATTGTCTGTGAATGTGCTGAAAGAGGGAGTGGATATTGTGAAACTCGGCGCAGGATATATCTTTGCCTCTATGCTCACATCGTGTGCCCTGTGGCTTATCTATTCGCTGCTGTCATATATCGGTGACGGCGAAACAGCCGGACTTTTCAATGCGGGCTTCGTTATTATGACACTGCTGCCGGGTGTGCTGTTCGCTGCGCTCGATTCCGAGTATTATCCTCGTCTTTCGGGCGTTGCATCAAATGTCGAGGTGCGCAATACTATAATCAACGAGCAGATTGAGGTGCAATTGCTCGTGCAGTCCCCATTGCTTATAGCCTTTGTGGTGGCAATGCCCGTCATTATACCGCTGTTCTACGAAAGCAGTTTTGCGGCAGCGGTTCCAATGGCACAGATTGCAATGTTCGGTATGTTCATGAGGACAATGACCTATCCAATATCCTTCCTGCCTGTTTCCAAGAACGATACTATGACATTCGTGTTGCTTGAGTCGGTATATAACATACTGTTGGTGGTGCTGGTCGTTTCAGGATATTCCATCGCCGGTTTTATTGGTGTAGGTGCCGGAATAGCACTTACGCATCTGCTCGACTTTGTTGTGGTGGCCCTTGTTGCACGATACAAGTATAAGATGTGCCTGTCCGGTAACGCTGTACGTTATTTTGTTCTGCAGCTTCCTCTCTTTATTGTATCGGTGTTGCTGTCGTTCTTCAGCTCATCGCAGAATTTATATTGGCTTGCAGGCATAGTGGTGGTAGTGCTCTCGTTGTCGGTCACAATATATGTGTTGGCTCGACGCACCTTGTTGTTCAACAGGGTTATTCGCTTTTTCAATAAAATACAAAAGAGATTAAGAAGATGAGAATACGACTGTTTCTTCTGCTCTCTTTCATGGCAGTGTTCAGGCTGCTCAATGCACAGGTCGACACTGTTTCAATGTCGGCCCCGTTTGATTTCCCATTGCTGCTAAGCGGCAATTTCGGTGAGTTGCGCAGCAATCATTTTCATGCAGGCATCGATTTCAAGACCCAAGGCGTAACGGGCAAGCATATCAAGGCGCCTGCTGACGGGTATATATCACGCGCAACTGTTACCCCCGGAGGTTATGGACGGGCTATATATATTACCCACACCGATGGATATATTACAGTATATGGGCATCTGCACAGGTTTCTTCCCCAAGTGGCCGAGCGCGTGCGCAGCAAGCAATATGCAGATGAAACATTTGCTGTGGATTTGAATTTTGAGCCGGGTGAGTTTCCTGTAAAGCGTGGCGAAACAGTTGCCATTGCCGGAAACAGCGGATACTCCTTTGGTCCGCATCTGCACTTCGAAGTAAGGAGCAGTGACGGAAAGAGTCTCATTAACCCGATGCGTTTCTACAAAAACAGCCTGAAGGATACGAAAGCTCCTGTAATACATTCTGTTGCAATAACCCCATATAAGGGCGCAGGCGTGGTGAACGGTCTTCCCAAAAGGGCTGTTCGCAGGGTTAGGAACACTGTTTCCAACGATACGGTTACTGCATGGGGATGCGTCGGATTTTCAGTAAGGGCCAACGATTATATGGACGATACGAATAATCGCTATGGAGTATATTCCATAGAACTGTATGTCGATGACTCGCTCCGTTTTTCGAGCCGCATGGACGAGTATCTCATGCGCGATACACGCCAGATTAACGGCTCTGTCGATTTTGAACGCCATATAAACAATGACGAGTGGTATACTTTGATGTACAAGCTCGAAAACAATACGCTCGGCTTTATTTCGGCCGACAGAAACGATGGCTGGCTGATGGTAGACGAGGAACGGTTGTATAATGTGGAGTGCCGTCTGGCCGATTATCACGGAAATGAAAAACGTTACCGGTTTTTTGTCAAGGGTGTTTGTGATACAATCCCTCCAATGGAAGACGATGGCTCGCACTATCTCTACTGGTTCTTGAATAACGAGATTGCCTATGAGGGCATGAGGGTAAGGATACCGCATGGCAAACTCTTCGAAGATGCAATAATAAATGTGACGGAACAGCCTTCAAAGTTTGCCCTTTCGCGCTGTTACGACTTGGGTGGTGCAGCCTATCCTTTGCGTTCCAAAGTTGCACTCTCGTTGCAGTTATGCGATACCGCGAAGTATGCTGCCGAGAAATACCATATACGCCGTATAACAAAGAAAGGAACACATAATGTGGGCGGTAGATACAGCAATGGATGGGTTACTGCCGATATCTCAATGTTGGGATGCTACGAGGTTGCAATAGATACAGTAGCCCCAAGTGTGAAGGCTGTAAATGAGAAGAGATGGGCGCGGAATGCATTATTGCAGTTCAGAGCAGGCGACAAAGGACGCGGAATAAGGGATTTCAAAGGAAAAATAGATGGTGAATTTGTTCTTTTT
>CAJGCJ010000158.1 GCA_904501775.1 uncultured Bacteroidaceae bacterium | reverse complement strand
TTTCTGGGGAGGCATGCTCAGAATGATGTTCCCATTCTCGCTGGGTATGCTCATGGCACGTAATTTCAAGCCTGTAAAAGTACGCGGAATATTCTGGATGTCAATTGCAGTGATGTTCGCACTTTTCTCAGTGCCCTACATCTCAAAAACAGGCAGCATCAGCCACAACGGATTATACGAACTATTCTGCACAACAATAGTATTCCCCATAATAGTGTGGTTGGCGGCATCGGGCGATACCACCGACACGGTATCTACCGGAATATGCAAATTCCTTGGCGATATCTCGTACCCCTTGTACATTGTACACTACCCGGTCATGTATCTATTCTACTCATGGCTCATAGAGAACAAGCTATACACGCTTGCCGATACATGGCCTGTTGTACTATTGGTATTGGCAATAAATATCACATTGGCATACACATGCCTCAAACTTTATGACGAGCCGGTAAGACGTTGGTTATCGAAACGATTCATCAAATAGGAAAGAAACACATTTTTAATACAAAAAACGTATTCGGCAAAGTCGAATACGTTTTTTTATGTAAATTAGCAAACCAAACAAACTATTGCAATAGATGAAATTGATTCACACTGCCGATTGGCATTTAGGACAGACATTCTACGGATACGACCGTTCATACGAGCATAGACAGATGCTTGCTTGGCTATTGCACCAGATAGCCGAAACCGAAGCCGACCTTCTGCTCATCAGCGGTGATGTATTCGACACCCCCAACCCATCTGCTGCGGCGCAGAAACTCCTGTTCGACTTCTTACACGATGCTACACAAAAATGCCCGAATCTTAAGATAATAATTACAGCAGGCAACCACGACTCGGGAGCACGACTTGAGTCACCCTCGCCCATCCTCGAGAGCTTCAACATAACCGTACGCGGAACAGTGCCCCGTACAGAAGATAACGGTATAGACTTCAACCATCTTATAATACCTGTAAGCAACGATGCCTGCTGCCTTGCTGTTCCCTATCTGCGCATAGGCGACTATCCATCAACCCCCAACCACAACGAAGGAATAAAGGAGATGTACGCCACACTTGTACAGATGGCAAGAGAGCAATACGGCACCATTGTAGCAATGGGACACCTGCACGCCTCGGACAGCATACTATCGACAGGCGACAATTCAGAACGCATCATTATAGGCGGCCTCGACAATGTAGATATCTCAAGCGTCACACAGCATATATCCTACACAGCACTTGGCCACTTGCACAAGGCGCAAAGCATAGGCGGCCACGACAACATACGCTACTCGGGCGCGCCATTACCAATGTCATTCGCCGAACGCGATAACAGGCAAAGCATCACACTGGTGACAATAGAAAATGACAAGACACAGACAAAGAAAATAATATACGACACACCTGTAAAGCTCCTTAGCATACCCGACGAGCCGCAACCGCTTCACGAGGCACTATCGGCAATAGAAGCGCTTCCTAAGGGAGAGATAACAGCCGGGTCGCCCTACCTCGAGATACGCATACTTGTAGACGGTCCCGAGCCCACACTCCGCATGCAGATAGAAAAAGCGCTTGAAGGACGCTCGGTGCGCCTCACTCGCATTGAGGCCGTTTCGCCCAAAGTTGAGAACAGCACATTGGCACCGCTCACATACGACGAGCTCCGCAACATGAGCCCCATAAAACTGGCAACCGACTACTACTGCAGGCACTACGGACAGGAGCAGCTTCCGCCCGTTCTTAAAGAGATGCTCATGAATACAATAAAAGAGGTTGAGACAGAAAACACAAACAACGAAACGCACAAGTAACTGATGAAGATATTATCAATAAAAGGGAAAAACTTAGCCTCTCTCGAAGGAGAATTCACAATAGACTTCCGAAGCGAGCCGCTACGCTCGGCCGGTATATTCGCCATAACAGGCAACACCGGCTCGGGAAAAACGACCCTGCTCGACGCAATGTGCATAGCCCTGTTTCAAGTATCACCGCGCACATATAAGGCAAAAGGCAACAAATCGCAAGAGAGCGACGAGGACAACATAAGAGAGAACGACTGCCGTAACATACTGCGCCACGGAACAGGCGAAGGCTACTCCGAGGTTGAGTTCCTTGCCCTTGATGGCAAGGAGTACCGTGCGCGTTGGAGCGTAAGCCGTGCACGCAACAAAGCCGACGGCAATCTGCAGCCATCGAAACACACACTCTACTGCATTAACGACAACAGCTACATACAGGGCAGCAAGGCCGAGACAAAGGCTGCAATCACAAAGCTATTGGGACTTAGCTACGAACAATTCACACGCGCCGTACTGCTTGCACAAGGCGAATTTGCAGCCTTTCTGAAGGCATCGCCCAACGAAAAAGCCGACATACTCGAAAAGCTGACCGGTACAGGCATATATGCACAGATATCGACCAAGATATTTGAGAAATTCCGCGATGCCGAGTCACAGTACAAGGCAAAAGAGGATATTATAAAAAGAATAGTTCTGCTCACCCCCGAACAGATAGAGAATCTCAATAAGGAGAATCAGACTCTGTCGGCACAGGAGGAAGAAGAGACAAAGAACATAACAGCCCTGCAGGAGAAGCTCAAATGGATAGAGCGCATGCAACAGCTCAACACCGAATACTTGAGTGCACAACAGAGTGTCGCAAAATACACCGCACAGATGGAATCGGCAAGCGACACCATATCCCTGCTTGCACAGATAGATAAGATACAGCCCGTACGCGACAGCTATCTTGAGGCAGTACGCCTGAACAAGCAGAAGCGGGAGCTCACTCAGCAGACAGAGAGATACAACAAGCAGCACGCTGAATACAACGATCGACACGCAAAAATAGAGGCCGAGATTGCCGAATGTACCGGGCTGCAACAAAAGTTGAACCGCGAGAGAGCCGAAGCGCAACCCCGAATCCTTGAGGCCACCAAGCTGGAAGCTGAAATAAGCAACCACAACAGACTGCTTAAGGAAAATAGCGACAAGCTAAGCATACACAAGCAGCAGATGCAGCAACTGTGCAGCGAGCAACAGAAGATAGAGAGCGGGATATCTGCACACACGACCGAACTCAATGAGATAAACAGTTGGATAGCCACCCATAGCATCCACACCCCGATAATAGAGAAACACCCTGTAATTGAGAACTATCTGCGCGAGGCACAGGATTCGGCAAAAGAGATAGGCATAAAGAACAAACTGCTTGGCAAAGCAAAAGAGCTACAGAGTGAGTTTGAGAAGAATCTTGTGGAATCACAAGCCGAGTGCGAGCGTCTCAAGGCGACCCTCACACAAGAGATTGCCACCCTGCGCAGCCGCCTTAAAGAGGGTGAGCCATGTCCCGTATGCGGAAGTCTGCATCATCGGACATCTACAATAACAGGCAACATATTGCATGAGGAGCAGCTCATCAAGGCACGCGAAGCAAACGAAAAGAACATAGCACACATAACCCGTTGTATCGAAAACAGC
>CAJGCJ010000157.1 GCA_904501775.1 uncultured Bacteroidaceae bacterium | reverse complement strand
TGCCGACGGGCTGTATGGGGTCATATGGATAACTTTGTATTATCAAATAAAAAATAGAAGGTATGAAAAAGTTTATTTTGTTGCCGTTGATGCTTATTGTGTGCAGTGTGTGCGCGGTGGCGCAGACGATCGACAATGATGTGGTCGTTGGCACGAATTGTATCTATGTCTACCTTAGTGACGGTGGTGTAGATGCGTATGAATTGCAGATGCTCGACGGTGATACATATGTCGAGAATGGTACGCTTTATGTCCCTCTTCTCGAGGGCAACACAATCTGTTACACTGCAGCAGATTACGACAGTTGCTCGAATGTAAGGCCTCAGCTGCCTACTATGACAACATTCAAGTTCAACAACAAGTATAACCCCAACTTATTTGTCGATGCGGTACCCGATACAGTTGTTCCGAATATGCAGTTCACTCTTAACTGCATCGGCAGATGGCTCTCTCCAAGCTTTAATCTTAGCGATGACAAGGCTGTTGCCTATGTCGACTCGGTGATGCAGGTGAGCAAAGAGACACGTACCAATTTTGCCAATGGTGCTACATATGTGGTGACATATCCCGGATACAACAAGGTGTCAAAGGTTAAGGTAAAGGACGAGGTGTGGAGCTCGCCCGAGGAAGAGATTGAACAGATGAACATAACCCCTGATATGCTGTCGACAAATAAACCCTCTGCAGCAACAGGCGAAGGTCTCGAGAATCTGCTCGATGGCGACCCCGGAACAATGTTCCACTCGACTTGGGGTGATGCAAACAACTCGACGCTGTATGTATCGTGCTTCATAACAATTGAACTTCCCGAGGCGGTTAATATGTTCCAATTCTATTATATGACACGTGCAGCACAGGGATATAATCCTCTGGAACTCGAGATATATGCAAGTGACGACAACCAGAGCTGGGACTTGAAACACACTCTTACCGCCGAAAACGATGGGTTACCCCGCGGTGGTGTCTCTCAAGAGTACACTTCGCCTACGATAGACTTGGGTGCGAGTTACAGATATTTGCGAATAAGACAGACAAGGGGAGAGTATAGCAAGAACCACATGGCGCTTGCCGAGTTGCGTCTCTACAAGGTGACACCCGGAACAGGCGAGTCGGTCAAGCTCGAGGATGCTGTCTACGAAACACGTTATATGCCATTCGGTAACGAGTACAGGATTGATATCGATTGGCTTGCTACCAAAGCTCCCGGCGTTCCCAAAGTGCGTATTGATGTGGACGGAGGATATTACCAGATACATTACGATAAAGAGACTTATCGCACTGCTCAGATAACCATTGACGGTAATGGCATGTATGACGATTTCGAGGGTTTTGTCAACATAAAGGGACGCGGAAACAGTACATGGAGCTATCCCAAGAAACCCTATAGGCTGAAATTCGATTCAAAGCAGAAACCCTTCGGACTTACTAACGGTAAAAGCTGGGTGTTGCTTGCCAATTATCAGACTGGCTCGTTCTTTGCCAATGCAATAGCAATGAAGATTGGTCAGCTGGCACAGGTGCCATATACCAACCACATTGTTCCTGTCGACCTCTACATGGACGGCGAGTATAGGGGCAGTTATATGTTTACCGAAAAGGTCGGCTTTGGCAACAACAGCGTAGATATAGATGAAGATACAGGTAACTGCTTTATGCTCGAACTTGATGAGTATTACGACGAGACCTATAAATTCAAATCGTCATATTATAACTTGCCTGTGAATGTGAAGGAGCCCGACCTCTCGGATTATGATTATTACACAGCACAGGATAAGTTGAGCGCAATAAAGAGCTCGTTTACCCAGTTCGAAGAGGCTCTCTATTACGGCGAGAGCATTGAGCCTTACCTCGACCTTGAGACTGCATCGCGATATATGCTTGCCAATGACATTGTATTGGGACAGGAGATTGGTCACCCCAAGAGTTCTTATTTGTGGCGCGAGGATGTCACATCGCCCGACTCAAAGCTAATCCTTGGCCCTATGTGGGACTATGACTGGGCATTCGGCTACGAGACAAAGAAGGACTATTGCACTGTCGACCATGCATCGAGCGTCTTTGCAAGCTCTATGTATGGCCAGCCGGGATATAACTTCTACGGTGCAATTACCCGTCACCCTGAGTTCAAGAGATACTATTATAAGGCTTGGAAAGAGTTTGTCTCCAAGGGGCATATTAACGAATTGCTCGACTACATCGACGACTATTATAACTTTGCCAAAGGGTCGTTCAGCAATGATGTGTCGGTATGGGGCTCTTCATACCGCTACGATCAGGCTTGTACAAGGACAAAGGAGTGGCTCAAGAAGAGACACGACTACATAATGGCCAACCTTGCCAAGGAGGATATAACAGACATCCTCTACACTCTGCGCGGTGATGTCGACTGCAACAACCTGCTTACCATACACGATGTTGTCATTGCAACCGATTATATGCAGGGTGTTACCGACCCTACATTCAACTTTGTGAAGGCCGATGTTGACGGCAATAACAGGGTAGAACTGAGCGATGTCGAGGATATCGCATCGCAGGTGATAGTTGCCGAGGCTGTGCCTTCGTATTACTATTACAATACTCCTGTGGCTCAGGCAATTCTTTCGCTCGACGATTTTGAGATTGTAACCGATGTCAGCACCACAGTAGAGTTGCCGCTTGCAATGCAGTCGGTAGGCAGCGACAGATATAAGGCTCTTCAGGCCGATATAGTGCTGCCTCTCGGAATGACTCTTGTGGATGTGGCGGCAGGCGAAATTGTTGAAGGACATAACTTCCAGACTGTTCAGCTTGACGAGAACTATTACAGAATTATGGCCTACTCCGATGAGTCGGATGAGTTCTCTCTGGGCGAGCAGCTGGCTACGCTTACTCTCTACTGCGACGAGATTTTGCCCGACGAGGAGTGCAAGGTTGAACTACAGAACATACTTACCGTAAACGGTAGCAGCATTGAGCAGCGTATGGGCGATTTGACTGCACGTTTCGCCTTCACAACATCAATTGCCGAGCTCGACGCTTCGGCTACAGTGCGTGGTGGCGATTGCATCACTGTTACAGCACTTATGGAGCAGAAGTTTGACATCTACTCGGTAGACGGCCGATTGATGAAGAGTGTAGAGGTGCCCGGCGGAACATCACATATCTATCTCCCCGCAGGTGTATATGTGGTAATGGGCAAGAAGGTACTTGTGCGTTGATAACCGGTACATATAAATAAATGAAGGGTTTGACTAAAAGCTCTTTTTATTCAAACCCAGCAACAAGATGGCAACCCGTTTTCTTTTGGGTTGCCATCTTGTTGTTATCTGAGTCTGATTATATCCCCGACCTTCAGTTTTGCATAGCTCTTGAACTGCGGGTTCATGTTAAGCAGTTTCTTTAGCCTTATGCCATATTTCTGCGAAATGGAGTAGAGGCTCTCCCCCTCTTTGGTGGTGTGATACTCGTGGGGTTTCTTTGCCTTGCTGTTCTTCTTGTCGAGATAGATAATATCCCCTGCCTTTATGTTGTACTC
>CAJGCJ010000156.1 GCA_904501775.1 uncultured Bacteroidaceae bacterium | reverse complement strand
GGGAACAGTTTGTATTGCAAATGCTGCAGATTCTAATACTCAAAACACAATTGTTAAAGAGTACTTGATGCAGGATGCCTCTTATTCTGTAGTCGCTTACATAAGAGCGGTTGCTGTAAATCATCTTGGAGAAGTGGTGAACAGCAGTTTACGCGGTTTCAGATATTCTTTCTATGTGCAAGGTTCATAGTGGTATTTTAATTAACTACAAATTATAAATAAAAGTATTTACAAAGTAAGAGAGGGTGACCCAAAAGTCATTTTACTAAGAGAACAACCCCTGCTAGAGTGTATTCTGACAGGGGTTGCTTGTCCTAAAAGTGGGCTTTGGGTCAGCCCCTTTTTGTATCGTGTAATAGTGATTATCCTATCAGGCTCAGGAATATTACAATTACGGGTACCGAAAGCATTGTGCTGTCAAAACGGTCGAGTATGCCGCCATGACCGGGAAGAATGTTGCCCGAGTCTTTGATTTTTGCTTCACGCTTTATGCAAGACTCGATAAGGTCGCCGAGTGTGCCTGCTGCAACAACCAATGCGGCCATAACCATCCACTGCCAAGTGTTGAGGATATCGAAATAGAGCGACATAACATATCCGGCTATCAGGGCAACTGCAGCTCCGCCGGCAAATCCCTCCCATGTCTTTTTGGGCGAGATACGTTCGAACATCTTATGCTTGCCGAACAGGCAGCCGATGCAGTAGGCGCCGCTGTCGTTGCTCCACAAGAATATGAATATGGCAAGCGGAAGGATATAATTGTACTCACCACCGAATGTGGCTGTAATGTTTAACATTGCAAAGGGCAGTGCCGCATACACCTGCGACAGTGCAAAATATGCAAAGTTGTCAAGTGCGCCTCCCTCAGTTCTGTATAGCTCGCGTACGAACATATATACAATCAGGAATATGTAGGGCAGGCTTATGATGGTTACGTCTGTAACCTGCAGGTTTGTAACTGCAAAGAATATGAAGAACAGGTATACACCGCCAAGAACAGAGAGCAATGTGCTGAATGTGGTCTTCTTGTACTCGTGTATTATGTTGCAGAATTCGTTTACTGCCAAACCGGTGACAATGGCAAACAGAATGCTGAACGAGATATTATTGTATAGCATTGCAGCAAGCAACGTACCTACAAAAACTATGCCTGTAAGGGCGCGTACAATAAATGATTTCATAGTAATAATATGTCTTTTGTTGTTATTCTTTTATCTCAGCTGTTTCAGCTGTGTCGTTTGTATCAGTGGTATCAGTGGACTCTGCTGCACTCTCATTATCCAGTATCTCTTCGCTGCGCGAAGCCCAAGGACGCTTGCCGAATATCTTCTCAACATCCTCGGCAAGTATAACCTCACGCTCCAACAGTACCTTCGCAAGCTCGGCGTGTCCCTTGCTCTGCTCGGTCAATATCTGCTTCGCACGTTCATACTGGCTGTTTATAAGCTCCTTGACCTCGTTGTCGATAAGCTCGGCAGTGCTGTCGCTGTAAGGGCGCTGAAATGAGTATTCGTTATTGTTGTAGTAGCATAGGTTGGGCAGCTTGTCGCTCATGCCTGCGTATGCTATCATGGCGTATGCCTGTTTGGTCACTCTCTCAAGGTCGTTCATTGCTCCTGTTGAAATATGGCCTGTGAAAAGCTCTTCGGCAGCGCGTCCGCCGAGTATTGCGCACATCTCGTCAAGCATCTGCTCCTTTGTGGTTATCTGACGCTCTTCGGGCATGTACCATGCTGCACCAAGCGCGCGACCACGCGGAACAATGGTTACCTTTATAAGCGGATTGGCATGCTCAAGGAACCACGACAGGGTGGCGTGTCCGGCTTCGTGTATGGCTATTGTCTCTTTCTCTTTCGATGTCAGCACCTTGCTCTTCTTCTCCAAGCCGCCAACTATGCGGTCGACTGCATCAAGAAAATCCTGCTTGTCTACTGCGTTCTTCTTCTTACGTGCTGCAATGAGTGCCGCTTCGTTACATACGTTTGCAATATCGGCTCCCGAGAATCCCGGTGTCTGGCGTGCCAACAGCTCAATCTCAACCGACTCGTCGAGTTTCAACGGACGAAGGTGTACCTTGAACACCTCCTTGCGCTCGTTTAGGTCGGGCAAGTCTACATGTATCTGTCTGTCGAAACGTCCTGCGCGCAACAAAGCCTTGTCGAGTATGTCGGCACGGTTTGTAGCAGCCATTACAATGATACCGCTGTTAGTGCCGAAACCGTCCATCTCGGTAAGCAACTGGTTGAGCGTATTCTCGCGCTCGTCGTTACCGCCCATCGAGGGGTTCTTGCCTCGTGCACGGCCTACGGCATCAATCTCGTCTATGAATATTATACAGGGTGCCTTCTCCTTTGCCTGACGGAAGAGGTCGCGCACACGCGATGCTCCGACACCTACGAACATCTCTACAAAGTCTGAACCCGACAACGAGAAGAAAGGTACATCAGCTTCGCCTGCAACTGCTTTTGCAAGCAGGGTCTTACCTGTTCCCGGAGGGCCTACCAAAAGCGCTCCCTTGGGTATCTTGCCACCAAGGTCGGTATATCGTTTGGGGTTTCTTAAGAAGTCCACAATCTCCTGAACCTCTTGCTTTGCGCCTTCCTGACCTGCCACATCCTTGAATGTTATGCGGTTACTGTCGTTCTTTTCGAACAGCTTGGCCTGTGACTTTCCTACGTTGAACACTCCTGCACCGCCGCCGGCTCCTCCGCCACCGCTCATCCTGCGCATCAGGAATATCCATATACCCACAAGGAATATAAGGGGAAGTATATTTACAAGGAAACCGCTCCAGTATTGGGGTTTCTCTTTATATAGTACAGTGCCTTTGAATGACTCCTGTGCCTGCTGCTTGTCTACAAACTCCTCGAATTTCTCTATTGAACCTATTCGGGTAGTTGCCAATGGACGGTCGCTTATCTTCTGCGGGGCAATTCCGAAAATGTTTACAGCCGAGTCGGGTATAATGTATGCCTCTACTTCGTTGTTATCGTATACAACAAGCTCCGAGATATATCCTTTTGAGATATATTCGGTTAGTTGCGAATAGCTCACCTCCTTGTGGAATGATGTATTGTCACCACCGAAAAGGTAGAATGCCAATAGTATTGCGCCTGTTATAATGTAGAACCAAGTAAAGTTTATGCCGGGCATCTTGCCCATTTTCTTTTTTCTATCTGTCATATATCGTTGTGTAAAAGGGTGCAGCTTTGGCTATAGGGCTGCTTCTTAGTCGAGGTCGGGGATTTCTGTTAATTTCGCGTCTGCCCACAAGTGCTCGATGTCGTAGAATGCGCGTACATCGGGCAAGAAGATGTGAACAAGAATTTCACCGTAGTCCATTGCTACCCATTGTGCATTGCGCTGACCATCTACTGCAAAGGGCTTGTGCGCGCATTTGTCAATCAGTGATTCCCATACCGAGTCGGTTATTGCGCTCACCTGTGTGGGCGAGTTTCCCTGACAGATGACGAAATAGTCGCATATGGTGCTGCCCAATCCTCTAAGGTCGGCTATTGTTATGCTT
>CAJGCJ010000155.1 GCA_904501775.1 uncultured Bacteroidaceae bacterium | reverse complement strand
ACATCTCTTTGGTTGCACACAGGTTAAGCCTGAGGCACCTGTTACAATATCATACAACAAGCGTAACATACATTCACGCGTAGCGCAAATATACATAAAGGGATACAAAAACAAGCAGGACTTTCTCTTTTTTTTGCAAAAAAGAAAGTCCTGCTTGTTTTTAGGTTTTCTTCTATATTATCTTATGAAGCTGATATATCTTTCTCCTGAATACTCAATATAACCGCGAGTCAGATTACCGTTGAACGAGATTATACCACTGTCATAAACAGTTCCCTCCAGTTTACTGAATGTAAAATCAGTCATGGGTGTATATGTTCCTCCCATCTTCACTAAGGGAACAGCATCTTCACTGATAGCAAAGCTGTATCTGTTATCGTATTGTCTGCAAGGTATATTCTCCAATTTCAAATCAATTGATACAGACATCTTGTCTGCAAATTTAACACCGTTCAAATAAAGAGTAGCCGATGTTCCGTCGAGTGAAGTCTCAACTTCGCATTTCACATCCTTTTGTGTGAAGTACTCTGTCTCGCCATTTGCCAGCACATTCATATTGCCACTGTATGTAGGAACAACTGTACCCTCAAATGTCAACTCTCCCATAGCCAATGTTGCCGACACGCTCAATGTCTCGGCTGCAATGGCACCGGTCAGATTCTCCATTGCATACTGAGGATTGGGTTCACCGGGCATAGACATAACCGAATCGGCAGAAGCAATTCCAACCTCGGGGATAACTGAATCAGGCACGTGGAACTCTATTATACTTGTACCGGGAGAACAGGGAATGCCTGCTACGCGAACTTTCACATCGGGCATTCCTTCGGCAAATTTTATTGAATTGAACTGCAGTTCGCAAAGTTTGGCAGCAGTATCGTATATTACAGTGCAACGTGTCTTCAGGATATTATCGGCAATTTTAATCTCGCCATAATAATCGACTTTAGTAACCTGTTCGGCTGGAGGCGGAGGTGTTCCTGAACCGCCGTTATCGTCACTTGAGCATGAAGATACAAGAACCGACATTAAAAGTAGGGGAATAAATAATAGTTTTTTCATAATCATATGTATTGTTTTTTCGCTGAATAAATCACAAATTCAGGTGCAAAGATACACCAAATTGCAGAGGTTTGCCCTTTGCGAAGAAATTATTTCCTATAGATTTAAAATAAAAAGTCTTAAAATCCTCGTTCAACAGGTTTTTACCCCACAACGAAACACCGTAATGCCCCTTTTCCCAAGATAGCGAAGCATTCCAGATTGCATAGAAGGCTTGCGACAAAGAGTTCTCTTCGTTCCAATAGATGCGCCCCACACCGTTCCACCCTACATTCAGAATAAGATAGTTGGCAAAACTGCGGGGTGCAGGAATAGAATATGCAACATTCGCCGACATGGTCTCGCGTGGAGCCAGCGGAATATATTTGCCTGCGTAGTCGTCTTTGCCGCTTTTATATTCATCAAACACAGCATGCGCATATCCGTATGCAGCATCAAGCGTTACATTCCCATAAATATATTTCAAGGAGAGCTCGGCTCCGTAGCTGTGCGACTTTCCTGCATTCGACATCATGCGTCCTGTTGAAAGGCCTTTTGGGAAAACCGTTATCTGCTGATTGGCACAATCTATATAGAAGAGAGAGGCCGAGAACTGCATGCGCCCGTCGGAAAAAGGTGACAGATGAGTACCCAACTCATAGTTCCACGTGAGTTCGGGATCATACTCGGTAACTGAGGCGTCGCTGTTGTAATCTGATGGTGTCCCTTGAAAATCGTTCCACAAATCCTTAGCCAATTTATCGCGCAGAATATCCGAGAAGAGTTGGGTATTGAATCCACCGGCCTTAAGACCTTTACTTACCGAAGCATATATATTACCCCACTCCCTCTTGTACATAACCGAAAATCGAGGCAACACCTCTATCGCCTCAACAGATGCGTTTCCTACAAAAGAGCTGTTTACGGTTCTGTAATTTGTGTACTCCTTTTTCGATTTGTAGCTCACAGCTGCATAGCTGTTGTAGTCCATCGTGGCGCGTTCATAATCGAGTCGCAAACCGCCTCGGATATCAAAATAGCCTATCTCGTAGCCAACTTCGCCATATACAGCCACGCCATAAGTCGGAATCTTGAATTTATCCTCAATAGGAAAAGAACTGTCGCGAAACCCGAAATTATAGCCCGTGCCATGCAGCATGCCGTTCATGTTACTCAATATCAGTTTGTCGATACCATACTGCTTGAACAGCACCGGGGCATCCATGTCCATATCCTTATAGAATATATTTGCGCCTGCCATCCAACCGAGTCGTTTCTCTTCGAGGGACTTTGCCACAAACTCCTGCGAGAAGGAGTGCTCCTTCTGATACTGCCCCATTGAGAAATAGTCGAAAGGAAGAAAATCGTTATCTATACGCATCCTGTCGTGCATATATTGATAGGCTGTAGACGAAGAGAATGTAAAATCGTCGAAGAAGCGTTTTATAACCAAGCCCTCGTTAACATTGAAACGCCTATAGCTGCATGCGTCATTGTATGCAACGGGGTTAAGCATTTGCGCGGCATCATCGTAGAGGCCATAGGCCCAACCGCCCTCGTCGACGTAGCCTATAACCATAGTATTGTCCACGCTCAAACGTGACGACGAGAGATATTGTGTTCTAAGACGCACCGCCACATTGTCACCGCCATCGCAATTACTGTTCCTTGCCTCGTTGAAGAAGAAACCATCGGAATGACTATAGAACACATTGGCCGACCAGCCGAACTTATTGTTTTTCGAGGCATAATGCGAAGCCTTCACACGCAAACTATTCTCGTTGCCATACTCGACCGACAATCTTTTACCCTGAAAGACGAGGGGCGACAAAGTATGTATGCTGATGTTACCACCCACGGTGTTGCGCCCAAGCATTGTGCTTTGCGCACCGCGAACTATCTGTACATTTGAGATGTCAAACAGCTCGGCATCGTAATTATTCTTGTTCATCACCGGCACCTCGTCTACAGTGAGACCAACAACGGGCTGGTCGATACGCGAACCGAAACCACGCACATAGATTGAAGAGGTCATACGTGAGCCATAATCGGGCTGATAAAAATTAGGAGCTATGGCTGTCAACTCCTTAACAGAGGATATATGCCTGTTCTCTATCTCTACACGACCTACCGATGTGGAAGAATAGGCACCCTTCTCAATATCATCGCCATATTTTATAGATGCGACGACATCGACACCGCTCAACATCACAGAATCCAATTGCTCGCCAAACAAGAAAGAAAACAGAAAGAGTGCCAGACAACACATCGTATTTTATTTTGAGTATACAACAACTGTTTGATAATCGTACTTTTTGCAAAGATAGCCACAACGAGCGAGAAATGTGAAGTTTACTTCAATATTTATCAAAGCGAGTGCATAATATCTTAGAGGTTTACCTCAAAGATAGCCACAACGAGTGAGAAATATGAAGTTTACTTCAATATTTATCAAAGCGAGTGCACAATATCTTAGAGGTTTACCTCAAAGATAGCCACACCGAGCGAGAAATATGAAGTTTACTT
>CAJGCJ010000154.1 GCA_904501775.1 uncultured Bacteroidaceae bacterium | reverse complement strand
CGGGTAACGCGCAGTTATACTGTCTGTCCGGGCACTATTGCTGTTCTGCGCAAACATAATCATGAGGTTTGCGCAGAGTGCCATTGCCGTTATGAACAGACGTATATTCATAGTATTACAGTTGCTTGAGTGCGAGCTTTATAATCTGTTCTACCGATGCCGACGGCTCGCTCTTTATGACGCTTTGTACCACCTTGCTTGCAGTCGAACTCGGGAATCCGAGCATTACAAGTGCCGATACCGCTGCCTCTGCAGTCTCGTTGTTGGGTATTGCTGCCACACCGCTTGCCGACAGTGTGCTGCCGGGTGCAATATTCTTTATCTTGTCTTTCAGGTCAACAATTATTCGCTGTGCGGTCTTCAGTCCTATGCCCTTTACGCTTTTCAGAATTGTTTCGTTACCGTTTGCTATCACATCGCACAATTCCGATACTGTGAATGCCGACAGTATGGTGCGTGCGGTGTTTCCGCCGATACCCGATACCGAGATGAGCAGCAGGAACAGTTCGCGCTCCTCCTTGTTATGGAAGGCGAACAGTTGGTGCGTGTCTTCGCGTATTACCTCGTAAATGAATACTTTAACATCCTTTTTGCCTTGCAGGGCACTGTATGTGTTGAGTGTTATACCTGTTTCGTATCCTACTCCACAGCACTCTATTATTGCTGTAGCCGGTGTTATCTCGGCAAGTTCTCCCTTAAGATATTCTATCATTGTGTTATTCCTGTTGTGTTGCATTGCTCCGAGGCTTTATGAGAAGAGCCGTGAAGCGGTCTTAATAGTTAACGTGTTTTTTCACTCTTTATTGTATCTGAGTATATCTTATCGCTGTTTATCGCATCATATTGTGGTGGTGTGCGCGGTAAATAATCTTGCGAAGATAGTAAAAATGGACGATATATGCGGTATTATGCCTTTTTTGAGAACGTAATATTTTGGTTTTGTTCTCTTCTTCCTTGCTTTGATTCCCTATTATGGGTGGTGGTATCGGAAATTTCAGTATCTTTACAACCAAATAAAATTATGTATACTATGAAAAGAATCACAAGAGTGCTATCTATTGTCCTGAGCATTGCGGTGCTTGCATCGTGCAGTGTAAAAGAGGGCTTCGACGGTAGCAACATCTTCGTTAAGGATTTCGAGGAGCGTACCACCTCTCTCGAGGGTTATCTGAATCTCTTTGATACAAACCTTTCCGACGCCGAGCGTCAGGCATTGCAGTTCCTCTATGCCTATATGCCTTTGCCCGATATTGTGGATTATCCGGGTGATTTCCATCTTATGAATGTATCGTATGCCTTGAAGGCACGCAGTGAGATGGATTGGGGAAAAAGAGTCCCCGACAGGGAGTTCCTTCACTTTGTTCTTCCTGTGCGTGTGAATAACGAGAATCTTGACGAGAGCCGTAAGGTCTTTTACGAAGAGCTCAAGGAACGTGTAAAGGGGATGTCGATGTACGATGCTGTGCTCGAGGTTAACCACTGGTGTCACGAGAAGGTTACTTACACCCCCTCGGACATACGCACAAGTTCGCCTTTGGCAACAGTGCGAACAGCCTACGGACGTTGTGGCGAGGAGTCTACATTCACCGTTGCTGCGTTGCGTTCGGTGGGTATTCCTGCGCGTCAGGTATATACCCCACGCTGGGCCCACACAGACAATAACCATGCATGGGTCGAGGCTTGGGTCGATGGCAAATGGTATTTCCTTGGTGCTTGCGAGCCCGAGCCGGTGCTGAACCTCGGATGGTTCAATGCCCCTGCATCGCGTGGTATGCTCATGCACACAAATGCCTTCGGACGATATAACGGCCCCGAAGAGGTGCTAAGCGTTACACCCTGTTTCACCGAGATTAACGTCACATCGAACTATGCTCCCGTAGCAACAACCAATGTCAATGTTGTCGATGAGAACGGTGCTCCTGTAAAGGCTACAGTCGAATTCAAGATATATAACTATGCCGAGTTCTACACCGCTGCTACAAAGGAGTGCGACAGCGAGGGCCGTGCCTCTATCACATCGGGACTTGGAGATATGATTGCATGGGCATCGTATAACGGCAAGTTCGGCTTTGCAAAATTCACAGCAGGAAAGGACGCTGCGGTGACAGTGGTTGTAGACAAAGCTCCCGGATATACCGCTACTCTTGAGATGGATATTGTTCCTCCTGTAGAGCGTAACACTCTTCCCGAGCTTACCCCCGAGCAGGTGCAGATCAATTCCGAGCGTTTTGTGCGCGAAGATTCTATCCGCAATGCATACGTCTCTACATTCCCCACAGCCGAGAGTTCGGCACAGCTTGCAAGTGAGTTGGGAATGGGTGCCGAGTACACTGTGCCCTTGATAGAGCAGTCGCGTGGCAACCATGCGACAATAACCGCATTCCTGCGTGGGGTTGATAAGAGCGTGCTCAATGGCAAGGCACTCAGTCTTTTGTGTGCAATATCGGACAAGGACCGTCGCGATGTGTCGTTAGAGGTGCTCAACGACCACCTTGCCAATACCCCTGATGGCAATTGCAACTCGCCCTATTATGTGAACTATGTTCTCAACCCACGCATAAGTAACGAGATGCTCACACCCTATAAGGGCTTCTTTGCACATGTTATACCTTCCGAGGATATGGCAAAATATGCAGCTAACCCCGAAGAGTGGGTAGAGTGGTGCCGTGCCAACATAAAGGTAGACGACAAGTGGAATCCTCTCTCGCTCTGTATGTCGCCCAAGGGCGTATGGGAAATGCGCATAGCCGACCCTCACTCGCGCGACATATTCTTTGTTGCAGCAGCGCGTAGTATGGGTATAGTATCGCGCATCGACGAGGTGACAGGAAAAACCCAATATATGGGCAACAGCGGTGAGTGGTGCGATGTAGACTTCGAAGCTAAGAGCGAGGGCGCAGCAGCTCCGCAGGGTAGTGTAAAGGCAGCCTTCAGCCCCACCAAATTCATCGACAACCCCAAGTACTACTCGCACTACTCAATCTCAAAGATTGTAGACGGACGCCTGCAGCTTCTCTCTTACCCCGAGGAACAGACAACATGGCAGTCGACACTGAAGAACGGCGAGAAACTCGACTGTGGCAACTACCTTATGATAACAGGCACACGTATGGCTAACGGTGGAGTGCTAGCCCACCTCACCTTCTTTAATGTAGAGCAGGGCAAGGAGTGTGCAATTGACTATGTACTGCGCGAGAGCGATGACGAACTATCGGTCATCGGTGACTTCAACAGCGAGAATCTCTTCTACGACCTTGGCACCAAGCAGCAGCGTTCGTTGCTATCGGCAACAGGCCGCGGATACTATATTATTGCGCTCATAGACCCCAACAGTGAGCCCACCAACCACTTCCTGCGCGACGTAATGCCCTATAAGGAGCAGTTCGAGCAGTGGGGACAAAAGATGGTGCTGCTGTTCAAGGATAGTTCGGCTTCAAAGCGTTTCAAGGGCGACGACTTCCCCAATCTGCCCTCAACCGTTGTATGGGGAACAGATATTGACGACAGAATCTATAACGAGATTGTTGCCAATATGAAACTGAAAAGCCCCAACAAGCCTGTAATTCTTG
>CAJGCJ010000153.1 GCA_904501775.1 uncultured Bacteroidaceae bacterium | reverse complement strand
TTCATTGATGAAATAATATCTGTTTATCATACGCAAACGATATCGGGCGACTGAATTCAGTCGCCCGATATCGTTTTATATCTTGCAGAGCAATATTTTTTATATTTCAAATGAGTGCCTTGCTATTCTTCACTCTCTGTCGGCCTGCTGTCGGCATCTGTCAGCTTAGGAAAGGCATTACCGCTCTCAAGCACCTCTACAGCCTTGAGGACTGTGGTGTCGAATGTGTTGATGTAACGCACATGTTCAAGCATTCCAAGAGTGTTGTATATGATGTTTGCATAGAGCGACTGTTCCAATCTTTTCTTTGACCTTTGTAACTGCCAATAGCGTGCCTTCAGTCCCTTTTCTGCAGCGTAATTGGTAAACGAATCCAATATATTCTGCTGCTTCAGATGGGCAAGCAGAGTCTCATAATTCTTGAATTGCGACAGCTCCTTGCGATGTGCATCGCTGTAGCGGAAAGTGTATTGTCTTATCAGCCCTTTAGAAACAGCCTGACTTATGTAAGATGTTATGTCGCTTGTATCGCTTGATACAAAGATATCGGGCATTATTCCGCCACCACCGTATACGGTGCGTCCCAAGCGTGTCTTGTATACAATACTGTCGTTCTGGTGTATACTGTCCTCCGAGAAGAACTCGCCCCTCTCGTATCTGTTCAATATATCCATTGCATACTCCTCGTTGTCGCCTTTTGTGTATGGTTTCTGAATACAGCGTCCCGACGGGGTGTAGTATCTTGCAACAGTGAGGCGTACTGCCGAGCCGTCATTGAACTGGAACGGTTGCTGCACCAGACCTTTTCCGAATGTTCTACGTCCTATTATGGTACCCCTGTCATTGTCCTGTATCGTTCCGGCAAGAATCTCGCTTGCCGATGCCGATGATTCATCGGTCAGTATCACCAACGGAATGCTTTGGAAACTGCCTCTTCCGTTGGCATATTCTGTTGCGCGTGGCTGATGGTCTCCCTCGGTGTATACAATCATGTCGCTCGAGCTCAGGAACTCGTTGGCCATCTGCAGTGCCACTCCCAAGTAACCTCCACCATTTCCTCTCACATCAATGATAAGGCCTTCGCATCTGTCTCTCAGGAATTTGGCAAGCGAAATGATGAATTCGGCAAAAGTGTTCTCGGCAAATCGCTCCACCTGAATATATCCCCATCTGTTGTCTATTATGTATGCCGCTTCTATACTTCTTACAGGGATGTCGCCACGTGTTATGTTGAAGTGCAGCAGCTCCTTTTCGCCCCATCGGTGTATGCCTAACTTGACATTCGTGTTCTTTGGGCCCTTGAGTCTTTTCATTGCTTCGTCATTCGTGCATATCTTGCCCACGAACAGCGTGTCGTTTATGGTTACAATGCGGTCGCCCGGCATCAGTCCCACCTGCTCCGATGGTCCGCCCCTTATGATGTCTGTCACATGTACCGTATCCTCTTCTATAAGGAACTTGATACCAATTCCGCTGAAACTGCCTTTCAGGTCGGCATTTGTGGCCTCAAGGTCTTTGGCCGGAATGTATGTGCTGTGCGGGTCGAGCTCGGTGAGAATCTTGGGCATGGTCTTCTCTATTATATCCTCCATGCTTGTGGAGTCGACATAGCAACCGTGTACAAGCTTTATAAGCTCGTCAACCTTTGATACACCCGAGGGTATAATGATAGCATGTGAGGTTGCCCTTGATATGTATATTCCTATCAGCACTCCTATCAGCGTAAAGAGTATGAGCAGGGTAGGGATATATTTTTTCATTCTTTTCTGATTTGTGATTCTTACTCTTCGTCGAACGGCATGTATATGGTCTCGATTCCGGCCCTGTTGAGCAGGTCGATTCCGTCTGTCAATCTGTACTTCTGTGAATATACAACGCGTACAATTCCCGATTGGATAATCAGCTTTGCACACTCGATGCATGGCGATGTGGTGACATACATGGTGGCTCCGTTGCTGTTGTTGTTCGAGCGTGCAATTTTTGTTATTGCATTTGCCTCGGCGTGCAATACATAAGGCTTTGTCAATCCGTCTTCGTCTTCGCATACGTTCTCGAATCCGGCAGGGGTGCCGTTGAATCCGTCCGATATAATCATGTTCTCCTTTACTATCAGGGCACCTACTTTGCGTCTTTCGCAATATGAGTTCTCGGCCCAAATTCGCGCCATGCGCATATATCTCGAGTCAAGGTCGTGTTGTTTCTTGTTCATGATGGCTGTTATTTGTTGTGGAATTGCATAAATTTGTCAGGCATCTCTATTATCTGTAATGAGTTTGCATCGCCGCTGTATCCCGAAGCCTTTTCAAGGATATTCTTCATCTTCAGTGCAGTGGTGTCGCCTGCTATTGTACCGCTTGTAACCCTCACCTGACGACATCTGAATGCGTGGCTCTTGTTGTCGGCCTCCCAATATCCCTCAATTGATGACTTGTTGGGTGTTGTTACAGTGAATACACTCTCGTAGAATGTTATTTTGTAATCTCCTTTTACACTGTTTATATTGCTTCCCTCCCTGAAGAACGAGAGTGTCCAGTTTCGGTTTCTGAAAATCTCGTTCAGGTCGTCGCCATTGTCACATGCGGCAAGCGCAAGGGTGAGTGCTAAAATGATGAATGTTATACTCTTTTTCATAACTTCGTTTCTCTTTAGCATATACCGTCTCTTTTTAGAAGAGAATCAATCTGCGGTTTGCGTCCGCGGAATCTGATATAGAGTTCCATAGGGTGCTCTGTATCTCCTTTCGACAGAATCTCGTCGCGGAACAGCTGTGCCACCTTCATGTTCATTATTCCTCTCTCTTGGAACAGTGAGAATGCGTCGGCGTCCAGCATCTCGGCCCATTTGTAGCTGTAATATCCTGCTGCATATCCTCCCGACATGATATGTCCGAACTGTGGAGTTATGGCAGTACCCTCTATGGTGGGCATCAGGCTTAGCGATGCAGTTGTTTTATGTTCATACTCTATTACATCGCCATCGAACGGAACAGTTCTGTTGTGCCATGCTTGGTCTATAAGTCCAAGTCCAGTTTGTCTTACGCACTGGTAGGCTGCCTTGAAGGTCCTCGATTCGCGTATCTTCTCGAGCATATGTGCCGGAATTACTTCGCCTGTCTGGTGATGGAAAGCGAAAGCCTTCAGGAACTCCTCTTCAATAGCGTAGTTCTCCATTATCTGTGACGGCATCTCCACAAAGTCCCATAGCACATTGGGACTGCACAAGCTGGCGTATGTAACATCCGACAGAATACCATGCAGGCAGTGACCGAACTCGTGCAACAGAGTGTTTATCTCGTCGAAAGTGAGCAGTGCCGGTTTTCCGGGCATGGGCTTGCGATAGTTTGTAGAGAGTGTTACATGCGGACGGTGGTCTCTCCCTTTCTCGTCGCGATATTGTGGCTTGAGCGAATCCATCCATGCACCGGCATGTTTTCCTTTGCGTGCATAAAAGTCGCAATAGAGCAGTGCAAGATGTGTTCCGTCATAGTCGAGTACATCCCACACCTTGACATCGGGGTGGTATGTGGGAACGTCATTGTTCAGACGGAATGTTATGCCATACAGACGTGTGGCAAGGTAAAAGACACCATATATGGCCTGTTCAAGATTGAAATAGGGGCGTGTCATCTCGTCGCTTATGCTGTATTTTCTCTCTTTCAGCTTTTCGCTGTAATATGCGAAATCCCATGGCATGAACTCGAAGTCATTGCCTTCCAAC
>CAJGCJ010000152.1 GCA_904501775.1 uncultured Bacteroidaceae bacterium | reverse complement strand
GTGCGGCGTTCCTTGCTGCAGTTCATCTCACAGCGCATAGTGGCAATCTGCTCATCCATAGTGCGTTGCATTGTAGCAACAGCCTCTTTTGCCGTTTGATATCCGTCGTTCTCCTTTACTTCTGCAATCCTTTTGTTTATTTGGGAGATAGCGGTTTCCTCGCATTTGAAATACCCTTTGGGCGACTGGAAGTCGAATATAGGCGGCACGAATCCACACTGCACATTGCTACCGCCCAACAATCCCGAAAAGGCAGTCAGATAACCCAATGCACCATTTTCATCGCGTACAACCAGCACACCGAACATCTTGCCTTCGGCAACCTCACCACTCAGCAACCTATCGGCTGCGATAAAGCGTCTCAGTTCCTCTACGGCAAGCTCGCACAGCCTATGAGGACGGTAATTAAAAGGATTGTTGAACCGCACAGGCGGTTCAACATCCTTAATATCCGAAGAATATCTGTGAAGACACTCCATCAGTTGTTGTATTTCACATCGCTACTTTCGTCGAATCCACCATCGAAATCATTGTTTTCAATGGTAACATTAATTACTCTCTCGAACAGGAAACGATGGGTATTCCAATGGAACGGCTCATAATCCTTATTTTGAATTATCTTATTATTGCGGAACACAAGACCGTCAAGCGACTTTGCATAGACAATGGGCGCATCGAACGTCTCGAATGTATTGTTTTCTATTACAACGCCTTTACCCTCGCCACCATGGAAATATTTGGTCTGTGCGGCAAGATTGGGAATTTCGGGATATATCGAAATGACAGCATTTGTAAACTGGAACATATTGGTGAGTGCATTGACAAAACGGTTTCCACGTATAACTACATCACGACAGGCGCCAGTCTCGAACCATCCGTTGCAGTCGCCGCATAGCAAAATGGCAGTTCCCGAGGTGTAATCGAACAGGTTATTCTCGACAACTGTGTGCTTGGGCGTACTGAACAATGCACCACGCGCACGATTATTGCGTACAACATTGTCGGCAAATACCACCTCAGGAGTCCACTCAAGGTTCTCTATTCCATAATTACCATTTGCGATATCCTGCGGCAACGGATGTTCGAACCTTATCTTAAAATCTTTACATCCGGCAATTTGCTCTTTATCATAAGGAGCAATCTCGACTACACGGTTAGACTCTGTAACCTCCATCACATCGGACTTAACAAATTGAACATCATCGCCGGCACCACCCCAATAGAAGCCATATGCCTGCACATGCATATATCTGCCAACCAATGTATAATCGTCCAATCTCTCCACTACACGCAAATATGTACCATGAACATTGATTGCATCATCCATCATTCCTTCGTAAAGACCGTTCTTTGATGTAATGACACCCTTGCAACTTGAAAAATGTGTTGCATCGGCCTGTGTGGTAAAATATCTGCCGTCGCCTTCGCGCAATGATACATTGAAATTATCGAGAGTAACATTCTCGCATGTCTGCATTAGAAGTCCCATACCCTCGGCATAATGTACTGTAACATTGCTGAAACAGGTATTATTGCTATTTGATACGAATATTCCCGGAGTAGGACGGTAATATGAGCGCATAGCTATTACTGTACCGGGAACAAGACGATTGTCGTTCCATGGAGCACGTATGACACGTGGTGCAATCTCTACCACATCTGTTACTCCAACTCCAATATCGCTTGTACGATATACAAGACGTTTGCTATCGCCCTCAAACGCAATTCCGGCACATGGTACCATATCCCAATTGCTACCGTATGTAACAAAACGTCCATCTACAATTCTATAATTGGCATATGGTGCTACACGATAGGTTATGACACCTTTTTCGGTATCATTCTCAATAACCTCAACCTGCGTAATCTGCGGGACACGTGTATCAACAGTCACACCCTCTATCTTGCAATTCTCGCAGTCTATCATTGCAATTGGCAACATGCGTCCATTCATAAGGAAACGTGCCGGATTCTCCAAAAGTCCCTTACCGGTGATAGTGAGATTCTTTACACCCTCCAGAGCAAGCGCCACTAATTTAGGGTTATCCTGATCATGGTTTGAGATATAATACTCGCGCACATTGGCATCCTCGGGGTAGAAATCGTACTCGCCACCCTCGAACAAAAGCTGTGCAGGCTTTCCGGCACACTCTTTCTTGATAGTCTCAATGGCAAGTGCCACAGCCTTTGTCATATCCTTTCCGGTATTGGGAACGATACCAAAATCCGAAGCACGATAAAGTTTCGCACCGTCGGCACCACATGCCGCAAGCATCATTGCTGCAAAAATAAAAGCAAAAATCTTTCTCATAGTAAATAAAATATCGTTTTTGCAAATATAGTAACAAACGAGCAAGATATATCAAGCTTGCTTGAATATATTTCAAAGCGAGTGCAGTAAATATTCGATTTTTTATCAAATATAGGAACAAACGAGCAAGAAAGTTGCGCAAGCGAATGAGTGAAAATTCATTTTCACACGAAATGAGCACAGACAACTTCGCCTAAGGCAAATATCAAGCTTGCTTGAATATATTTCAAAGCGAGTGCAAGAAATATTCGGGCTTTAACTCAAATATATGCCAAAAAGAGTTCTGACGCAACCGCCCAAACGGATAATTATCTTATTTTGGCCGAGTGCGGAATCCTTGGCATGCTTTTTGTTATATATATTTTTACAGGAAGATGAGCAATTTCCGACATAAAAGCACGTAAGATTGTCATTTTATGATTATCTTCGCAGAAATTTTCATATATTGGAATAATTATAACTTATACATAAATGGGATTTAACGAATTTATAAGCAAGCTTTTCGGAAACAAGGCAAGCCGCGATGCACGCGAAATAAAGCCTTGGGTTGAGAAAGTAAAGAGTGTATACCCACAAATTACTGCATTAAGCAACGATGAACTGCGCAAACGCTCGGCCGACCTGAGAGCCAGGATACAGGGTTGCGTAACCGAAGAAAGAGAAAAGATAGATGCACTGAAGGCAAGCATCGAGAATACAGAGATTGAAAAGAGAGAAGCTATATTCTCACAAATAGACAAACTCGAGAAGGTTGTACTCGAGAAGCTCGACAAGGCACTCGACGAGGCGCTCCCAGAGGCATTTGCCATCGTAAAGGATACCGCCCGCCGTTTCACCGAAAATGCCGAGACCGTAGTAACAGCTACACAATTCGACCGCGACTTGGCGGCAAAATTCGATTTTGTAAGAATTGAAGGCGACAAGGCTATATTCAACAATCATTGGACAGCCGGTGGAAACGACACAAAGTGGAACATGGTACATTACGATGTACAGCTGTTCGGCGGTGTGGTATTGCACAAGGGCAAGATTGCCGAGATGGCAACCGGTGAGGGAAAGACTCTTGTAGCTACCCTTCCCGTATTCCTCAACGCCCTCACAGGCAACGGTGTGCACGTGGTAACGGTGAACGACTATCTTGCAAAGCGTGACTCGGAGTGGATGGGACCGTTGTATATGTTCCACGGCCTGAGCGTCGATTGCATTGACAAACACCAGCCCAACTCAGAGGCACGCCGCAACGCTTATCTTGCCGACATTACATTCGGTACAAACAACGAGTTTGGTTTCGACTACCTGCGTGACAACATGGCGATGCAGCCCGATGACCTTGTACAGCGCCGTCATAACTTCGATATTGTCGACGAGGTTGACTCGGTACTTATCGATGATGCCCGTACACCGCTTATCATCGCCGGCCCCGTACCCCGCAAGACCGATCAGATGTTCGAGGAGTATCGTCCTTTGGTTGAGCGCT
>CAJGCJ010000151.1 GCA_904501775.1 uncultured Bacteroidaceae bacterium | reverse complement strand
TCGTTCCACAATGGACGCACAAGAGTCATTGCATTCAACAAAGCCTTTCACGGACGCACCTCACTCGCTGTCGAGGTAACCGACAATCCCAAGATAATTGCGCCCGTAAATGCCAACGGACACACCACTTATATCGCATTGGGCGACATTGAGAGTGTCAGAGAAGAACTTGCAAAAGGCGATGTTGCAGCCGTAATAATCGAAGGCATACAGGGAGTCGGAGGAATAAGAGTCCCCGATGCACAGTTCATGCAACAGCTGCAGAAGGAGTGCAACGATACCGGCACAGTACTTATCCTTGATGAGATTCAGAGCGGTTGCGGACGCAGCGGCAAGTTCTTTGCACATCAATGGGCCGGAATACGCCCCGACATCATAACACAGGCGAAAGGTATTGGCAACGGTTTCCCCATCGGATGCGTTATAATAAGCCCCAAGTTCACCCCTTGGGCCGGACAATTAGGAACCACATTCGGGGGCAATCACCTTGCCTGCGCTGCAGCGCAGGCTGTGCTCGATGTAATGGACGACGAAAAACTGGTTGAGAATGCCCTGATTGTAGGCGAGCATCTTATGCACGAACTGAAAAAGATAGAAAGCATAAAGGAACTGCGCGGCAAAGGACTTATGATAGGCATGGAGTTTGAAGAGCCTATAAAAGATATCCGTCGCCGTCTGCTTTTCGAGGAGCATGTATTTACGGGAGTAAGCGGAACAAATGTGATACGCCTTCTACCGCCACTCACCCTCACAATTGCACAAGCCAATGACTTTATAGAACGATTTAAACGTGTCTTAAACAAATAAATAGAAAAGCGGGAGTTTGAATTCCCGCTTTTCTATTTATTTGTATTTTTAACCACATTTTTTTGATTATTTCGACTTTATAGAGTATTTTCGTAAAGTTTAAGCCATGCTACATAAAAGTAGCATATTTTTTACCCGAAAACCCAATATACACCGAGGAAGCAATACAAAAAACGATAAATAAATTAAACACATATAAAGCATGGTAAGATTTCTCAGAAAAAATGTAAGAGTATTCAAATTGCTTTTTGTAGCAATACTTACGACCATAATATGGTTTCTTCCAATAGAAGCATTCGGAATAGAAGGACTCACAGTGCTACAACAACGCATCATAGCCATTTTTGTATTTGCAGCAACAATGTGGATTCTTGAAGCTGTGCCGGCATGGACAACATCGCTGCTAATCATTGTAATCATGCTGCTGACTGTTTCGAACAGTGGTATAAGCATTCTGATAGATGATATACCTAAGACCGAGCTCATCAGCTACAAGGCCATAATGGCAACATTTGCCGACCAGACAGTCATGCTCTTCCTCGGTGGTTTCATATTGGCACTTGTTGCATCCAAAAGCGGCGTTGACATCACATTGGCACGTGCCATGTTAAAACCCTTCGGAACACGCCCCAATATTGTTCTGTTCGGTTTCATATTAGTGACAGCTGTCTTCTCGATGTTCGTAAGCAACACCGCAACAGCAGCCATGATGCTCACATTCCTTACACCTGTACTGAAGTCATTGCCGGCCGAGGAGCGTGGACGCACTGCGTTGGCACTGGCAATACCCATCGGAGCAAACATCGGAGGTATGGCTACCCCTATCGGCACACCGCCCAACGGCATCGCATTGGGATATCTGAACAACAGCGAAGGTTTGAACCTTGGTATAGGTTTTGACCAATGGACACTTGTTATGACCCCCTTAATGCTGGTGATACTCACTATCGCATGGATACTTTTGAAGAGATTATTTCCCTTCACTTCGGACAAGGTGCAGCTGAAGATTATCGGTGGTGCAAAGAAAGGATGGAGAACCACTGTCATTTATGTCACACTTGCTGTAACCATCGCATTATGGATGTTTGAGAAAGAGACAGGAATCAACTCATACATAGTGGCACTTATCCCTGTGGGAGTATTCAGCCTAACAAGAATAATAAAGTCAAAGGATTTGAAAGATATCGACTGGGCTGTACTATGGATGGTAGCCGGCGGATTCGCGCTTGGCGTCGGAATGGACAAGACCGGCCTTGCCAAGACCCTTGTAGAGTCAATCCCCTTTACTGATTGGCCTGTCCTGCTTGTATTGGTAGGTAGTGGCGTCATCTGTTGGTTGTTGTCGACATTTATTTCAAACTCTGCCGCAGCAGCCCTTATGATACCAATCCTTGCAGCTGTTGGAAAAGGTATGGGCCCCATGCTCGACGAATACGGAGGTATAGGTACATTGTTGATAGGTATCGCGCTTTCGGCATCATTTGCAATGGCTCTTCCCATAAGCACCCCCCCGAATGCCATCGCATATTCAACCGGTCTTATCAAATCGTCACAAATGTGCATCATCGGAGTCATCATTGGTGTCATATCGCTTATTTTAGGATATACAACACTTATTTTCATCGGACGAACAGGATTCTTTGGATAATAAATAAAAACAGATACTATGAGAAAACTTCTAATGTTTGTTGTAATTGCTCTTACAACATTATCGGCAACAGCACAAGAGAACACAAAGCCAAGCGTAAAACTCTATGGTTTTATCCGTAACTACATGGGCTTTGACACACGCGAGAACTTGAGCAGCAACAGCGACCAGTTCAATATGATACCCAAAGACGAGAACCCCAACGCCTATGGCGATGACCTTAACGAGCGTCCCGACATTTACCTATTGAGTATCACCACACGATTGGGCTTGAACATCACCGGCCCCGAGTTTTTAGGTGCAAAGACCTCGGCCAAGATTGAGTCTGACTTCGCCGGATTCGGAACAAGCAACACTGTATTGCGTATACGTCAGGCATGGGCCAAGATGGATTGGGAGAAACATAGCGTACTTGCCGGACAGGCTTGGCATCCGATGATGGGTGATATGATGCCCGACGTATTCAGCCTTGCAACAGGTTCACCTTTTACCCCATTCAGCCGCACGCCCCAAATAAGATACGACTACAAGGCAGGCAAAACAGTCCTGACCGCAACTGCTCTTTACCAGTTGCAGTATCTCTCTTATGGTCCTAATGCCAACGACCTCACATCTTCAACAACATCGTTCGAGTATGCCCGCAAGGCTATTATCCCCGAGCTCTATTTCCAGACAATGTATAAAGGCGAAAAGTTCATGACTGGTGCCGGCTTGGATATTCTTACTTTGAAACCACGTAACGAGTACACCGACAAAAATGGAGTGAAGGTGCTGAGCAACGAGCTGCTGCATAGTTTCAGTTCAACGATTTTTGCTTCGTACAAGGATGGCAACTTCGGCATCAAGGGTCGTGCCACATATGCACAAAATGCATCACACCTGAATATGCTCAGCGGATTCGGTGTAACAGAAATAAAGGATAATGGCGAGGTTGAGTATGGTAATCTCAGCAGCATCACCGGTTGGATAGACATTACATACAAACAGAAGTTAAAGAAGGGTACACTCACATGGTGTCTCTTTGGCGGATACGGAAAGAACCTTGGTTGCGACAAGGATTTTGCTCTCGACAAATACATTGATAATGGAGAGGAAAAAACGAGATATCTGATGTTTGTTCGCGGATACAATAACATCGACAATTTCTGGCGCGTATCTCCAAGCGTGCTTTACACACACAACGCAATGCAGTTGGGTGTTGAATACGAGCCCACAACAGTAGGCTATGGAAAGATGAATGCCGACGACAGCGTTGAGAAGGAGCGTTCGGTAACCAACCACCGCGTATGCCTAATGATGAAATACAATTTCTAACAGAATCATTTATATTAACCTCAATAAAACAAGGAGAATATGGCTAATTATAGTTTCAAAAGCATGCTAAAAAAATATGTTTCAGCCAGCATGTTGCTTATTGTAGCAGCC
>CAJGCJ010000150.1 GCA_904501775.1 uncultured Bacteroidaceae bacterium | reverse complement strand
TCTTCCCTTAGAACTTTTAATATGGTCTGAATGGTCTTCCCTTTATCATGAATGAGTAATCCTTTGACATTTTCCAAGAAGAATGCTTTAGGACGCTTACGACGAATGATCTCAGCCACATCAAAAAACAATGTACCTCGCGTTTCTTCAAATCCCAATCTTTTACCGGCTAAAGAAAAAGCTTGACAAGGAAAGCCTGCACACAAAACATCGAAATCGTCAGGAATAAATGCTTTAGTAGTTTCTTTGGTAATATCGCCGAAAGGAACCTCACCATAATTCAAAAGATATGTCTTTTGAGCTTGTGCATCCCATTCTGAAGAAAACACGCATTTACCTCCAAGATTCTGCATCGCCATTCTGAAACCACCAATGCCGGCAAACAAATCTATAAATGTAAATTTAGGTTTGTCTGTTGGTAAAAACGGAACAGAGAATAAATCCGAGAACAATGAATATTGAATACTTACATCCGATACGCAATTGGGTTCAACAGTCTTTTGATGAACATTGTATATATCCTCTATTAATCCTTCAGCTATGTTCTCATAGGGCTTGGCTGATTTATATCCTTGATTATGGAGATAATGAGATATTATCGCCATCTGCTCCTCAAACGGCATAATCGTTCCATCCTCATTTAATGAATGAGGACCATACATCTGCATCGATACTTTGCTACCGCCACACATTTGTGTAATGGCGATTTTATCGGTCGCTTTTGTTTTAGCGTTCATAAAGTTCAAAATTCTATTTAAGCATTTATCGGATTCTTTGGTTATTTCCGTTTCCCAAAATCGAAAGACTGTCCAACCTTCTGCTTTCAATTGTTCATTTACCTCTTTGTCTCTCCTGATGTTCCGCTCAATCTTGGAATACCAAAAATCACAATTGCTTTTATGGTCGTTTTTTCGTTCTTCCCAATTTCTGCCATGCCAAAATTCACCATCACAAAATATCGCAATTTTCATTTTTCGAATAACAAAGTCCGGTTTTCCAAAGAGGGTTTTATCATTCTTGCGATATCTGACACCGGCATTCCACAACAATTTGCCAAACAAAAGTTCAAGTTTGGTACCTTTCCCTTTGTTTGCCGACATATTCTTATATCGTTGTTCTTTTGTCAGGCGGTCCATTATCTTTCTTGTTTTGAAAGCGGTATATACCACATCCAAGATACAAAAGTACTTATTTAATTTGAAATCGTTACTCTGTTATGCTAATAAACATAAGTATGAAATACCTTTTTTATTAAAAAAACAAATATTCTTAATTTTAATACCAAGTTTTAAAACAGAAGTTCTTTCGTCGTCATTTATAATTCCGGCATTAAGCATTTACTTTAATATATTTATATAAAACGTACTAAGGTAACTTTGTGCGTTTGAATTCTCCTAACTTCGGCTGCACTCATTATTAATTGAACCAAATTTTATTTATTCGTTTGCATGAACTTCGGCTTATTTATTCGTACTTTGCGATAAATCGCGAAGATTTTCTGCACTCGCTGTGAAAAATATATAAGCAAGCTTAATATTTCTCGCTCGTTTGTTTGTATCTTTGCACAGAAAATTGTAATTTAAATTTATGGATAAGGTATCGGAAAACCCTTTCAAAAACCGAGAAGTAGGCGACACGCCTCTGGTTGTTGTGACAGCACTCTTTGTCACTCTCTATTTGGTATCAAATGTAATGGCCGTTAAAGTAATTGGCTTTTTCGGACTTTTCTATTTTGATGCAGGTACAATAACTTTCCCATTTGCATACATGCTTGGCGATGTGCTTACCGAAATATGGGGCTATCGTACTGCGCGTAAGGTTATATGGATAACATTCCTGTGCAACATTCTAATGGTCGTATGTACACAGATTGGTGTGTGGCTGCCGTCACCCGATTATCTTGACAGCGCGGCCGAGGCATATAACCACATCTTCACATATGTGCCGCGTATTGTGATTGGTTCGCTGGTGGGATTCCTGCTTGGTGAGCTTTCGAATGCATGGTTTATGGAACGCATAAAGAGCTTTACAAACGGGAAACACCTGTGGGTACGTACAATAGGAAGTTCTGTAATAGGATACCTGCTCGATACTATTCCTTTTGTGCTCATAGCATTCCTTGGCACATTGACCACACGAGATCTGCTGCTGATGATTGCATTCCAATACTTCATGAAGTTGGGTATCGAAGTCCTTTTCGGTACTCCTATGGCATATGCAGCTATATTGTTCCTCAAGCGCAAAATATTAAAGCAGCGACACAATGTATAGATATTCGGTAATAGATACAAAACTGCCCCGTGAATTTGTACTGCTGCAAGGTGAGGGATGCCGTTGGCGCAAATGCACATTCTGCAATTATCACACCGACTGCAGCCCGTCTCCGTATGATGTAAACAAAGAGGTGCTGCAAAAGGTTACAGGATGTCATGGCGTTCTCGATGTCATAAACTCGGGCTCGGCAATGGAACTCGACGAGAAAACAGTTTCTTTAATAAAAGAGATTGTGAAGGAGAAAGCAATACACACTCTGTGGTTCGAGGCACATTATATGTATCGTAACAGGCTGAATGATTTTGCAAGGCAGTTTGCACCGGCCAAGGTGAAGTTCCGCTGTGGAATAGAGAGTTTCGATGCGCAGTTGCGCAGCTCGTGGAACAAAGGAGTTGCCGATAGTGTTACGGCTGCCGATGTTGCAAAACATTTTCAAGGTATATGCCTGCTATGTTGTACGGTTGGCGATAGTCGCAAACGTATTATTGATGATATTGCAACGGCAAAGAGATATTTCGAATACTTCAGTGTGAATGTTTTCTGCAACAACGGAACATCGGTGCAGCGCGATGAGAATCTTGTCGAGTGGTTCAGAAACGAAATATACCCGTCGTTAGCAAAAGAGGATGGGGTGGAGGTGCTGCTCGAAAACACCGACTTGGGCGTAGGTTGAGACTCCCCGATTTTTATCTTTATACAATTTTTACTATCTTCGCACAAAATTTGTATATAGACCTTTTTTATTAGAAATAAATATAAAACAATAATACTTTATGGCAACAGTAGACGATAAGAAAATTATTTTTTCGATGGTTGGCCTGAGCAAAACCATCAAGCAGACAAACAAGCAGGTACTGAAGAACATCTATCTGTCGTTCTTCTACGGAGCAAAGATCGGTATCGTAGGTATGAACGGTGCCGGTAAATCTACCCTCATGAAGATTATCGCAGGACTTGACAACGACTATCAGGGTAACGTGGTGTGGTCACCCGGATATTCTGTAGGTTATCTTCCTCAGGACCCCCATTTGCAGGATGGTAAGACTGTAATGGATTGTGTCAAAGAGGGCGTTCAGTCGGTAGTGGATGCTTTGGCCGAGTACGAAGAGATTAATCTCAAGTTCGGTCTTCCCGAATACTACGAGGACGAGAACAAAATGAACGAACTCTTCACACGTCAGGCTGAGCTTCAGGATATCATTGATGCTACCGATGCGTGGAATCTTGACAGCAAGCTCGAGCGTGCAATGGCTGCATTGCGTTGTCCTGCTCCCGACGAACTTGTCGACCACCTCTCGGGCGGTGAGCGCCGTCGCGTGGCTTTGTGCCGTCTGTTGCTTCAGAAACCCGATGTGTTGCTCCTTGACGAGCCTACCAACCACCTTGATGCCGAGAGTATCGATTGGCTTGAGCAGCATCTGAACCAGTACGAGGGTACTGTAATTGCAGTAACCCACGACCGTTACTTCCTCGATGATGTTGCAGGCTGGATTCTTGAACTCGACCGTGGCGAGGGAATTCCTTGGCAGGGTAACTACTCATCATGGCTCGACCAGAAGACAAAGCGTATGGAGCAGGAGGAGAAGAGCGCAAGCAAGCGCCGCAAATCGCTTGAGCGCGAGCTCGAGTGGGTGCGCATGGCACCTAAGGCACGTCAGGCAAAGGGTAAGGCACGTCTTAACTCATACGAAAGAATGTTGAACGAGGATCAAAAAGAGCGCGAGGAGAAACTCG
>CAJGCJ010000149.1 GCA_904501775.1 uncultured Bacteroidaceae bacterium | reverse complement strand
TAACCGTATGCACGAAGAGGATCCTACATGGCGCATTGTTCAGTCTAAGGAGTTGCGTCAGACTGTTGTTTACGGTCAGGGTGAGTTCCACTTGCGCACATTGAAATGGCGTCTCGAGCATGTAGAGAAGATTAATGTCAAATACGAAGAGCCCAAGATCCCTTATCGCGAGACTATTACAAAGGCTGCCCGTGCCGATTATCGTCACAAGAAACAGTCGGGTGGTGCTGGTCAGTTCGGTGAGGTACACATGATTGTAGAGCCTTACGAAGAGGGCATGCCATTGCAGGAGGTTTATCGTTTCAATAACCAAGAGTATAAGATTAACGCTAAGGGTACCGAAGAGATTACACTCGAGTGGGGCGGCAAGCTCGTATTCGTGAACAGTATTGTCGGCGGTAGCATCGATGCCCGTTTTATGCCTGCAATCCTCAAGGGTGTTATGGAGCGTATGGAGCGTGGCCCGCTCACCGGTTCTTATGCACGCGACGTCCGCGTTATCGTTTACGATGGCAAGATGCACCCGGTTGACTCTAACGAGCTTTCGTTCATGCTCGCAGGTAGAAATGCCTTCAGTGCAGCGTTCCGTGAGGCCGGTCCCAAACTCCTTGAGCCTGTTTACGATGTAGAGGTATTTGTGCCTTCTGACAAGATGGGTGATGTGATGAGCGATATTCAGGGCCGTCGTGGTATGATTATGGGTATGGAGAGCGAGAACGGATACGAAAAACTCTCGGCTAAAGTGCCTTTGAAAGAGATGGCTTCTTATTCAACAACCCTCAGCTCACTTACCGGTGGTCGTGCGTCATTCATTATGTCACCTTCGACATACGAACTTGTTCCCACAGATGTACAGAACAAGCTTGTTGCCGAGTTGGCAGTTAAGGACGAGGAATAACACACCATTTCTTACGATAGATAAAAATCAGAGAGTGTAACGCGCTCTCTGATTTTTTTTAGTTAAAATGCCCGCGATTTTATATAAAAAAGTAAATATGTGTTATTTATAGTTGTTAAATTGATAACTATAAACTAAAAAGCTGTTAATAAAGAAAAAATAAACCTTAAATGGTGGCGCCAAAGTATACAACATAAAATAGTTGTGCTTATCTTTACTGCATGAAAAAGAATGTAATCTGGATAGTTGGTCTTATAATGGGAGTGTGCTGCATGGGACTTATATACATGCAGGTCAGTTACATTGAAGCAATGGTGCGTATGCGTCGCCAGCACTTCGAAGAGGGAGTGAAGCGAAGCCTCTATCAGGCTGCCTATAACCTTGAACTCGATGAGACACGTTACTACCTTACCAAGGATATACAGCGCGACATACACCAGTCATATATAAACGACGGTTTCCTTACTCTTGAGCACCGTTACATGATATCATCGGGCGAGGGTAGCCAATATACTATAGAGTCGAGTACCAAGGTGAATGCCCCTATAAGCGTGCCCAAGTTCAAGTCGACAGGCAACAGAGGACAGCTGTCGTTGCGCGAGCAGCAGCGTCTTGCAGTTGATGTGCTGCGTCGCCGCTATCGCTATCAGCGTGCCATGCTCGACGAGGTTGTCTACGGCATGATATATCAGGCGAGTGAGAAGCCTCTTGAACAAAGAATCAACTTCAGGAAACTCGACCAGAATATCAAATCGGAACTGAGAAACAACGGAATCAACATGGAGTACCATTTCCGCGTGCTTGCCGGTGATGGTCACGAGGTGTACAAATGTTCCGATTATGTCCCGAGTGCGAATACCGATACCTATAAGGAGATTATCTTCAAAAACGACCCGCCTACGCGAATGGGAGTGCTCGAAGTTAATTTTCCTAGCGAGCTGTTGAACAAATTTCTTTATAGTTCGGTTAAATTTATGATTCCTTCTATACTATTTACATTCATGTTGCTGGTGACATTCGCAATTACACTCTACATGATTGTAAGGCAGAAGAAATTGACCGAGATAAAAAATGACTTTATAAACAATATGACGCACGAGTTCAAGACACCAATTTCGACCATCTCACTTGCTGCGCAGATGCTGCAGGATACGACGGTGTCTAAGTCTCCCGAGATGTTCAAACGTCTCTCGGGTATAATAACGGGTGAGACCAAGCGCCTGCGTTTCCAAGTCGACAAGGTGTTGCAGATGTCTATGTTCGAAGACCGCAGCACAGCAGCCTTAAAGATGAAAGAGCTTGATGTGCACGAACTGCTGACAGGCGTTATAAACACCTTCAATGTGAAAGTTGAACAGACTGGCGGCTCCATAACATGGGAGCCCGATGCCGACGACCCCTATGTATATGTCGACGAGATGCACTTCACCAACGTAGTGTTCAACCTTATGGACAATGCACTCAAGTACAAGAAACGCGAAGACCCGTTGAACCTCACAGTGCGTACATGGAACTCCAACGGACACCTTAATATAACCATCAAAGACAATGGTATAGGTATAAAGAAAGAGGACCTCAAGAAGATATTTGACAAGTTCTACCGCGTTCACACCGGTAATGTACACGATGTAAAGGGCTTTGGACTGGGCCTTGCCTATGTGAAGCAGATTATACAGGTGCATGGCGGAACAATACGCGCCGAGAGTGAGCTTGGTGTAGGAACAACATTTGAAATTGTATTACCTTTAAAATAAAAGATTATGGAAGAGAAACAAAGTATTTTGCTATGCGAGGACGATGAGAATCTGGGCATGCTGTTGCGTGAGTATCTGCAGGCAAAAGGTTATCGTGCCGAGCTTTGTGCCGATGGCGAGATGGGATATAGAGCATTCCTCAACGAGAAATTCGATATCTGTGTGCTCGATGTTATGATGCCTGTAAAGGACGGCTTTACATTGGCGCAGGAGATCAGAGCCGTAAACTCTGAGATACCTATCATCTTCCTCACCGCGAAGACTCTTAAAGAGGATATCCTCGAGGGATTCAAGATAGGTGCCGACGATTATATAACAAAGCCCTTCAGCATGGAAGAGCTCGTGTTCCGTATTGAGGCTGTGCTACGTCGCGTGTGTGGCAAGAAGAGCAAGGAGAGCACTACATACAACATTGGCCGTTTCCACTTCGATACACAAAAGCAGTTGCTTACAATCGACGACAAGCAGACCAAACTGACAACAAAGGAGTCGGAACTGCTCGGACTGTTGTGTGCTCATGCCAATGAGATTCTGCAGCGCGATTTTGCGTTGAAGACCATCTGGATAGACGATAACTACTTCAACGCCCGCAGCATGGATGTGTACATCACCAAGTTGCGTAAGCACCTGAAGGCCGACGAGTCTATTGAGATTATCAACATCCACGGTAAGGGATATAAACTCATCACACCCGAGGTCGAGGCCTGATTGGAGGGTGAAAAAAGAGAGAGGGTTTGCAGTGGCAAACCCTCTCTCTTTTTTTTTTTTTTGATTAGTGTAATCAGTTATTCTCGAGGCATTTCTTACCGGCGAAGATGTAGACAATCCATCCGATAATCATAGCAACAAGTGAACCTGCTGTTACCAAGTTGTTGTTAACCCAACCCTGGAAATAACTTAAGATAAGGACGATTGCACCGACAAAAATGAGCACGAGTCCTAAAATTTTGACGCTCTTCATAATATATTATATTTTTATTGATTTTTCCTGAATGCAAAGTAACATATAAATATTCATAGAACGAAATTTTTTTTGCTAAAATTTACCCTCGGTAACGAAAATATAACAAAGAATACGGTTTCTTTGACACTTGATAAAGAGCGTGCAGAGAGTGTGCAGAAGTCCGTGGAATAAAAAACTTTAGCGTAATGCTTTGATAAAAGAAAAATTATGATTATCTTTGCACCCGCGTTTAGATAAACGAATGTTTAACCTATTTTATTAACAAAAAATGAATCAATACGAAACCGTTTTCATTTTAACTCCCGTTTTGTCTGATTCTCAGATGAAGGAAGCGGTAGAGAAGTTCAAGGGCTTTCTCGCGGCTGAAGGTGCTGAGATTGTCAATGAGGAGAATTGGGGTCTTAAGAAACTTGCTTACCCCATCGAGAAGAAAACAACCGGATTTTATGTAATGCTCGAGTTCAATGC
>CAJGCJ010000148.1 GCA_904501775.1 uncultured Bacteroidaceae bacterium | reverse complement strand
GACGATTACATCGAGAAAGAGGCCCATAGAATATATTCCAAAGATTCGGCTACCATCGGTCTTACAGGCTTTGTGAAAGTGACACATATCTTCAAGCCTGTCAAGCAGCAGGATTCCGAAGAGGCTATTGCAAAAACGGTGGCGACAATGGACTCGGCCTATGCGGCTTTGCAGGCAGGCGCCTCATTTGCAGATGTTGCGAAAGCTGTGGGAGTTCCGGCAGCGGTGTTGAAACCATTTGAGTTTGTCAAGGGACAGGCGTATAAAGAGTTCGAAGAGGTTGCCTACTCACTTGCCGACAGCGCCTATTCAAAACCGTTCCGTTCTCCATCGGGTTATCATATTGTGATGAGACTCTCCTCAAGGCCTTTCGGGCAGTTTGCCGACTATCATGATGCACTCCTGAAGATGCTCGAGAAGAAAGGCATACGCAATGCCGCACGCAAGGCCAAAGGTGCTCAACTGGCTAAAGAGATGGGAGGTAACCTGACACCCGAACAGGCTCTTGCGCGTGAAGATAGCCTGCTCGAGACAAAATATCCCGAATTCAGGAATCTCATGACCGAGTATCACGACGGATTGCTGTTCTTCGAAATAAGTACACGTGAAGTGTGGGACAAGGCTTCGAAAGATGAGGCCGGTCTGAACAAGTTCTTCAAAAAGAACAGGAAGAAATATAAATTTGAGACTCCACGTTTCAGAGGTGCTGTGATATATGCAAATTCTCAGGCCGATGTAAACAAGGCCAAGTCGTTACTGAAGGATGCACCTCTCGATGAGTATAAGGATATTCTCAAGAATAATTTCTATATAGACTCGGTGTTCACCGTACGTCTCGAAATGGGTGTCTTTACAATCGGCAGCAATGGTTGGGTCGACAAACTGGTGTTTGAGCAGGGCGAAGGCGGTAACAAAAAACCGGGCTTTGAATTGGTCGATGTTGCCGGTAATATAATAGCAGAGCCTCAAAGCATTGAAGATGTCCGTGGCTTGGTGGTTAGTGATTATCAGAAACATATCGAGGAGAAGTGGCTGAATTCGTTGCGTAAGAAATATAAGGCCGATGTAGACCCCGAGGTGCTAAAAACCGTTAATAATCACAATTGACACTACTATTTTTGTATATTTGCCGAATGGTTGGTGTAAGAAAGATTCTACATATAGTTCCTGTCGCCCTTTTGACGATATTGCTCTTTGTTTCGTGCGAAGAGCAGTTGTCGCATAATGGGAAGACTCCGCTTGTGAGCGTTGGCAAGGAGTTCCTTTATAAAGAGGATGTAGAGCAGCACTATGCGATAAACCGCCATCTGGTAGACAGTGCAAAATTTGTAAATGAGTATGTGAGAAAATGGCTCGAGGATGCTCTACTATATAGAGTGGCATACAGGAATGTGTCAAACTCAAAAGAGATTGAGAAGATGGTCGATAATTACAGACGTTCATTGATATTGAATCTCTATCAAGGCCGATTGATTGACCAACGTTTGTCGCTCGAATTTACCGATGAAAAGGTGAATGAGTTCTACGAACAGAATAAGGGCCTGTTCCTTATGAAAGAGCCTATGGTACAGGGTCTCTATCTTAAGGTGGCAAAAAAGGCTCCACAGCTTGCGTCGGTGCGCAAGTGGCTTGCAGGCGCCACGCACGAGGATGTTGAGAAACTCGAGAAGTACAGCCTTACAAATGCTTTGGCGTATGATTACTTCGTTGAGTCATGGCGTGCGTTGGACGATATTGCAGCGCGTATGCCTATTACCGTCGATGAACTGCTGAAACGACTGGAAAAGAAACCTTTTGTAGAGGTCAGCGATACCGGCGCTTACTATTTTGTAAATGCCATGAGCCTGTTGAAAAAGGGCGAGACAATGCCCGTAGATATGGCTTCGGCCGAGATTCGCACTCTGTTGATAAACTCTTCAAAGGCCAATTTTATAAAAAAGGTTAAGCGCGACCTGTTTGATCAGGCTATAGAGAGCGAAGAGATAAAGATATACGATAACGCCTTCTCGTCTCTGCTTGGCGAGGGTGAATCTGCTAACCAATGATAATAAAGAACAATTATATTATGAGAAAATCGGTTATATGCCTCATCTGTTTCTTGGCTGCAATATCGTTGCATGCTCAGGATAATATTATAGACCGTGTGGAATGGGTCGTGGGCGACAAGGCTATTTTGCGTTCCGATATTGAGGATGCGGTGCAGGCTTGGCTTGCCAATGGACAGAAATTCAAGGGCGACCCTTATTGTGTCGTTGGCGAGGAACTTGCTGTTCAGCAGCTCTTCTTGCATCAGGCTATGCTTGACAGTATAGAGGTAAACGAGAGCTTTGTTCTGCAAAGTGTCGACCAGCGCATGGATTATGTGTTGCAGAATCTTGGTTCAAAGGAGAAGATGGAGGAGTATTTCAGAATGACATCGAGCCAGATACGTGAGATGTATTACGAGATGGAATACAATAACTTTATGATGAACAGCATGAAACGCTCTATTGTAGGTGATATAAAGGTGTCGCCTGCGCTTGTCCGTCGTTATTTCAATTCGTTGCCACAGGACAGTATTCCGTTTGTGCAGTCGCAGGTTGAGGTACAGATCGTAACACTTGAACCCGAAGTCGAGATTTCTGAAATTGATAGAGTAAAGGCCGAGTTGCGTGATTATACAGACCGTGTGACCAATAACGAGACATCGTTCTCTACACTCGCTCTTCTTTATTCCGAGGATCCCGGCTCGGCCCGCCGAGGCGGTGAACTCGACTTTGTTGCGCGTGCCGAGCTTGACCCTGCATTTGCCAATGTCGCATTTAACCTTACCGATCCCAGTAAGGTTTCAAAGATTGTAGAGTCGGAGTATGGTTTTCATATCATACAGTTGATTGAGAAGCGAGGCGATAGAATAAAGGTGCGCCACATCTTGAGAAAACCGCGTGTGTCTGATGAGAATGTTGATTTGATGTTGTCAAAATTGGATACTATTGCCAATGATATACGTAACGATTCTGTCAAGTTCGAACTTGTTGCCCAGTTGATATCTGATGACAAGGATACCCGTAACAACCACGGACTGATGTTTAACAAGATGACAGCCTCTTCGCGTTTCGAGATGCAGGATCTGCCGGTAGAAGTGGCCCGAGTGGTGGATGGGATGAAGGTAGGAGAGGTCTCTTCACCATTTGTGTTCCGTCAGAACGGCGATAAGGTTGTATGCGCCATCGTTAAGCTTAAATCAAGAATTGACGGCCACAAAGCCAACCTGAAAGATGACTACGAGACTCTGCGTGAGCTGTATATGTCCAAGATGAGCGAACAGAAGGTTATGGACTGGATTAAAGAGAAACAAAAGTCTACCTATGTGCGCGTCAACAGTGACGACAGTCGTCAGTGTGAATTCAAATATCCCGGTTGGGTCTTCTACGAGGAGAAATAGTTGAACAGGTAAATTATAGGAATGCGTAGATTATACTTGTCGATATTGCTTGTGTTCGCTGTTTTGGGTTCTTATGCCCAGAACAGAAGAACAGATGTTTCGGTCGATGCTGCAGAGCGTGGCAAGAAATATCTGTATATGTTGCATGCCGATGCAACAAGAGGTGACGAAGAGAGGTTGCCCGATGCTATTATACTTGTCGGTGATGTGCGTATGCGACGCGACAGTATGTATATGTTCTGCGATAGCGCCTACCTTTACACAAAAACCAATTCGGTACAGGCTTTCGGAAATGTGAGAATGGAGCAGGGCGATACTCTGTTCCTGTATGGCGATTATGCCGATTATGACGGAAATGAAAACCTTGCACGTGTCAGAAACAATGTGCGTCTCGAAAATAAGGGTACAGTGCTCGAAACCGACAGCTTGAACTACGATAGAAATATAAACCTTGCATATTTCTTCAATGGCGGTATTCTCTCCGATGAAGAGAGTACGCTCGACTCGAATTGGGGACAGTACGACCTGTCTTCAAAAGAGGCAGTCTTTACCGATGATGTAGTGCTGCATAACCCCCAGTTCCGCCTTTTGTCGGATACCTTGCGGTATAATACAGCAACTGATATTGCCAAGATTGTAGGTAAAACCGACATATACAATGCCAAGAATCATATACGTTCACAGCTTGGCTATTATAATACCAAAAAGCGTCAGGCTACGCTGCTGCAGCGCTCTGTTGTTGCAAACGATGCCAAGGAACTTGTAGGCGACTCGCTCTTCTACGATGAATT
>CAJGCJ010000147.1 GCA_904501775.1 uncultured Bacteroidaceae bacterium | reverse complement strand
TGGCTTTTGTTACCTCAAGTGCCTGTTCAATAATCTCGGGGCCTATTCCGTCGCCGGGGAGCAGTGCTATATTAATTTTCATAAGTGTGTCTGTTTAAACTATTTGCATCGGGAAACTATATGGCAATATAAAGTTTTCCGATGCAAAGTTAATCAAAAATATGTTTTATCTATATTAAAATCTCTCTTTATGGTAGCAGTATCAATTCTTAAATCTGTTTTTGCTTGTCAATATCGCTATTTTTGGCATTTATGCTCGTACTCCTCAATCCTATCCTTGTTGCTCAGCAGAAAATCAATGTCATCGAGACCATTCATCAGGCAATGTTTCTTGTAGCCGTTAATCTCGAAGTTCTCGCTCTTGCCTGTAGCGTTGTTTGTTATCCTCTGTGCCGGAAGGTCTACAGTCACCTGTGTGGACGGGTCGGCATCAATGCTGTCGAACAGTTCCTTAAGAAAGCCCTCGCTCACAACAACGGGCAGCACAAAGTTGTTCAGCTCGTTGTTCTTGTGTATATCGGCGAAGAAACTTGATACTACAACTCTGAAGCCATAGTCGGCAATGGCCCATGCCGCATGTTCGCGGCTGCTGCCGCAACCGAAGTTCTTTCCGGCTACCAATATGCAACCCTTGTATTTGGGGTTGTTGAGTACAAAATCCTCAATTGTGTTACCCTCCTTGTCATATCTCCAGTCGCGAAACAGATTCTCTCCGAATCCCTCGCGTGTAGTTGCCTTCAGGAAACGTGCCGGCACAATCTGGTCGGTGTCGATGTTTTCGAGCGGCAGGGGAATACAGCTGTCGGTTATTATATTGAATTTCTCTTTTTTCATTCCGTTAGCAATTTAATTATTACAGAAAATCTCTTGGGTCGGTTATGCAGCCTGTTACGGCAGCTGCTGCAGCCATGTAGGGGCTTGCAAGGATGGTGCGTGCGCCCTGTCCCTGACGTCCTTCGAAGTTGCGGTTGCTTGTCGATACACAATATCTACCCTCGGGAATCTTATCCTCGTTCATTGCAAGGCATGCCGAGCAACCCGGCTGCCGTAGTTCGAAACCAGCCTCTTCAAGAATAACGTCAAGCCCTTCTTCAACTATCTGACGCTGTACGCTCCACGAGCCGGGTACTATCCATGCGGTCACACCGTCGGTCTTCCTTCTGCCTTTCACAATCTGTGCAAATGCGCGGAAGTCCTCGATGCGTCCGTTGGTACACGAACCCACAAAAACATAATCTATCCTGTGTCCCACGAGCTTGCTGCCAGCCTTGAATCCCATGTAGTCGAGCGCTTTGAGGTACGAAGCGCGTCCTGCATCGTCAATGCTGTCGATTCCGGGTATCCGGTCGGTAATTCCCATTCCCATCCCCGGGTTTGTTCCATAGGTTATCTGCGGCTCAATGTCATCCGCATAAAACATATACTCCTTGTCGAATATGGCATCATCGTCGCTCTTGAGACTTTTCCAATATGCCACAGCTTTATCCCACTCCTCGTCCTTGGGAGCATGCTCGCGTCCTTTTATGTATTCGAATGTGGTCTCGTCGGGGGCCACCATGCCACCGCGTGCTCCCATCTCAATAGAGAGGTTGCACAGTGTCAGTCGTCCCTCCATGCTAAGCGCCTTTATGGCACTGCCGGCATACTCTACAAAGTACCCTGTAGCACCGCTTGTGGTCATCTTCGACATGATATACAGCGCAACATCCTTTGCTGTTACACCCTTGCCAAGTGTGCCCTCCACGCTGATGCGCATTGTCTTGGGACGCTGCTGCAAAATGCACTGCGACGCCATTACCATGCCCACCTCGCTTGTTCCTATTCCGAAGGCGATTGCACCCATTGCACCGTGTGTCGAAGTGTGCGAGTCGCCACATACAATAGTCATTCCCGGAAGTGTGAGTCCCTGCTCGGGGCCCACGACATGTATGATACCGTTCTTGGGGTGCATCATGCCATAGAGCGACAATCCGAACTCCTGTGCGTTTTTTACAAGTGTCTCTACCTGATTGCGCGACACAGGCTCCTCGATAGGCTTGTCCTGATTCTGTGTCGGTATATTATGGTCGGGCATACAAAAGATTTTCTCGGGTCGCAAGCAGCCGATGCCGCGTCTGCGCAGTTCGTCAAATGCCTGCGGCGATGTTACCTCGTGGCAATATAGACGGTCGATATATAATTGTGTAGGGCCGTCTTCGATTTTTTGCACCACATGTGCGTCCCATATTTTGTCAAAAAGCGTATTCATCTTTATTCCTGAAATTTGTTTATACAGTCGAGGTAAGCCTCTACCGATGCACTTACGATATCGGTGTTGGCACCAAAACCATAGTATACATGGTTGTTGTATTCTACCTGCATGTGCACCTTACCCATGTCGTCGCTACCCTTGCTGATGGCCTGTATAGTGAATTCGCGCAATACCATCTCGCGGCGAATTATGTTCTTCAGCGCGTTGATGGCAGCATCCACAGGGCCGTTACCTGTTGCAGCACTCTCGAACAGCTCGCCAGCAATGCGCAGTCCTATGCTTGCCACCGAACGTATGTTGAGGCCTGTTGTTACCTGCAGATAATCGAGCTTTATACCCTTGTTGCTGCTGCGCTCGGCACCTGCCAGTACCAGAATATCATCGTCGTGAATCTCTTTCTTCTTGTCGGCAAGGCGCAGGAACTCCTGATACACCTCGTTCAGCTTCTCGTCGTCAAGTGTCACTCCAAGCACCGACAAGCGATATTTGAGCGCGGCACGTCCGCTGCGTGCAGTAAGCACGATGGAGTTGTCGTCAATACCCACATCCTTCGGGTTCATAATCTCGTATGTGCTTACATCCTTCAGTACACCGTCCTGATGTATTCCCGATGAGTGTGCGAATGCGTTACGTCCCACAATGGCCTTGTTGGGCTGCACCGGCATGTTCATAAGGCTCGAAATCATGCGGCTTGTAGGATATATCTTTTGTGTGTTTATATTAGTGTCTATCGACAGGGTGGGGTGACATTTTGTTATCATCACAATCTCCTCGAGCGAGGTGTTGCCGGCTCTTTCGCCGATACCGTTGATAGTAACCTCAACCTGACGTGCACCGTTCATTATACCGGCAAGAGTATTTGCCGTTGCCATTCCCAAGTCGTTGTGGCAGTGTGTCGAAAGAATGGCATTATGTATTCCGTCGACATGCTCAATAAGATACTTTATCTTCTCGCCATACTCCGACGGCAGACAGTAGCCTGTAGTGTCGGGGATGTTTACAACCGTTGCACCGGCTTTTATTACAGCCTCAACCACACGAGCAAGGTACTCATTGTCGGTGCGGCCTGCATCCTCGGCATAGAACTCTACATCCTCGACATAACGCTTAGCATATTTCACCGCAGCTACTGCGGTTTCAATAATCTTTTCGCGTGTAGAACGGAACTTGTATTGTATATGCGAGTCAGATGTTCCCACACCAGTGTGAATGCGCTTGCGCTTTGCATATTTCAACGCCTCGGCAGCAGCATCGATATCCTTTTCTACTGCACGTGTCAGTGCGCATATAGTGGGCCAAGTGACAGCCTTCGATATCTCTATTACCGAGTTGAAGTCGCCCGGGCTCGATATTGGGAAACCTGCCTCAATACAGTCAACTCCCAACAGCTCGAGTTGCTTTGCAACTTGAATCTTCTCAACTGTGTTCAATTGGCAACCGGGCACCTGTTCGCCATCTCTCAAAGTCGTATCAAAAATAAAAAGTCTATCGCTCATAGTTATATAAATATCAAGTGAATTAAAATGACCCTTTTAAGGTCGATAGGTTGCAAAAATAATACAATATTTTAGATAAATAAATATTGTGATAACAATTTTGCTTTATTGTCTTTATTTATGTAGCATTTTGCAATTTTAATAATGTTTTTGCTGAACATTGCTATGAGTCAATGATATCAGACGTGGGATGCGATTAGCTGTGTCGTCAATTTCTATCCCATAAAAATCGGTGACACAAGCAGCAGTTAGTCACTAAGATGATGCTTCGGATTTGCAATCCGAAGCAATACGAGTTGGGGATTTGCAATCCCCTTGCTATACCACGCAAACAGCAATTAGACGATTATTCATTTTCTCGGGTTACAAACCCTTAAACTCGTTTTGCAGCGGATAACATATCCGCTGCATCGCAAGACTAATTTAAAACGATGCACGAAGCCATTCTCCACAGCATCGCAAAACTAATTTAAGAAGATGCTTCGGATTTGCAATCCGAAGCGATATGAGTTGGAGAATTTGTTCAAACAAATCGATGG
>CAJGCJ010000146.1 GCA_904501775.1 uncultured Bacteroidaceae bacterium | reverse complement strand
CAGCTTTCAAATCCTGCATATTACAAAGCCTTCAAGGATGCTGCATATAACTTGGTTAAGAATCAGGGCGACTATAAGTTCTTTAAATTTGATGGTATCTCGGCTCAATTCTCTGCTACCGGCCCCGATGCAGGTGACATAGGAAATGAAAATGCCGAGGGTATTATCCGTCTCGAGCGTTATGTACGCGAGGAGTTGCGTGAGGATATATTCTTCAACACTACAGTAGGTACATGGGCGAGCCCCTTCTGGTATCAGATTTCAGATGCAACATGGCGTCAAGAGGGTGACTACGGCGAAATAGGTAATAATTCAACAGACCGTGAGAGATGGATCACATACCGCGACCGTCTTGTACACCAGAATTATGTGACAAACTCTCCTTTGTGTCCTATTAACACTCTTATGACCCACGGATTTATCCTCACCAAATATGGAGATGTTTCAAAGAACATGGGTTACCAGACAGTCTTGAATGAATTGCGTTGTGCATTCTTGTGCGGTTCGGGAATGGTTGAACTTTATGCAGACTACTCTCTCCTTAATAGCATTAACAATGGTAAACTTTGGGAAGATCTTGCCGAGTGTATAGCATGGCAGAAGAAAAATGCCGATGTATTGCCCGATGCCCACTGGGTAGGTGGCAATCCTTGGGATGGTACCAAGTCAGAGGTTTACGGTTGGGCTTCATGGAATGGCTATAAAGCTACTTTGGCATTGCGTAACGGTGCAAACTACGAGCAGAGCTATACATTCACTTTGCGCGAGGCTCTTAATATTCCGGCCAATATTAAGGGCGAATTGGTATTTACAAAATCATTCAAGGTTCAGAATGCGTTGACCGGATTTACCGAGGGTGAAGCAATAGATATCGATAAGCAACTTACAGTTAAACTTCCTGCAAGCAGCGTATTTGCGTTTGATGGCGTAAATCCCAATGCAGGCAATCCCGACGAGGTCCCTTTTGATTTGGTAACGGTGTCACCAAATGGCAATACTGAGTCTTTGAAGACAATAGAACTTACATTCAGCGATATGATTGATTATAATGCTGAATCGGATGCCGTTATCGAACTGAGGAATGCTGAGAACGCAGTAGTTGCCGCTGTGGGCTGCAGTGTAGAGGGTGCTACACTTACTGTTACTCTCGAGAAGGAGATTACAGCTCCCGGTGAATATACACTTGTAATTCCAGAAGGCGTTATTACACGCTTGGGCAGTGATGATACAATATCTTTGATGATTACTTTTAGGGTTTCTGCAACAGATGGAATCTATGACATAGAGGCTATGGATAATGTAGATTCTGTTTACGATCTTGCAGGTAGAAAGCTGAAGAAAGTGACAACATCGGGTGTCTATATCACTAATGGTAAGAAGGTAATAGTTAAGTGATTATAGATATAAGGCTAAATATTTGAGGATTCAGGTCGGTTGTGAACCGACCTGAATTTTCTTTAAAATAGCAAAAAAAGACCTTTATGTCTTGTAATCGTCAAAAAAGGTCCTTATATTTGTGTACAGTTTTGCTGTACCGATTGACTGGGAAACTCATCAATCTTATCTGAAAACCGAGACAGCTTCAATTGTTCAATGGCGGGCCACGCCTTAGGGTAGCTTTAGAGAGCCGGTGGATTACAAAGAACAGGAGCCCTCAAATCTTGTATTCTCGGAGTTTCGTCGTTCTCTTCGTGCAGCAAAACTTTTTTTCATAAACAACCATCGGCATTAGCATATATGCTAATGCCGATGGTTGTTTTATGGTATATAGGTTAGTATCCTCTTGCTTTACTGCTGTTGTGGAGCTGCAATCTCAAATGGTACCCTGAATGATACACCGCGCATCATCAGGTCGGTGAGGTTTGGATAAAGACGCTGCTTGAACGATTCCCAGCTGCGCTGTTCCATATAGCTCCATGAGGCCTCGGCAATGGCAAGGCCACGAGGGAAAAACATATAGTTGACTCTGTTGATATCCCTTATGGCTTCGGCCCATAAGGTTGCCATTACTCCCATAATGTGCTGCTGCTCATTGGCCGGCAGATTGTAGCCGGGGTCCATATTGTATGACTGCTCCAGCGATGTTATAGGCATGCCCCAATTGCCATATTCGGGAAGGTCGTTTCTCCATTGGGGATAATCGAGATATGTATGCTCTCCCGGTGCCATTATCAGCTTGTGCCCGTTGATGCGTGTCAGTTCTATACACTTTGGAGTCAGTGCATTGCGCCATGTTACAAGTGTTACGTCTTTGGGGTAGGGGAAAAGATAGTCATTTGCCGGTGGCCATATATTGTCGAGCTCGCACCATAGGATAGCCTCTTTATTGTTGTTGCGCACAATGTCGAGCATCTCCTTGAAGAAAATGTTCATCAGTTGCGATGGATCGCTGTAACCATTCCTGTGCATCAGGCTCAGACAACTGTCGCATTTTGCCCAATTTGCCTCTATCGCAGCTTCGTCGCCTCCAAGATGTATGTATCTGCTGGGAAATATCTGTGCAACCTCATCTATTATATCTTTATATATCTTATATATATCGTTGTTGTTTGCACACAGCATCCTGTTTGTGGTATTGCCGAGCTCAATCTTTTCGTTCTGACGGAAATGGCATCCCAAATGCGGGTATGCTGCAAGTATCGCTGCCGAGTGTCCCGGGATGTCCAGTTCGGGGATTATCTCTACGTTGCGTTCCGCTGCGTATTCGATAAGTTCTTTCAGTTGTTCTTGGGTGTAATATCCGTTGTCGGGGCCATTGTCGCTACCTTTGCTGTTGCGATATGCTCCAATCTCGGTCAGTTTAGGGTGCGATTTTATTTCGATGCGCCAGCCTTGGTCGTCGGTCAGATGTAGCTGCAATATGTTGTACTTGAATCGCGATATCTGGTCTATGAACATTTTTACATCCTCTATCGGTATGAAATGTCGAGCAGGATCGAGCATTACAGCCCTATGGTGGTAGCGTGGGCTATCCTCAATGTGAATCTGTGCTATTTTGCCATTTTTGCTGTTCTCTTTATCACCCAGCAATATCTGGTCGAGTGTCTTTATTGCATAGAATATTCCGGCATCGTCACCGCCTTCTATAGTCAGTCTGTTATGCGTGATGTTTATCTTGTAAGATTCAGCCTTTGCTTCCTCGCATTTTTTGATTTCTATGCGATTCTTGCCTTTCTCGCCTATCGAAATGTTTGTACGCGATTTTATTACCTGCTTCAGTTCTTTGACAATGAACGAATCATCGGAATAGCAATCGGTGACTATGTACGACTTGTCTACGTCGAAACTCTTGCTGCTCTTTATGGTCTCAACGTTTTGCGGAATGGGCAGTAGAGCGGAAATGTTATCCTGTGCAATGCTGCTGCCTATATATAATAGGGTAATGAATATGGTTGTTGCAAATTTCTTGATAGTCATAATACTTTTGTTATTTCTTTATGCGTAGCTTGTTCAATGCTTCCCTGTATTTGCGCGCATTTGCGTTATGTGCCGAAAGGGTCGTTGCAAAAATGTGTTCACCCGAGAAATCCTCTTTTGCACACATGTAAATGTAGTTGTGCTTTGCGTGGTTAAGTACACTCTCTATGGCCTGCAGTGTGGGTATGCGTATTGGTCCCGGAGGCAATCCTTTGTATTTGTATGTGTTGTATGGCGAATCGGTCTCAAGGTCGGCATTCAGTATGCGTTTGCGTGTGAAATCTCCGATTGCGAACTTTACAGTTGGGTCGGCCTGTAACAACATTCCCCGCTTGAGACGGTTTAGGTATAACCCTGCAACAATGGGCTTCTCGCTGTTGCTGTTTGTCTCTTCGTCAACGATAGAAGCGAGAGTGGCAACCTCGGCCGGCGTAAGTCCTATTGCCTTTGCTTTTGCCATGCGGCTTTCGTTCCAGAAAGCGCGGTGTTCTTTCATTATTCTTATCATGAATTTTTCGGGCGAAATGTTCCAATACACCTCGTAGGTGTTGGGCAAGAATAATGAGGGTAGTGTCTCCTCGGTATATCCAATCCTTCTGTAATATGCTTCCTGTGTTATGAAGGGTAGCAGTTCGAGCGTGTCCATCATCAGCTGGTTGCATACGGCCGATACAAGTTGCTCAACAGTGCGTGTCGAGGGCAGTGTTACCTTTACAGGAGTCTGCTGGTTAGATACAATGCGGTGGTATAAAGCACGCATGTTGTCATTATTGTATATAGCATATTTGCCGGTACGCATCTGCTTGTCAAGGTTGTTGTGTTTGGCCAATATCCTGAAGCCGTAGATGTTGGAACTTCCTGCAACAGTCTGTAT
>CAJGCJ010000145.1 GCA_904501775.1 uncultured Bacteroidaceae bacterium | reverse complement strand
GCTTTTCTACCCGGATTTTATTAAGGAGCTGTTTACCAAATTAAAGGCAGAAAGAATCCATACTGCGGTGGATACCTGCGGCAATGTACCCTGGGATCGGATTGAGAAGGTACTGCCGGTTACGGATATGTTCCTGTATGATATCAAGCACATTGATCCTGATATTCACAAAAAGCTGACAGGTGCGGATAATCGGCATATTCTTGACCCGCAACCATGTAACCACGCTCATAGCCACCGCCAGAAACAGGACCGCCAGAGATGGTATACACACCATCTGCCACGATTCCCTCTGCCTTGGGAGTCAAGCCCAAGTAGGTTCCTGCAGCGCTCTTCAATGTATAGACGGGACGGACATTAGAGACAGAGGACTTAAGTGTCACAACAACAGTAGTAACATTGTTTACCGTAACAGGGTAGTCACCATTAACAGCCTCTACGTATGCACCATTAACTTGGCATGACTCTATCATCTTCAAGTCATTGACAATAGCCTCAGTGTTTGTTACCGTGTATACAGAACCGGGGGCAGCATAGGTATTCACCTTAAGTGCTGCAACCTCCTCACCCTCGAACATGTATGTAATGGTCAAGGGATGATATGCCACGAGAGCAGAACCACCATCGGTGGGAGCAGATGTATTATTCCATATCTGGAACTTACCACCCATCTCGTGTACATAGTTGTTAGCCGTACCTTCATAGAGGTAGAAACCTCTCAAGGTTCCGTTTTCTTTGCACTGACCAATGGTCCAAGTCTTGTTACCTGACTGGAGCACGACATTTGAACCATTTACGCCAAGAGTAGACTCCTGACCCGCAGCCTTATTGTAGATTTTGAATCCATCAACCGGGTTACCCACAAAGGCCCACATACCAGCATCAGTTGTGGGAAGTTCACTGCTAAATCCATAAGGTGCTGACTCACCCTTTGAAATCCAGTTGAACTCCTCATTACCATTACGAACAGGACGTATGCGCATCACATGCCATGCTGCGCTATTGAAATCTGCAGAAGGAGTGAAAGGCAAAGCCTCATCAAGGTTCATGGTAACCGTAGTGGCTTCATTCACGGTAAATGAATATACCCCACCATTTTCGGTCAATTCTGAACCACCTGCAGTGCAAGATGTCACTGTGGTATAAGTTGAAGGATTGCTAAGGGTGAATGTAGAACCTATGGCTACCCCTTGAGTCTTTGTTACGGTTGTTCTTGAGCCAAACACATAGTTTACGGTCACATAAACCTTATCAAAGGTAGCAAGAGCCTCAGCGGGGTCAAAAGTACCCACCTTGTAGATAAGCCAACGATTACCGGGATCTTCGGTATTGTAGTCAGTGTAGATTCCGTAATCATTATAACCTTTCGAGAGGTTAATCATGTTGGTTCCATTCAACTTGATAGACCATACATAGTTGTTATCACTTGTCTTCTCCAAGGTAATGGGCTGCTCAGGGAGGTCAACCAACTTGGTATTGTTGCCCGACTTTACCACAAACTTCTTTGCACCCACATTGTACAATTAGAGTTTGTCGTTCTTGCTGATGATCGCAAAGTGTTGGTCTTTATTGCCCTCACTGTATATTTGCGATACTGCATTTGTACCCTTTACCACGCCATCAGCTCCAAAGATAAATCCACGCTCACCTGCTATCTTGTAGTAGCTGTCGTTGGTCAACTGGTTCTGCTCAGTGATATTGTTGGGGTCAGCCACAACCTCCTCGAATGACCAGATTGTGTTACCTGCAAGAGGTGAGTTACAATAGATTTTTGTCCCATCAGTTGCAGATGTTGTAGAATTACCAGCATAGCCATGCATACTTGAATTCCATTCATCCGCTGTCTGATAAAGACTGTATACAGCTGTATGTCCATCTACAACTGCGATAGTAAACGGAGTTGTGGCTTCTGCACCTGCATGGAAGTTCCAAGAGCCTTGGTTTACATAGTATGTTGTACTTTCCTTTACAGTCTTCAGATAATACTTTCCATCACCAGTTGCTTCGAACATAAACTTCTGACCCTCTGCTACAATTGACTTATCTTTCAACTGAAATGCTCCTTCTGTAGTACCCGAAGTTCCAGTATTTACCAACTGCATATACAAGCCGCTATACTCACTCTTGATGCGGTAGGTCTTAGCAGGGTCAAAAGTGCAAACCTGAGGACTTGCTACAGCCTCGAATTGCCATTTACCATTATTTCCCTCACCTTTGTTACAGTACAATGAAGTACCTGCAGTATTGGCATCGGCTCCAATTTTTCCTGTAAACGAAGAAACGGTCGGATCCAAAGTGTACACATCAGTCTCTCCATTAACAAGAGCGATGGTATAAGGTGTTTTGCTATCACCACTACCAACCACTGCATTCCAACTGCTCGCGTTGACATACTTGTTTGCACCCGACTCGCTCTTCAGATAGAACTTGCCGTCTTCTGCATTTTCAACACTGAAGAACTGCAGCACACTGTACTTCTGCTCTTGCAACTGTAAGTTGCTTGAGCCGTTGGCTTGCATATACAAACCCGTCATCACATTCTTTAGGCGATAACGTTGTCCTGGAACAGGAGCATCCGCCCAAGCCGTTCCCAATACGAGGAATAGCGAGGCCAAAAGCATTGTTAACTTTTTTCTCATGAGATTAATTTATTTAAGTTATACGTTTTCTAAATTCATAAAAAGGCGGTCTATAATTCATCATCCATATTCTCTCGTCCGTATAGCCGCACGTGTGCGGCAAAGGTACTTATTTTTTATAACATTTTATTAACTATCAAGACTTTTAACACTATCACCTTCAACAGCATAATAACAGCAAAAACGGCCTTCAAAGAGCCTGTAGGGGGATTAATACAGGAATTCTTTGCCTAAAACGAGACAAAAGGTGGGTGATATTTTTTAAAGGAAGGGTAAAGGTCTTAACTGATTTTGAAATGTGGGGATGGCAATTCAGACAAGATGAGAACGGCGAATGAACATAAACTTATTTATGCGTACAACGAGCATGGAGACCTCAACAAAATCAGATATAGGAGTTAGCAAAGTCGTGCTCTTTGTAGACTTTAGAGTGGGAACTATAAACCATGGAGTGCTGTTACACCTGCGACAAGGAGCTATCGCACCTATGGGAAATCGTTGTTACAGGTGCGAAAATTTGCCGAGAAAACTGAGAGAATTTGCAAGGGTTTACCCTACCATTTTATTGAATAAATCCACAAAGTAAATCGGGAAAACCCATCAAAAAAAACGGACAAAGGTTTTTTGAAAATTGCAGAAAGGTTTTTTGAAAATTGGACAAAGGCTTTTTTTGAAACGGACAAAGGTTTTTTCGACAATGGAGCCATGCGATTTTACGAATACAATAATTGACTCGCAATCAGCTACATACATATATCATAGGTGGTTGGATAAGCTATCCTCTCGCACGCATATATGGCAATTTTGAGTTATGGCCTGGCAATGGCAAATAAGGTAGTAATTTTGTACAAAAGAGAAGCATGGTTAGCGTACAATAATCCATCTTTTCCTGCCATTGCCAGGCCAAAAATGGAATTCGTTTATCCAAAGAATCACAATAAAAACGACGCACGCACGTTAAAAGAGGAGTATATGAGAACACTTCACTACACCTACCTCCTACTCTGCCTACTGCTGCTCACGAGCTGTGGGGCCGAGAGCATACTGCGCAAAGCCGAACAGAGCTATGCGCTGGGCGAGTATAATGAGGCAGCAACACAATACAAGAAGGCTTACACGAAGACCGACCCCAAGGAGAAGGAGAAGCGTGCCGAGCGGGCGTTCAAGGTGGGCGAATGTTATCGCCGCATCAACATGAATGCCAAGGCCTTGGCGGCCTACCGCAATGCCATACGCTACGGATACCCCGACAGCATCATGTACAAGCACACGGCAGACCTGCAGCTGCAGAATGGGGAGTACAAAGCGGCTTTCGAGAACTATAACATCTACCTCGACTACCGCCCCAACGACACGACGGCCATCAATGGCTTGCTGGCATGCAGCACGGCCCCGCAGTGGAAGAAGTTGCCCACACGATTTGTGGTGAAGAAGGATGCGCTCTTCAACTCGCGTCGCAGCGAATATTCACCCATGTATGGCAGCGACAAATATGACCAGCTCTTCTTCACCTCGACACGCGATAAGGCGCTGGGCGAGGACAAGAGCCTCATCACGGGCGTGAAGGCTCCCGACATCTTTGTGGCCACAAAAGATGAGAATGGCAAATGGCAGAAGCCCGAGGCCATAGAGGGTGAGCTGAACAGCGAATATGAGGAGGGGGCTTGTGCCTTCTCGCCCGATTTCAAGACGATGTACCTCACACT
>CAJGCJ010000144.1 GCA_904501775.1 uncultured Bacteroidaceae bacterium | reverse complement strand
ATTTCTCGTGTTGTAAAGCGTGCTGCAGTGTTTTTTATTTCTGAATATGCTTTTACATATCCGTTACTTATGAAAAGTAAAGTAGAAAAAGAATCAAAACTAATATTTGCATTACATACACCTCTTAAACTATTTGACATTTTAAGATTTTTGAAACTTGTTTTCTCTGTATTGGAATATGGGTGAAGTATATATACACTATCGAAATCTTCGTTGCAATAGTCTGCAATAGAGAATACTTGTCCTATAGCCTGTCTTTCAAAATAAAGTTCGAGTTTATCTTCGTGTGGCTCACAGCTAATAAGTGATAGTATTGCAAAAGCAAATATCAAAATTTTATTTAAGAATGTATAGTTTTCCAGTGTTTGCTGCATTTATGACTTCTAGTTTTTTGGTTACAAAAACGATACAAAGTGGTTGAAAGACTATTCCTCCAAGTAGTGTATTCTCCTTTTTGAGTATTTGTTTCGGTAACTTTTCGGGTCTTTATCTATAATTCTACGCTCTATCCAATTACCTTTATCGTCGTATTTGTATTCTATTATTATATTTGTCCGGTCATTAGTGTCACTTGGAAAGTTCTCATTTTTTTCTATAACATTCCCCATCTTATCCCTTTTTCTTTTTATGATTGAGTATATGTCGCCGGTTACAGCCAAAAAACACTCCTCTGTTACCGTTTCATCATCATTGTAGCTGTAACGATACTTATAAGGCGGAATCCCGTCACAATGGTACTCAAAGGCATCGTTAAGACGATTATTCTTGTCATAAGAGTTCTGTTTCATATACAACAATACCATCTTGGTCGTATCGGGGTATATATAGCCGTAATCCCTGCATAGAGTTACATTCTTATTGTCGTCAAATTCGACAATACTATACGATGTTTCCTTTTTGTTACTGTCGTAGTAATGCAGGTCTATTCTATTGGAACTATTCTTATCATATTTACAGTAACCATATTCTTTACCGTTCAAGTAAAAAATAGTCTTTACAAGATGTTGCTTGCTGTTGTACACAAACAAGGTTGAATCATACCCTTGTTCATCATCATAAACTATAGAGGATATCTTGCCTTTTATGAAATTTGTTCCATATAAAGTATTAACCTCTGATGAAAACACTGAGGTTGTGTCTATATTCTTGTCATTGCAAGAAAATAAAATAAAAGCAATGATGTAAAGCGGCGTGCAGGTTATAAAAGTTCTACTCATATATTTATTATTTGAAACCAATATTTATCTTAATTCCATTTCTTCCATATTGTTTGAAGAAATTAAAAAGTTCATCCTTTTTTCTTGTAGAGTTCTTTATTGTATAATCTTGGGCGTTTTCTTTGTATTCAAGAGTGTCACCCGGTAGTAGACAACCCAATGTGTCATCTCCATTTCTGCCTCCGTGAATAGCAATTCCACTGCGTCCCGGGACATTGTCTACATACCAGTCAAATCTAAGATGTACATCCTTTTCACCCCTATTTCTTCGTTGTTTGTTGATTCTTTTTTCATGTTCTGCTTTGGAGATAATATTGTATGTTCCGTACATAATAGCTTTATCACTGTTTGCTATCTTGGCACTGTCATAATTAACATGTGGTTCTAAAAAATAACCTTTTATTGAGTCAATCTTCTCGCCCTGTTCATTGTATGCAGTTGCTATAAAAGTACTAACTGTGCTTTTCTTTCCATACCACTTTCTAATGGTATTAACAACAACATTTGTTTTGGGTTTTATTTCTCCATTCTTTCCATCTTCATACGCAGTTGCAATCTCAAAAATACTCGGTTTGTTTAAATAGTTTGCCATACTTTTTTTTTGATACAAACATAATATAGAAATGCTGCAGCAGTGTTGCATAAATAACAATTTATACATGCGTTGTATCTGCTCTAAAAATAACGTTGCACGAACGGTTGTCAAGTGTTTGCAAAGAATTGCCCCTCTTTTTTAGCTTACTTTAACAAAAGCGAAAGGCAACAGACCGTCAAAGTCTATTGCCTTTCGCTATGCGAGCTATTCGCTTGTCAAAAATTTAATACTCCTCTTCATCGAAGAAAAAGTCTTCGTTGCTGCTGGGGTAATCGGGCCAGATGTCCTCGATGTTTTCGTATGTGTCGCCTTCGTCCTCAATCTCTTGCAGGTTCTCTATTACCTCAAGTGGTGCTCCCGAGCGTACAGCGTAGTCGATGAGCTCGTCCTTTGTTGCAGGCCATGGTGCATCTTCCAGTTTTGATGCCAGTTCAAGTGTCCAATACATAGTTAAAGTTTTTTATATTGTTAATATTATTTTCTGTTTAAAGTGTGCAAAAATAGACAATTTTTGCTATTTCCAATGCTTTTCCCAATATTTTTCGGTTGTGTGTCCCAATAATCGCGATAGAGTGAACAGATAATCGGATAGTCGGTTTATGTAAGCTGTTGTATTTGTTGATATTACAGCCTCTTTTGACAGTGTCGTTATGCGTCTCTCGGCACGTCGGCAGATGGTGCGGCACACATTGGCACGTGCGGCAGCCTCGGTTGTTGCGGGCAGCACAAAGCTGTGCAACTGTGGCAGTTCCGCTTCCATTACATCTATGCTCTCTTCAAGTGCGCTCAGTGCCTGTACGGTGACAGGACACACAGCATTTTCGCTTGCAAGATAACTGCCTATCGAGAACAGGTTGTTCGTTATGTTCTCTACCTGCCCGGTATGTGTGTTCTCTCCCATTGCAGCTATCAACAGTCCCAAGTTGGCGTTAAGCTCGTCTATTGTGCCGTATGCCTCAATTCTGGCATGGTCCTTGTCAAGCTGCTTGCCGCCTATTATGGTTGTTGTGCCGTTGTCGCCTTTGCGTGTGTATACGGTTGCCTTTTTCATTTGAACAGAAATGTGTAATGCTGTTTCTTGTATTCGTTGTTGAATGTCAGTATGCCGGTGTTGTATAAATCCATGCTCACGACAATGCGCTTATCGGCAATGGTTCTCTGCCACCACTTTTTCATCAGCCTGTTCCTGCGTATACCTTCAACAATTATAACACTATTTTTGTTTACTGCCGACAGGCTTTTCTCCACCGCCTCATTGTAGAGCGGTGTGTTGCCTATGTAGAGCAGGTCGATGTGCCCGTTCTTCTCTATCACTGTCTGCAGCTGCTCCATGGGGTCTCCCTCCAATTGGTTGTATCTGCTGTTTTTCGACAGGGCCTGTGATATCGCGGCTTCGGGCTTCTCTCCAATGGCTATACTCATAGCGTTTCTGCACCCTGCAGTGAGTGCAAATGCCGATGCTCCTTTACCGGCCGACAGCAGTATCATGTTGTGTGGCTGCAGGTAGTTGGCTATGCGAAAAAGACGTCGGCAGTGCTTGGGGCTGTAGTCGCCCGCACTCTTTGCAATCCTCTCTATCAGCGGATACATGTAGTATGGATGTTTGCATTCGCGCAGAACATTCATGACAAAATAAAAGGCAGCAGGGGATTGTACTCCGTATCCCCTGTTATGCCTTAGTCGGTATATCCACCTCTTTATGATAGACATATCAGATTGCAAAAGCCTCCTTTACCTTCTCAACGTAATCGAGCTTCTCCCATGTAAACAGCTCAACTGTTACAGTTCTGCTGTCGAGATAACGCGATGTAAAGGTCTTTGTCACAGTCTGGGGTGTGCGTCCCATGTGGCCGTATGCTGCTGTTTCGCTGTAGATGGGGTTACGCAGTTTCAGACGCTCCTCTATTGCCTTGGGGCGAAGGTCGAATATCTGTGCCACCTTCTGTGCAATCTCGCCGTCGTTGAGGGCAACCTTAGCTGTGCCGTATGTGTTTACGAATACGCTCACAGGCTCGGCTACACCAATGGCGTATGAGAGCTGTATGAGCACCTCGTCGGCAACACCTGCTGCAACAAGGTTCTTTGCAATGTGACGTGCTGCGTAAGCCGCGCTACGGTCTACCTTACTGGGGTCCTTGCCGCTGAATGCGCCACCACCGTGTGCACCCTTGCCTCCGTATGTGTCGACGATAATCTTACGTCCTGTGAGGCCTGTATCACCATGAGGACCGCCGATAACAAACTTGCCTGTGGGGTTAACGTGGTATGTTATGTCATCGCCAAAGAGTGCCAATACACTCTCCGATGTAATCTTGGCCTTTACGCGGGGCATAAGTATGTTGATGACATCATCCTTAATTTTCTCAATCTGTGCTGCATCGGCTGCCAATTGGTTCTCTTTACCCTCGGCTGTGGGTTTGATGAAGTCATCGTGCTGTGTAGATACAACTATTGTGTCGATGCGTACAGGACGGTTCTCGTCGTTGTACTCAACTGTTACCTGACTCTTTGAGTCGGGGCGCAGATAGGTCATCT
>CAJGCJ010000143.1 GCA_904501775.1 uncultured Bacteroidaceae bacterium | reverse complement strand
TCTACAATGGAGAGTGGCAGAATGGTTCCATGCACGGAAACGGTGTATTGAATCTTGTCAATGGAACAAGATATGAAGGAGAATTTGTAGATGGCTTTGAGCATGGCGAAGGAGTGGCTACCGACAAGGATGGTTATATCTATGAGGGCATTTTCTTCGAAGGACAACGCAATGGAATGTTCAAAATAAAAGACTGTGACGGCAATCTTGTGCGCGAGTGTGAGTATGTCATGGGACAATTGAAGCAACAACCGAAAAAATAAACTATAAATTATCAAAGTTATGATTTTAGATTCGTTAAGTAATCTTCAGGCTTATGCCGGAATGAATCCCCGTTTTCCAAAAGCTATAGAGTTCATTCTGAATACAGACTTGAGCAAGTTGCCTTTGGGGCGCAATGAGATATGCGGTGATGAGATATTTGCCAATGTAATGGAGGCACAGCCCCGAACAAAAGAAGAGGCTCCCGTTGAAATACATCGCAAATACATTGATATACAGATTCCTATTACAGCAGACGAGGTAATGGGCTATATTCCTAAAGAGCAGCTCCCCGAGTGTGATTTTAACGAAGAGAATGATGCAGCGCTCTATCCTGTAGGAATGCCTGCTACCGACTATCTGAATGTAACAACATCAATGTTCGCTATTTTCTTTCCGCAAGATGGTCATGCGCCGGCAATTACACCGGTTAAATTAAAGAAGATTATAGTAAAGGTTGCAGTATAATGCAGCCGCACAAAAAGTCGATAAACAAAATTAACTAACATAAAAATTACCGTTATGCTGAATCTGATTGCACGTGACAGTTATCTTGAGCCATATACGCTTGAGATTGATGGTAGGTATCGTTATTTCCTGCAAAAGGAGAAGGAACTGACAAAGAATGGTCGACAGACATTGTCAAGTTTTGCTTCGGGTTATCTCTATTTTGGATTGCACAAGACAAGCACAGGATGGTGCTTTAGAGAGTGGGCTCCAAATGCTACAAAAATAGTGCTTGTTGGAGATTTCTCTAATTGGGAGGAATTACCCGAGTATGAGCTTAAACCGCTTCCCGGTGGCGTTTGGGAAAGAAGAATGCCACGCAAGGCTCTGTCGCATGGCCAGCACTACAAGATGAAGGTCTATTGGAACGGTGGTTGCGGCGAGCGTATTCCGGCATGGGTACGTCGAGTTGTGCAAGACGATGAAACAAAGATATTCTGCGCTCAGGTGTGGGCTCCCGAAGAGGAATACACCTTCAAAGTGAAGAAATTCACTCCCAAGACATCGCCTCTGCTCATATACGAGTGCCATATCGGTATGGCTCAAGAAGAGGAGTGCGTAGGTACTTATAGAGAATTCAAAGACAAGGTGTTGCCTCGTGTTGCTGCCGACGGTTACAACTGCATACAGATAATGGCAATTCAGGAGCACCCCTATTATGGTAGCTTCGGATACCATGTATCGAACTTCTTTGCAGCATCATCACGTTTTGGTACTCCCGAGGAACTGAAAGAACTTATTGATACAGCTCACAGCATGGGAATAGCTGTTATTATGGACCTTGTACACTCGCATGCGGTAAAGAATGTGCTTGAGGGTATCGGTCTGCTCGATGGAGATCCTGCCCAATATTTCCACGCCGGTGAGCGTCGTGTACATTCGGCATGGGATTCACTCTGTTTCGATTATGGCAAGAACGAGGTTATCCACTTCCTGTTGTCTAACTGCAAATATTGGCTCGAGGAGTTCAAATTCGACGGTTTCCGTTTCGACGGTGTTACATCAATGATATATTACAGCCATGGACTTGGCGAGGCATTCTGCGGTTATGGCGACTATTTCAACGGTCATCAGGACGGTGATGCCATCTGTTATCTGACATTGGCCAACCGCCTTATTCACGAGGTTAATCCCAAGGCCATCACAATAGCCGAGGAGGTATCGGGCATGCCCGGATTGGCAGCTCCCATTGAGGACGGTGGTTACGGATTTGATTATCGTATGGCGATGAATATCCCCGATTACTGGATAAAGATGATTAAGGAGTGCCGCGATGAGGATTGGAAGCCTTCTTCTATTTTCTGGGAGTTGACAAACCGTCGTAAGGATGAGATGACAATCTCGTATGCCGAGAGTCACGACCAAGCTCTTGTCGGTGACAAGACTATTATCTTCCGTCTTATCGATGCCGATATGTATTGGCATTTCAAACGTGGTGACGAGACAGGTACTGTTACACGCGGTATAGCTTTGCATAAGATGATAAGACTTATTACTCTTGCAACCATAAATGGCGGCTATCTGAACTTTATGGGTAACGAGTTCGGTCATCCCGAGTGGATTGACTTCCCGCGCGAGGGTAACGGCTGGAGCCACAAATATGCACGCCGTCAGTGGAGTCTTGTCGATAATCCCGACTACTTCTATACTGTACTTGGCGAGTTTGACAAGGAGATGACCAAGATTATCGGTAATGCCAAGAATTTCCAGAGCCGTCCCGTAAAGGAGATATGGCATAATGATGGCGACCAAGTACTTGCATTCTCGCGTCGTGATCTGATATTTGTATTTAACTTCCATCCCACGCGCTCATTCACCGATTATGGTTTGTTGGTACCCGAGGGCGACTATTCAATCATCATGAGCAGTGACAATGAGAAGTTTGGTGGATATGGTCTTGTAGACGAATCTCAGACACACTTCACACAGTATGACAAATTGCATGCACGTCGCAAGAAGGGTTGGCTGCAGCTCTATCTGCCTGCACGTACAGCGTTGGTGCTTAAGAAAAACAGAAAGAAAGAATGAGAGAACAACGTGGCGAAAAACGCCTGTTGAAATGGGTTAATTGGCTTTGTGCCATAATTTTCTCGGTTTTTAGTTTTACCTTTACAGCGGTGTATCAGTCACCGCTTGTAGAGGTCTACTATGACAAAATTGCAACAGGAAAGCTCGAATATAATGGTTATGTGGTAGCTGCAATAACTACCACATTACTTCTTTTACTCGCATTGTGGTTGAACAAATATGCGAAATTCCAGCGTGAATGGAGTGCGATGGCCTACATACCTTCATTCTTGCTGCTCGCATTCTTAACCGATATTGAGCCGGCCATATATACGGGTGGGGCATCGGTTGCATCATGGGTGTGGGTTTTTGTTATCGGCATCCTTGTATATATCCTTATGGCATTTTTGTTGCGCAATCTCCTTTTTGCAAAAATAAAAGACTTGCAGACTGAGGGGCATAGGATAGTGTGGCGCAATCTGCTGCTCTTTACACTCTTCTTTTGTATTGTCGGTTGGCTCTCCAACGGCGAGGATAACTTTAAAAGCGAGGCTGCTGCCTACAGCCATTATAAACGAGGTGATGTGGATGCAGCATTGAATGTGGCATCGCGTTCGCTCAATGCTTCGCACGAACTTACGGCAGCGCGTGCTTTCTATCTTGCCAATGCCGGCGAGATGGGCGATAGACTCTTCCGTTATCCGCAGTATTTTGGTGCTGAGGGGCTTTTGCCTGCTTTGCAACAGACATCGCCGTTGTCACCCGATACTGTTTATGCAGCATTGGGATATGAAAGATTGCCCGATGAGTCGGCTCTGAATTATCTGCGCCGCGTGGTGGATACCGACAGCGTGCCTTCACGTATGGTTGCCGATTACTACCTGTGTGCATTGCTGCTCGATAAACGTGTTACCGAGTTTGTTGAGGAACTTCCCCGTTTCTATGACATCAGTAATGGCGAGAGTATACCTATGCATTATAAAGAGGCTCTTGTCTATTATGTGACCGCAATAGGAGATTTTGAAATAACCTTTGAGTCGGACAGTATGCGTTCCGAACTTCTGATAATGGGTTTGCTCGATTGGAACTACGGCGAGGATATACCTGAGCACTATAAAGAGGCGTTCAAGGATTATGCTCTAAGTTCGCAGCAGTTCGGCAGTATTATCGATGCCGATTCGTTGGGTAGGGAATTTGCCCGTATGATAGAGCTTGAGAAAGAGTATCCTCAGCTGCATATACGTTCAAACTATATAAGAAAACATTTTGGCCACACCTATTGGTGGTACTTCGGGTATAGCGACTGAGTTTGTTGCACAACGGTGTTGTTTGTAAATATAAATAAGGGATATATTCTCCGAATTAGAGTGCTGGATAAATATTTTCAATAAAAAAAGCGATAATAACTTGTTTTATTTAAAAAAACTTCTTACCTTTGCATCGCTTTTCTAAGGAAAGCAGACGTTTAGATGGTGACTATAGTTCAGTCGGTTAGAGCGTCAGATTGTGGTTCTGAATGTCGTGGGTTCGAATCCCACTAGTCACCCAAGGTTAAGAGAGAAACAATAATGTTTCTCTCTTTTTTTGTTATATGGTGCGTG
>CAJGCJ010000142.1 GCA_904501775.1 uncultured Bacteroidaceae bacterium | reverse complement strand
GCCCTAATTGACGACATGCAGAAACAGTATGTAATCAACTGGGAGGGCGAATCAGTCAAGGCACGTTACATACGTATCAGAAGATTGGATTCAAAACGCTCAAACTTCGCAGCGGTACGCTCATTCGACGTAAACCCCATAAGCATCGACAACATAGGATTTGCAATCGCTACAAACGAGCCAAAAGAGACTATGTATGCATTCGACAGCAATCTTGGAACATCATACAATAGCGAGAATATCGACATTACAATGGATGTAACAGAAGGAACAGTTGGATACACTTTGTTGATGAACAAGGTACAGGCTCCTGTTAAATGTACCCAATGGGACAAGAAAGGCAAGCTTGTAGCAGAGACACTGCTCGACAAACCCTTCTCAAAGATAGAGATTGCAGATGCAAAGAAAGTTGTGAAGGTGAAGATTGAAGGTGCAGCAGAAATCTATGAGATTATCACCGACAAAGCAAAATAATTGAACTGTAATGAAGAAGTTTATAAGTTCTATAATTGCAACATTATTTGTTGTAACAGTATACTCGACAGATGGTATTCAGCCATCTGTCGGTTCGCCTTATAGCGTCATTCCTGTTCCCGAAAAAATAGAAATAACCAAAGGAACATATTCACTTCCGGTAAATGGTGCCACATTCTACATAAAAGGTGTAAAGGATAACAGGCTGAGCAACTACCTCAAGGCATCGGCCTTGGCACAGTCTGTTGCTGATAAAGCTCAAAAAGCAGATATCCTTATAGAGATAAGCAGCAAAAAGACGGATAAGGAGAATTGCGAAGCATACAAGCTTAACATAACCCCCAAACGCATAAGCATAAAGGCAAATGACGAAGCAGGTGCGTTCTATGCAATACAGACAATTCTGCAGATGAGCGAAGGCGGCACCAAAAGAGAATTGCAATGTTGCTCGGTGAACGATGCTCCACGTTTCAGCTACCGCGGTCTTCTGTTCGATGTCTCAAGACACTTCCGCAGCAAGGAGTTTATCATGAAACAGATTGATGCAATGGCACTCATGAAGCTGAATAAGCTGCATCTGCACATGACAAACGGTGCCGGCTGGAGAATTGAGATTGAGAAATATCCAAGACTCACAGAGTTCGCGGCATGGAGACCTTACCGCTCGTGGATGGACTGGGCCAGTGATACAAGATATTGCGAAAGCAACTATCCTACAGCATATGGAGGCTACTACACAAAAGCTGATATCAGGGAGATTCTGAAATATGCCGAAGCACGACACATAACAGTCATTCCCGATATAGAGATGCCCGGACACAGCGAAGAGGTTCTGGCTGCATATCCCGAACTGTCGTGCAGCGGAGAGCCATATAGGAATTCGGACTATTGCATAGGCAAAGAGGAGACATTTACCTTTTTGGAGAACGTTCTTACCGAGGTCATAGAGCTTTTCCCATCGGAATATATCCACATTGGTGGAGACGAAGCCGTTAAACAGGGATGGAAAGACTGTCCTCATTGCAAGAAACGCATGCAAGAGGAGGGTTTGAAGGATGTAGACGAGCTTCAGAGCTATCTTATACAAAGAATTGAGAAGTTCGTAAACAGCAAGGGACGTAAGATTATCGGTTGGGACGAGATACTCGAAGGAGGACTTGCACCAAATGCAACAGTAATGTCATGGCGTGGCACAGAAGGCGGCATCAAGGCAATGAAGGCCGGACACGATGTCATCATGACACCCGGCGAAACATGTTACCTCGACTTCACTCAGGATGCTGCCTTTAAAGAGCCTGTATCCATCGGTGGCTACACACCTTTGAAAAATGTGTATATGTATGAGCCTTTGGAAGCAGGCATCAGCAACGAAGAGGCAAAGCACCTTCTGGGATTGCAGGGTAATCTTTGGAGCGAATATGTAACCGAGGACAGCCATGCCGAATACATGTATTATCCACGAGCCTTTGCCATAGCTGAAACAGGCTGGAGCAAACCCGAGAACAAGGATTATGACAAGTTCAAAGAACGCGCATTGATGCTATGCTCTCTGTTGCAGAGTCAGGGATATACCACATTCGACCTTGCAAACGAGTTCGGAGAACGCAAAGAGAGTCTTACTCCTATTGAGCATCTGGGCAAAGGATGTAAAGTAAATTACAACGAACCCTATCACGCAAAATATACGGCAAACGGAGATGCTACATTGACTGACGGACTATTGGGTGGATGGACCTATCTCGACAAGCGCTGGCAGGGCACTATGAAGGACGTGGATGTAACCATTGACCTCGGTTCGGTACAACCCGTAAAATATGTAGGTGCGTCATTCATGCACTCGGCAGGAGCGTGGGTTCATGTTCCCAAAAAGATGGATGTTTACCTGTCCGAAGATGGAGTGAATTATACACTTGTGGGAACAGTGTGGGGCGACATTCCAAATGAGATTCCCAAAATCCTGTTCAAGCAATACTCTGTGGTATGCAATGGCAAGGCAAGATTCATTCGCGTCCATGCTACAAGGAACGACAGGGCAGGAGCATGGCTCTTTACCGATGAAATTGTAATAAACTAAATATACACAGAATACCTTTAACCATACTGAATAATTAAGGTTATTCATAATATTGAATCCCAAAGTTTCTATCCAAACTTTGGGATTCAATATATCTTGGTTTATGGATTTAACATTATATGTAATTCAATAGGGATAACCAATAGTATAAACAATAAAAAGATGCTGAGAAAATATTTAAGACCTATAATGAAACTTAATTAATTTATATTTAATTTTGCGCATGCCAATATCCACCGTTGTGGATATTGGCAGAACATTCTGCAAACCATTAAAACAGATTAATATGACAGATAATAGCATGAGGTTAAGAGCCATATTACTTATTCTCGTTTCAGTCGGCATGGCAATAAACTCGTTTGCATTGGACAATATCAAAGTGGCATCGGCCATACTTAAGCAAAACCGGCAGAATCTGCATAAAGTGTGGGACAGCAATGACCTTGCAGAATTTGCAGGCAAAGCCACACATGCCGACTTTGAGGTAATAGCCAACAAAAACGGTAATGGCTTTGCCATAGTATCGGGCGAGAGCGTTATAGGTTATTCACTCGATACGGAAGCACCGTCAATAGAGGAGATTCCCGAGAACATGCTTCACTATCTGAAGAATTTCAGCAGCAGAGCCTCGGAACCCCAGAAAGCAAATATAGGAAATGTCGTTGTACAGCTCGAGACACCCAAATGGGCGCAGAGAGACCCCTACAACCGTCTATGCCCCGAGAAGAACGGCAAAAAATGTATAACAGGATGCATACCTACGGCATTTGCAATAGTGATGCGCTACCACAAATGGCCGCAGCATGGTACAGGGAAAGTATATAACCCCATAACAGGTGAAGCTGTAGACATAAGCCAACACACCTATAATTGGGATAACATGCTGATGGAATACAAAAGCGGAGAATTCACCGAAGAACAAGCTAACGAAGTGGCTGCACTGATGATGCATCTGGGATTCGCATATATGGTAAGCTATGGTACAAACTCCACTGACGGCAACCATAACAGCGACAAGATATCGAAATATTTTGAATACGAGAATGTAGGAAAAACCCAACGCTGGCAGGTATCGAACGCTGAATGGGAGCGACTCATAAAGGAGAGTCTCGACAACGGTTGCCCAATACCTTATGCTGCGACAAACACAGGCACGGGAGATGCGAAGCACATCTTTGTTCTCGACGGATACACCGACAGCGGATACTATCACTTCAACTGGGGATGGGGCGGTAATGGAAACGGTTATTTCAAATTGTCGGATATGACACCATTGACAGGCGATAATTACAGCAAGGCCGATACACATCAGGCCTACTTTAATCTTCGTCCCATAAAACCCGACACACCGGAGTACACAATAGGCATATCGGTATCGGACAGCAATGCAGGAACAGCAACAGTAAACGGAAAGAGTTCAATAACAGTGGAAGAGGGTACAGAGATTCTGTTGCAGGCTACAGCCAATGAGGGATATGAATTCCTGAATTGGACAGTTGACGGCACACAGATAAGCGACGAAACAGAGTACAGCACAACTGCTACCCAAAGCTGTGTATACACCGCAAATTTTCAGGTATCTACAGATATCAAGGAACTTGCCGGTAACACCTTTGTTGAGAGTTCGGGAAACTGTATAAACGTAAACACATCAGGTAGCGGAGCTGTAATATATAACAGCAGCGGAGCTGTAATAAAAGAGATCGGGAGCGACAGAAGACAATCCACACAACTGCCCAAAGGCATATATATAGTATCGGACAAAGAAAAAAGCGTAAAGATTTCAATCAAATGACTATATATGGTATCGGCTGCGAAATTTCGCAGCCGATACCATATATAGTCATTTGATTGAAATCTTTACGCTTTTTTCTTTGTCCGATACTATAT
>CAJGCJ010000141.1 GCA_904501775.1 uncultured Bacteroidaceae bacterium | reverse complement strand
GCCAGATTATCCTCGATGAGGAGATTGTTTGCCCAATCTCGGGTACACGCAACTGGACCGAGGTGCGCCAGTTCAACCTTATGTTCTCTACCGAGATGGGTTCTACAGCCGACGGTGCAATGAAGGTCTACCTGCGCCCCGAGACTGCACAGGGTATCTTCGTGAACTACCTGAATGTGCAGAAGACCGGCCGTATGCGCGTTCCTTTCGGTATAGCACAGATCGGTAAGGCGTTCCGTAACGAGATCGTTGCACGCCAGTTCATCTTCCGTATGCGCGAGTTCGAGCAGATGGAGATGCAGTTCTTTGTACGTCCCGGCAGTGAACTCGAGTGGTTCAACAAGTGGAAGGAGACCCGTCTGGCATGGCATAAGGCTCTCGGATTTGGCGATGCATCATACCGTTATCACGATCACGAGAAGCTTGCTCACTATGCAAACGCTGCAACTGATATCGAGTTCCGCATGCCCTTCGGATTTAAGGAGGTTGAGGGTATCCACTCGCGTACCAACTTCGACCTTAGCCAGCACGAGAAGTACTCGGGCAAGAATATTAAATATTTCGATCCCGAGACAAACGAGAGCTATGTTCCCTATGTTATCGAGACTTCAATAGGTGTAGACCGTATGTTCCTCAGTGTGATGTGCGCATCGTACTGCGAGGAGACACTCGAGAGCGGTGAGTCACGCGTTGTACTGCGCTTGCCTGCTGCACTTGCTCCCGTTAAGCTTGCTGTGTTGCCTCTTGTGAAGAAGGACGGTCTGCCCGAAAAGGCCCGCGAGATTATGAATCAACTAAAATTCAGCTTCAACTGTTATTACGAGGAGAAGGATTCTATCGGCAAGCGTTATCGCCGTATGGATGCCATTGGTACTCCCTACTGTGTGACAATTGACCACCAGACTCTCGAGGATGGCATGGTTACATTGCGTGAGCGCGATACAATGGAGCAGCGTCGTGTGGCTATCAGCGACCTTGAGTCAATCATCCGCGATAATGTTACCATTACTTCGTTGTTGAAGAAACTGTCTTAATAGATATATGAGATTGAGAGATATAAACAGAATTATCCTTGTGCTTCTCGTCGCAGTCGGCTTTGCTGCCTGCGACGAGACCGATGAGGTTGGCGAATTCGACAATTGGCAGGCGCGTAATGTGGCCTACGTCGATTCTATTGCAAGAATAGCCACCTCGAATGTCGATGGCACATGGAAGAAATTCCTTGCTTACGGACTTGTGGATACAGTTAAATGGGATAACCAGTATTATGTGTATTGCAAGGTGCTGGAGAGCGGAGAGGGTAGCGAGATGCCTAAATATACCGATATAGTGAAGGTGAATTATCGAGGCCATCTGATACCTACTTCGAACTACCCCGACGGACGTGTCTTTGACCAGTCGTACGAGGGCGATCTGGATCCTGAGACTGATGTTCCTACCAGCTTGAGTCTGGCGGGTTGTGTGCGCGGATGGACAACAGCAGTGTGCGAAATGGTTAAAGGTGATGTGTGGCGCGTTTATGTGCCTTCGGAACTTGGATATGGCGCAACCGACCAGAGCGCTGTACCTGCCCATTCGACTCTTGTATTTGATATCAATCTGGTCGATTTTTCAAAGATGGGCTCTTCGGCTTATTGATTTGTACTAAATAGTTCCTGAATATGAAACAAGGTGATTTGCAAGTAGAGATGGATGATGCTGTAGCTGAGGGCGTATATGCCAACTTGGCGGTGATGTCGCACTCTTCATCGGAGTTTGTTATTGATTTCCTCAGACTGATGCCGGGCGTTCCTAAGGCTAAGGTGAAGTCGCGTATTGTGATGACTCCCGAACATGCCAAGCGTCTGCTTATTGCGATGCAGGATAATGTTCGTAAATATGAGTCGCAGTTTGGTGATATCCTCCTTCACGACATCAGAATGGTTGCTCCAAAAGGAGAGGCTTAAACTGTTTATTTCTTGATGATGATAATACAAAGAAGAGGTGCATCGATTGATGCACCTCTTCTTTGTGTGGCTTTATTGGGGGAGTGTTATGGGGAACATAGGGCTGTCGGTGTGCTCGCGCAACAGTATGGCCTTCATGTTCTCTACAATGTCGGGGTGCTGTGCTGCAAGGTCATTGTCCTCGTGAAGGTCGGTCTTAAGGTCGTAGAGGTGGCAGGTGCCTTTCTCTACTACAAGTTTCCAGTCGCCCATGCGCAGTGCCATCATGTTTGTTTCGTGGAATTCCCAATAAAGGAAATCGTGTGCTACTTGGTTATCCTTGCCAAGCAAGGTGGGCGCGAATGATATTCCGTCGAAGTAGTCGTTCTCAATCTCCTTGTTCGAGTAGCGCTCGGCGTAGTTCTCTATTCCGGCAAGTTCGCAGAATGTGGGCATAAGGTCGTAGAATGCCAGCTGATGGTCATTGACGCTGCTTGCCTTGACCTGTCCGGGCCACCATGCTATGAAGGGTACTCGTATGCCGCCCTCGGTTGTGGAGCGCTTTGTTCCGCGGAGCAGTTTCTCGGTGTTGAAGAACTCGGGGTCGGCGCCACCCTCGCAGTGTGGGCCGTTGTCGCTGGTGAAGATAACCAGTGTGTTGTCTTCGAGTCCTTTGCTTCTCAGCTTGTCCATTATCTCGCCTACATACATGTCGAGTCGGGTTACCATGGCTGCAAACTGGCGGTGACCGCAGTCGGTGGGGTTGTAGCGTGAGCCTTCGTCGCCGACGTAAGTAGCTTCGGTGTCGAAACTCTTCTGGTACATGTCGAATATGCTGTCCTGTGGCTGGGCAAGTTCGGCATGCGGCAATGTGTATGTGAATATGCCGAAGAAGGGTTTGTCGCTGCTCTGCTTGTCGAGCCATTGCATGGCACGCTCGTGTATCAACTGTGCCGAATAGTCCTTGCGGTTCTTGTAGTCCTCGCCATACATCCTGTGGTTGATGTTGTTCTGCAGTATCTTGCGCTGTACGGCTGTGTCACCGGCTGCACGGCTGTAGCTGTTCAGGAAATTGGGGTAGTAGAGGTGGGCCTGAAACTGGCACATGAAACCATAGTATTCGTCGATGCCGCGTTTGTCGGGGGTTGATACCGAGCCTTCGTAGCCGCCTGCCCACTTGCCGAACATTCCGGTTGTGTAGCCGTTGTCCTTCATTATCTCGGGCAGAATAACGTGTGCCGGATCGTATGGCTCCTGACCTGTCTGTGTGGGGTCTTCGTTGTTGCCGTAGAAGATGCTTCCTATGCGGTGTTCCCTGTTACCGCGCACTTTGGTGTGTCCGGTGTGCTGGCCTGTCATGAATGATGCGCGTGAGGGGGCGCTTACGGGGCTGCCTGCATAGGCTTGTGTGAATCTCATTCCCTCGGCTGCCATGCGGTCGAGGTTGGGGGTGCTTATGTACTGCTGACCATAGCAGCCGACATCGGCATATCCGAGGTCGTCACACATTATATATATAATATTGGGACGTTCGTTGTCGTGTGATTGGCAGCTTGTGGTTGCCAATAGTCCACATCCAATGAGTAAAAGATTGTTGTTTTTCATATTATAATAATATATTATGGTGTTTATGTTGTAGAGAGCGGCTTTTTCTCGTTGCCATTCATTGCAAATGTAAGTAAAAAGTTTTGTTTTCGTCGTGTGAAATAATGATATTTGGGGCGTTTATGGGATAAATGTAGGTTTTCTAACTGCTAATAAATAATAATAGCAGTTAAATAAAGTTAATAGAAAATATCCAAAGCGATAGTCTGTTTTCGAAAAAATGCTGTGGAAGAGGTGTTTGGGGTTGTATTTCTGCAACTACAGACATGCCTTCACAATAGTCTGTGCTTTATTATATATAAGAAAAAAAGGAAAAATAGTTTTTTCGTTCCAAAAATAATGTCTATCTTTGCAAGCCAAAATGCGCGAAAGTGCAAAATTGTGAAGTAAATACTTAAAAATTATATAATAACTAAAATTTAAACAAGATGCCTACAATTCAACAGTTAGTAAGAAAAGGCAGAGAGGTATTGGTTGAGAAGAGCAAGTCTCCCGCGCTCGACAACTGTCCGCAGCGTCGTGGTGTTTGTGTTCGCGTATACACAACCACACCTAAGAAGCCTAACTCTGCAATGAGAAAAGTAGCTCGTGTACGTTTGACCAACCAGAAGGAGGTAAACTCTTACATCCCCGGTGAAGGCCACAACTTGCAGGAGCACTCAATCGTATTGGTACGCGGTGGTCGTGTTAAGGACCTCCCCGGTGTACGTTATCACATCATCCGTGGTACATTGGATACCGCAGGTGTAGCAAACCGTACACAGCGCCGTTCAAAGTATGGTGCTAAGCGTCCCAAGGCTAAGAAGTAATTCGCAGCTAAAAAACAGATGAAGCCGAAGGCGAAGAGAACGGGCTTCTGAATATCGGTTAACTCTTCAAAGACATATTTAATAACAGTTTTGGTTTGTTGGAAGTTATAAAGGTTGAGTAAATGCCTCGGTGGAGGCGTT
>CAJGCJ010000140.1 GCA_904501775.1 uncultured Bacteroidaceae bacterium | reverse complement strand
TTCCCGTTTTTGTCAATTTTAATGCTGGCTTCAGGAATATCCTTTAATTTTAGATTGATCCTCCTTTGTTCTCTTCTGTGACACTATACAAGCATGTTGAACTGAAGTATAAACTCCTATTTTCATAAACATCGACTTCTGCACCACCCAGCAAGGCCAAAGTTCCTATAAACATCGAGAAACAGCCGGCAAATGCTATTCCTGCATTTCTTAATAAGTATGTTCCAATGTGATTATTTTGTTATTAATCAGAATTTGGGTATATAACGGAATAATAAAAAAAATATATAATTGACATAAAAAGAGGACTACAAGTAATGATTAAAACTTCCAACTTTTGGTGTTTGTATTACTTCTGTAGTCCTCTATATTATGAATTTAAATTCTTTTGAATTCGAATTGAATGTCGTCGTAGTAATCTTCAAGAATAAGTTTTGTTGCTGTTATTACAACATCGTATTTTCCTCTTAGTTGCGTATCGCCTGTAACGGTAAGCTCCTTTTCTTCGGTGTCGTAATAGTATTCAAAAATTTCGTACGAACCTCCGCCATCTTCAGGATATTCGTATTGAACTCTACCGGTTTTATTGCTGTTAAATGTAATTGTTATCTCTGTTCCATAGTCGTTAATTTGTTTCCATGAACCTACTATGCTATCTACAGATGAGCCACTGTCACTGTCGCTACTGCATGATGTGAAACATACCATCATGCTCATAATCATAAGACCTGCTAAGAATTTTAAGTTTTTCATAATGTGATAAGTTAAATATTAGTGATTGTTTTTTGCAAAAATATATTGTTGTTTATTAAACAAAGTGAAAAAGGTGTTTGTATAATGCAATATATTTGTGCTATAAAATTCACACTATGGCTGTTCGCCTTTGAGAAACTCCTTGTCGTATAAACTGAAGAAGTTGTAATTAAGAATGATGCTTATCCTTAGTAGAAGTAACGAATCGATACTATGTCTTTTGAATATGTCATATATATTGCTTCTGTCGCAATAGAGCTTACGTGCAAGCCAGGTTATAGTTCGCTCTTGTTTCAGTAGCTCATTTTTGATGGCTTCCCCAATATGTATAACCTCATTGCTCATAATACCTTAACATTATTGATATTAAAATAATATGGTGTGAAACTATTATATTTATCCTATTCCTCAGGCTTCTCGCATTGCCTTTACAGTGGATAAAACAATAGCCCACACCATATTATATTTAATAATTCTTCTAATTGAATGAATTAGCAGATCTTGGTATTATATACATATGGTGTGGTGCCACTGTTATTATCTTCACTGTTTCAAATTTTGCGAGAAATTGAGGAATAGAAGATAATCTCAATAACACCTAAATATATAAATATTCGACTTATGACTTATATCACAAGTCTGTGCAAAGATAGTGTTTTTTTTGTTACGTTATTTTATTACAGAGTATTTTCTGTGCAATAATGTTTGTTGCAATTTATCTGCAGTTTAATAGTAATCTACAGTCATATAGGCTTTTTCAAACTCTCGGGCTTTGAGACTCTCTTTGTCAATGAATATGTGCATTATTCCGCAGTCGTAGAAGTTTATCCCTTCAACACTGTCAATCTGCAGCAGCTGATAGCATGGTGTGTCGGTGCGCGGATCGTATTGTGTAAAGTCGCTATATCCTCCGATGCGGCAATCGAATTCGGCTGGAACGGCCTGCGCATACTCCTCTTGGACTTTAGCCGAGTATTTCTCTCTTATCTCGCTAAGATGACGTTGGAAGAAACGGTCATCTGCTCCTGAATACGAGATCTTCTTTTCGAATTCCATTGTATGCACAAATCTTGCAGGCAAGTAGTGCTCCTCATCATCGAGCCACCCGGATAGTATATGTCCGTATATGTCAAGTGACTTTTGCTTTAACTCTTCTTCTGTAAAATAGAATATGCGATGTTCACCGTCGTTCCAATTGAATGGGTTAAGATATATCTGCAATAGTCCGCTTGTGGGCAATTCTGTCATTGGCGGTATCTGTGCAAAATTAATCTGTGCAAACATTACCAACGGAACTCCTTCGGTGGTGTGTGGGTATTCTTTCTCCATGTAGGCCGGGAAAAACGGGTTGCCGAGTATCTTGCTTGCAGTTATCGGTGTATCGTCATTCTCAATAGTGTTGCCTGTTTCGGTGAGTATTATGTTGCAACACTCTTTGCCTGTAAGTCTTTTCAACTCATCGAGAAGATGCTGTTCCATGCAATCGGCGGTTTTTATTTCAACAGGTCGTTCTCTTCTTTTGTGAACGGATGCGAATAGATGCTCCTTATATTGCGTAGCAACTGATTGGTAGAACTTGCTCCAATCAGAGCCGATGTAACACCCTCTTGCGACAGCAACCAAGTGAGTGCTGTCTGTGCCATATCTTCGTCGCGTCTGTCGGCAACCTCTTTCAAGCGGTTAAGATATGAGTAGAGTTCATCGGTGAGCCTGTCGCTTGTTAGGCTTCTGCCGCGTGACATTCTTGAGCCTTCGGGTATCTCGTTGAGATACTTCTCGGTGAGCAGTCCTTGTGCCAATGGTGAGAATGATATGAACCCTATTCCGTTCTCCTTGCAATATTCGGTTATTCCCTCTTCTTGCGGAGCACGGTCGAGCAGATTCAGACGGCCTTGATATATGAGCAGTGGCACATCGCGGCTCTGCAGGTATTTGTGGGCATATTTGAATGCTTCGAGCGGCCATCGCGAAATGCCGGCATATAGCGCCTTTCCGCTGCGTACAATATCTACTATAGCTTGCAGTGTCTCATCAAGCGGAGTCAAGGGGTCGTATCTGTGGCTGTAGAAGAGGTCGACGTAGTCGAGGTTCATGCGTCGCAGGCTTTGGTCGAGGCTCGCCATAAGATATTTCCTTGAGCCCCAATTTCCGTAAGGGCCGGGCCACATGTCATATCCGGCCTTTGTACAAATGAACATCTCGTCGCGATAAGGCTTGAAGTCGGTAGACATCAGCTTGCCGAATGTCTCCTCGGCCGAGCCATAGGGCGGTCCGTAGTTGTTGGCAAGGTCAAAGTGTGTTATGCCGTTGTCAAATGCGCAGCGTACAATATCGCGGCTACGTTCAAATGGGTCTACTGCACCGAAATTGTGCCAGAATCCCAAGCTGATTTTTGGAAGTAATATTCCGCTTCTTCCACAACGGCGATATATCTGTTCGCTGTTGTCATATCGTCTTTCCGATGCAATGTATCTGTCCATGTTGTTTCTGTTGCCTTATATGATAACCGTAGCTGCCGGTTATTGTTTTATTCCAAGAATATCTCTTAGAGGGGTGTCAAGGATGTTGTTTTGCTCCTCGGTCTCGCCGTTAATGATTTTCCAGATATTGTTCAGCGACTCGTTGCCGTGAACATTCTGCAGTGTGGCAATTACATCGCTGTTGCGTCCTGCATAATCGAGTGCATCCACTATCTGACGTATACTTTTGTCGCTGTATCTTTTGCTGAGTCTCAGTGACTCGCCTTTTCCGCTGAATACTATTTTCTTATAGTGCAGGTAATCGACAATTTTAAGTGTGAGGTGCGAAGGTATTCCATATTCCTTTTCTGCATTTTCGGCAAGTAAGGTGACATTGAAATCTCCCGAGAATGGGTGCATCGACTCTATGCGTTCTATTATGAGCAAGCACAGGAAATTCTGATAACGGTGTGTTATGCACTGATAATCATTCTCTCTCTCCTGTTCATCGGCTTTCTGTAAAAAGTAGTTCCACTTTGAACCTGCAAGACATATTGTCCACGAGAAATATATCAACAGCACAAATATCATAAGGCTGGCAAGGTCGCCATATATGTTTCTGTAGTTGAACGACGAAATGATATAATAACTGAAATATTGCATCAATGCGAATATGAGTCCGCAAAGAATGGCCGACATAGCAGCATATTTGGCCTCTACCTTTGTGTTGGGGATAAGCTTGTATGCTGCAAATAGCATCAGAATGTATGTTCCCACAGATACAATAAGTACATTGAACTCTTTAATTATATTGTCACTGAAGATGGATGAGACGCTCCACCACATGGCAAGTGCCATTATGACGGCAAATGGAAGTACCAATACAAAGGCAAATGTCTTCAGCAGTTTCTGGAAACTGCGTGGCTTCTCGTTCCACAACATGTTGAATGTGGCATCTATGGTACTGAATATTGAGAAAACCGAGTATAGCAACAGTGCCAAACCGATACCGACACCAAGCCACATCGTAACTTTTGTGTTGCTCAGATAGCTGTCGGCATACAGTAGAAGTCCACTCGAAATGGCTTCCTGCCCTTGAAAGAAGTTCTTTACCATCTCAATGAACATGGCATCATATCCAAGTCCCTTGGCTATTGCTGTCATGAGTGCCATTACCGGGACGATGGCAAACAGGGTGTGGTAAGTGAGTGCTGCCGATGCCAGTTGAAGACTGCCGAAACTGTCGACAAGCTTTATGAGCGACCACGATATACGGTATTT
>CAJGCJ010000139.1 GCA_904501775.1 uncultured Bacteroidaceae bacterium | reverse complement strand
CTGATGGTCCACATCTGTGTGATGCTGCCTTCAACTGCGTGATACAATGCCTGAGCCTTGTTGTGGCCGTTAACGAGGATAAGAACCTCTTTAGCATCCATAACAGTACCTACACCAACAGTAACTGCTGTCTTGGGAACCTTGTTGATATCGTTGTCGAAGAAACGAGAGTTAGCGATAATTGTATCAGTTGTAAGAGTCTTGATACGTGTACGTGAGCTGAGTGATGAACCGGGCTCGTTGAATGCGATGTGACCGTCGGGACCGATACCGCCAAGGAAGAGCTGGATACCACCATAAGACTTGATCTTCTCTTCGTAACGTGCACACTCTGCAACGAGGTCCTCAGCATTACCGTTAAGGATGTTTACATTCTCTTTCTTAACGTCTACGTGGCTGAAGAAGTTGTTCCACATGAATGAGTGGTAGCTCTCGGGGTGCTCCTCGGGAAGACCTACATATTCGTCCATGTTGAATGTTACAACATTTTGGAAACTAACCTTACCTTCGTTATAAAGGTTGATAAGCTCTTTGTATGTTCCAAGGGGAGTACCGCCTGTAGGCAATCCAAGAACAAAAGGTTTCTCGGCTGTAGGGTTGAACTCGTTGATTTTCTTTGCAACGTAAGTAGCTGCCCAGCGAGATAGCTGCTGATAGTTAGGTTCAATAATTAAACGCATAATTGTTTATGTTTAAATGGTTTTAAATAATTGTATTTTCTCTTTATATCCGAATGTTGCGGTGTTAATCGGCTTTTGGCCATTGCATTGCACACCATATATAGGGTGGCAATTTATTACACCTTGTAAAGATAGATAAATTTATGTAATTGAAAAACTCTTTTATGAAATATTACACGATTTTTGAAACCATACTTGGACATTCGTTTGTTTTAACCATGCAAAGATGCTTTAGTGTTGTGTATATGAACTTAAATTTTTTAGTTATGAAGAGTTATCTGTTTTTGATGTTGCTGCTTGCCTTCGGTTGGCAATCCTTCTCCTATTCACAGAATAAGAAGATGACTAAAGCCGAGCGCGAGGCTGCATGGCGTGCCGAGAGATTGAAGAAAAAGGCCGAAGAGAGGGCCCATGAGCAGGCCGAGGATTCATTGTCGTTTGTGCAGGCTGTATCGGCCTTGCAGAGTGGTTCATGGACGCTCGAGGCTTCCAACATAACCTTTAACAATGGTGTCACGCGATTCGTTACCGAGAATACCAATTATGTTGCAGTAAATAATGGCGAGGCTGTTATTCAGACAGCATTCAACAATTCCAATGTATATTCGCCGAATGGGCTTGGCGGCATCACTCTGCAGGGAGATGTGAGCGGTGTGCGCATCAGCCGCGACGGTGACGGCAACATTCATTACAGTTGTACTGTCATGGGTTCTAACATCTCGGCTATCATATATGTTACCCTTACTGCCAACAGCAACAATGCAACAGCAAGGGTCGACCCCAATTTCAGCGGTAATACAATAACTATGACCGGTTTTCTCTATCCCTACTCCCCCTCTGCTGTTATACAGGGCACAACGTCGTACTACTGACTGACCGATGATAGACCCTATTGGGGGCGTTGGATTGCTCCTCCACCCTTGATGCCGCGTCCGCACCCTATTGTTGTCCCACCCGTTCGCCCGGTGCGTCCGCCATCCTTCATGCCGCCATCTGCAGGCGGTGGTGTCAGGCCTCCGTCATTCGTTCGATAAGATATAAATAAAGGCTGTCTAATAAGATTGACAGCCTTTATTGGTGATATTTCAGCAGTTATTATTCTGCGGGTTTCATGTTGGTGTAAACGTTCTGCACGTCATCATCCTCTTCGAGACGCTCAACGATCTTCTCGATTGTAGCACGCTGCTCGTCGTTAACCTCTTTGAGGTCGTTGGGGATGCGTGTAAACTCACTGCCTGTAATCTCGTAACCCTGCTCCTCGAGCCATTTCTGAATAGCACCGAATGACTTGGGGTCGCCGTAGATTGTTACTTCGTTCTCCTCTTCATCGTACTCGTCCTCCACACCAAAGTCTATAAGTTCCAATATGAGCTCGTCCATGTCAAGACCATCTTTCTTTGTGAATGTGAATACGCTCTTGTGAGTGAACATGAAGTCGAGACTGCCCGATGTACCGAGTGAACCGCCGTGCTTGTTGAAAGCTGCGCGTACGTTTGCAACGGTACGAGTTGTGTTATCGGTTGCAGCATCTACAAAGATTGCAATACCGAAAGGACCGTATCCCTCGTATGTTACCTCCTTGTAGTCCTTCTGATCTTTACCCATTGCGTTCTTTATCGCACGCTCGATGTTGTCCTTGGGCATATTCTCGCGCTTTGCATTGGCGATGATAGCTCTAAGGTGTGAGTTTGCATCGGGGTCGGGACCACCTGCTTTCACAGCAATGGCAATCTGTTTTCCGATACGTGTAAATGTGCGGGCCATGTTGCCCCATCTTTTAAGTTTTGCGGCTTTGCGGTATTCAAAAGCTCTACCCATAGTATTTATATTTTAGATTTATAATTTTTCTTTCGTTGCTGTATTATCTCTGCTTTGCATCAAGACGCTTTTCGAAGTTGTCCATAAGACGTGCCATCACCTTGTCAATCTGTTTGTCGTTGAGTGTCTGGTTGTCGTCTTGCAATACGAAGCTTACTGCGTAGCTTTTTTTGCCCTCTTCAAGGTTCTTGCCCTCGTAAACGTCGAATAGCGCAACCTCTTTAAGCAGTTTCTTCTCGGTTTCGCGTGCTATCTGCTCTATCTGTGCGAATGTCACGTTCTTGTCGAGCAACAGTGCAAGGTCGCGGCGCACTGCAGGATATTTGCTTATCTCAGAGTATCCGACCTTGGCATTGCGTATTACACGCATAAGCTCGCTCCAGTTGATGTCGGCATAGAATACCTCGCTTTCAATGTCGAAACGCTTTGTAATCTTTTTGCGTATGATACCAAGCTGTGCAATTACCTTCTTATTGCTCTGTGCCTGAATCTGAAGGCCTGCGGTGAATATATCGTTGCTGAATGTGCTTACAAGACGCGCTGCAGGCTTGAATCCGAGTCGGTCGAATATGTGCTCGACAATTGCTTTCATGTCGTATATTGTAACCTTGCGGCCGGCGTCAATCCATGATGCTGATACGTTGTCTCCTGTCATCCATAATGCAAGATGATAGGCCTCGCTGTAGGGGCTCAGAATCTTATCCTCGGTGCGCTTGTCGGCATCGAAACGGTAGCTGTTTCCGAACTCGAAGAAGCTGAGGTCGCTGTATTTGCGGCTTATGTTGCGCTGCATGCTCTCGAGACCACCGAAAAGCAGAGTCTGACGCAATACGTTCAGGTCGGCGCTCAGGGGGTTCATCAGGCGTACAAGGTTGTTGCTTGCGTATGTCTCAAGTTCGTCGTAGTAGCCTGCTGCTGTCAATGAGTTGTTCATGATTTCATTGAAACCGCAACCTACCAGCTGCTCCGATATGATGTTCTGCAGTTTGTGCGAACGGTCCTCGTTACCTTTGGTTATGATTGACGAGTGCAGTGTGGTGTTTATTTCTACATTGTTGTAGCCGTATATGCGAAGAATGTCCTCCACTACATCGCAGGGACGCTGTACATCCACACGGTAAGGGGGAACCGAGAGTGTGAGGCCTTCGGCTGTCTCGGCAGTGATTTCCATCTCGAGTGATGTCACAATGCTCTTTACTGTTTCGGGTGCGATGTCGGCACCGATAAGGCTGTTGACATAGCTGTAGCTGAGCTCTACGGGGAAGTTTGCTACGGGTGTGGGATAGATATCCTTGATATCCATTGCAATCTCGCCACCGGCGAGCTCCTTGATGAGCATTGCAGCCTGCTTGAGTGCATATATAACGTTATTGGGGTCGGTGCCACGCTCAAAACGGAACGAAGAGTCGGTCTGCAGGCCGTGACGGCGTGCAGTCTTGCGCACCCATGTGGGATGGAAATATGCACTCTCAAGGAATACGTTCTTTGTCTCTTCTGTTGTGCCCGACTCAAGACCTCCGAATACACCGGCAATGCACATGGGCTCCTCGGCGTTGCATATCATAAGGTCGCGCTCCGAGAGTTTACGCTCCTCGCCGTCGAGAGTTACGAAAGGTGTTCCTTCGGGGAATGTGCGCACTACAACCTTGCCACCTTTAATCTTGTCGGCATCGAAACAGTGCATGGGCTGTCCGTATGCGTGGAGAATGTAGTTGGTGATATCGACAATGTTATTAATAGGACGCAAACCTATTATCTGCAACTTCTCTTTCAACCATTCGGGGCTCTCTTTTACAGTTACGCCCTTAACGGTTACACCGGCATAGCGCAGGCAGGCTTCGCTGTTCTGTACCTCAATGTTAATTTCGAGGCTGTTGTTGTCAACCTTGAAACCGTCGCATGAGGGACGGCGCAACGCACTGCTGCCTTTAGCCTGCATTGTGTAGGCATACAGGTCGCGTGCTACTCCGTAGTGCGAGCAGGCGTCGGCACGGTTGGGAGTGATGTCGACACCGATAAGGTAGTCGCTCTTTATGTTGTAGTACTCTTTTGCAGGGGTACCGGGCACTGCATCCTGTGGCAATACGATAATTCCGTCGTG
>CAJGCJ010000138.1 GCA_904501775.1 uncultured Bacteroidaceae bacterium | reverse complement strand
GAACGAACCAAAGCATATTTGACTGGTAAAATGGGATAGGCGTAAATAGGCTTTATTTTTGCACTCGCTGTGATATATTCAAAGTAAACTTTGTATATCTCGCTCGTTTGTTTGTGTATTTGAGATAAACTCGAATATTTACTGCACTCGCTGTGATATATTCAAAGTAAACTTTGTATATCTCGCTCGTTTGTTTGTATATTTGCAAATGTGAACAAGTACAAGGTTAAGAGAAGAGTAACAGAGATAATCGTATTGATGTTGTTGGCATTTGTTTTTGCCAACAGCTTCATATATGATACATATCGATACAAGACAGATAAAGAATCTGTTGAACCGAAAGTTACATCACTCCCCCATCGCATAGATGAAATAAGCAGTATTCTACACGACAGTAGCCTCAACATTCCTCAAGGAACCAATGTAAGGAATATTGAGCGACAAAATTCGGGCAATACAAAAAGCGGAGGCAATAATAGTAAAGCACCAATTGCCAACATCCGTCTATTCTACACATATTCATATAACCACTCAAGCAAACCTCTTTCGCTTGCAAGGCTTGTACGAACAACAGACTATTATATCTACACCTTGCGGCACATCATTATTTAGCGGTATATATAATCTAAAAAAAATATGCAGATACCTATCAAAGGTTTCTGCCGCATCAACATTGCATTATTAACCGTTAAAATGAATATTAAAATGAGTGAAAAGAGAATAAGCAAGGATTTTCTTGCACAGAACAACATAACAGTAAAAAACAGTATATCAATAACAGCAATTGCAATGCTTATATGCGGCCTTGCAAGTTGCATCTATGCAATAACTGCAGCGACCGGCAGTGAATACGAAATGCCGATACTTTTTGTATCATTTACCCTGACTGTGGCCGGCATTGCTATATTTTTTATCAGGAAACAGGTATATATAAACAACGGAACAGGAGAAACTTTTAATGAAGAGACTATATACTTCCACGAGAGCGACAAGGAGATGGTAATAGAGAATCTGAAGAATGGAAATTTCGCAGAACTCGTAAAACTCGCACGCAACAATTCAACACTGGCGCTGCGCGTTGAACTCTTTTACACTAAAAACGAGGAGGTGGGAATGTACAGGATATCCAACTACATCCCCCACACATACCAACCTATTACCGAATTCGTACTATACAGGAAGTAAGATATTACCATAATATATATATATACATTATCCGACAGCGACAAGCAAATTTGCTTGTCGCAATTTTTATTTTTAATTTTGCCGGGAAATAGTTTTAGAACCATGAAATACATATCTCAATTTGCCATCATCATTACAATCTCTTTTTTAGGAGAGATTCTGAATCGACTGATTCCACTCCCGATACCGGCAAGCATATATGGAATGACAATTCTTTTCATACTGCTTACGACCGGACTGCTAAAATTATCGGCAGTGAGAGAGACCGGCCGTTTCCTTATATATGTAATGCCTATAATGTTCATTCCCCCTACAGTAGGACTAATGGAATCGTGGGGAGTAATGCAGGAGTTTCTTGCAGCGATAGTGATTATTTCACTGCTATCCACGCTTGCTGTGTTTGCAGCAGCAGGACATGTAACACAATTTATAATAAAAAAGATGAAGAAAGGAGGCAAGCAATGAGTACAATATTCAGCAACTCGCTATTTTTCGGCATTGGGCTGACGTTGGGTGCCTATCTGCTTGGAACTGTATTAAAAAGGAAATTCAAGATTTTTATTTTCAACCCATTGCTTGTAGCCATTGTCGTATGTATCGCAGTGCTTACATTAACAGGCATCGAGTATAAAGAGTATAACAACGGAGCACAATACATAAGCGCACTACTTACACCGGCAACGGTATGTCTTGCAATTCCGCTATACGAGCAGATGCAACTGCTAAAAAAGAACCTGACGGCCATACTTGTGGGAATAGCCTCGGGTGTTTTAACAAGCGGTATTGCCATATTTTCAATGGCGCTGCTCTTCTCACTTAATCACACACAATATGTTACATTGTTGCCTAAATCCATTACAACAGCCATTGGAATAGGACTATCACAGGAACTCAACGGATACATCGCCATTACAGTTGCTGCAATTATGATTACAGGACTCTTTGGGAATATTGCAGGCGAAGCCCTATGCCGCATATTCAGGATAGAGCACCCTGTAGCCAAAGGTATTGCGATAGGAACATCTACCCATGTAATGGGCACATCAAAAGCTATGGAGATTGGCGAGGTTGAGGGTGCCATGAGCAGTCTGTCGGTGGCCGTTGCCGGCTTTATGACTGTAGCCGCTGCAATAGTGTTCGAGAATCTCATATAGCAAGAAAAACTTAAGACCGACAATAAAAATCCCAGCCATTGATTTGATGGCTGGGATTTTTATTACTTTATCTATCGGAGACTCTTTCTTATTTCAGTTTTTTAAGATATTTCTTGCGATTTACCTTTTCGTTAAGAGTGTATGCTCCGTTTGTTATTTCGTCAATGGTAAAGTTCTTATATGCCATTGTATAGCCACCGCCGTTTGTGCCATATGTATCTTCTTCGTACATGAATGCAATACTACCGTCTTGTTGCTGAATCATTGTAGAATAGGCCGAAGCCTTGTTTGTTACCTGATAGCGACCATCCCAATCACGCGCCACATTCTGAGGTGTATCAAAATCGGCAACCTCGGAGAGTTCTTTGTAGTATATTCCCACATTGGCACGTCCACTGCCGAAGGGCAACGACTGCAACAACAGATACATATCTTTTTTGTCACTGTTACGTCTTACGGGAAGCACCATAAGCTCGCCGTTACAAGAGTTATTCAATGCCTCGACACCATTATTCTCTTTACCCGAGAAGGCATGTTTACCCCACGATCCTTTTGCAGCCTTCTCATCACTGAATTTGAAAATATTATACAAACGGCCACCGTTGCAACGCGAGCTCAACAGCAACGAACCATCGGGTAGTTCCTCGGTTTTAGGTTCATCACCGCCCGAGGGAATGGGCGCAGCCTCAATACCACCCAATATATTCCAATTAAGACCAAAGTCGTCGGAATAGACAACAAAATTGCAGAAATTGTTATCCTTATCGCGTGCCAACATTGATGCATAGAGACGATAGTAATCGCCAACCTTTACATAACGGCTCTGATGTATTCGACCCGAACCGATGAACATTGACTTCAGGGGGCCCATTGGAGCATTATCCAAAGGAGCATAGAACTGCTCGGTAATTATTTGTGGAGCTCCCCATGTCTTACCGCCATCCTCGCTATAAAGGATTGCAACCTGATTGGGGTATTCGCGTGTAGAGGCAAAGAACGTCTGATAACCGCATACACAAACAAGCAACACGCGGTTGCTATTGCGGTCGGCAACCAGACAAGGGTCGCCATAACCTGCTGTAAGCGAGAGATTTGGATTATCGTCAACCTTTTTTCCATCGCCTTCTATTATAGTAAAGACATCGCCCCATGTCTTGCCATTATCATCGCTTAGACGACAATGCAGGTCGATGTGTCCGAATCCGATGTCAGCACGACAGAAACGATAATCAGCAACAGCCACCAAACGTCCTTCATTTGTTTTTGCAATTGAAGGAATTCTGTAAGGAATTGCCTCGGATGTGGGTGTACGGAACAGATCCACTGCTTTTTTGCGAACTCCATCTTTATAAATATCGCTCGATTGGAAAGCCGAAAACAGTGTCAGCAAACATATTGCCGATAAAAGTCCTATTACTTTTTTCATGATTCTATAATAATTGTATTTAGATTTTTATATTGCCGTATTATAGCTATTTACCGCAAATTTAGATATTTTTTCGATACACAACAAAATATGTACAGTAAAAGCGTTAAAATTAACTCACAAATCACTACCTTCGCATAAGTAAACAAAATTACAGGAATATGATTATTGCAGTTGACTTTGACGGTACTATTGTTGAGCATAAGTACCCCGAAATTGGAAAGGAGATTCCATTTGCAACAGCCACACTTAAGATGCTGATAAAAGAGAGACATCAGCTTATTCTGTGGACAGTAAGAAGAGGCCCTTTGCTCGAAGAGGCGGTAAAATGGTGCAAGGAGAGAGGTGTTGAGTTTTATGCCGTAAACAAGAATTTCCCCGAGGAACATGTTGCAGACGGGAAAGGATATTGCAAAATTGACGCCGAGCTTTTCATAGACGACCGTAACATCGGCGGAATACCCGACTGGGGCATGATCTACGACATGGTAAAGAACAATAAGACATGGAAAGAGGCGTTGGCCGAAGGCAACGACAACAAGAAAAAGAAGAAGGGCTGGTTCTGGTAATTATAATGAACGGCAGATGCAAGAAAAATACAAAAAGAAATAAGAGAGTACTATTACGTGCTCTCTTATTTCTTTTTGTATACCAAGACTATACGTCCAATAATCATCACAAGAAGGGAAAGTATTGCAATGATGAAATTGAAGCCGAATGCAAACCGTTGCGAATGATCATGCACAATATCCTGCATATAATCTACAATGAACGGACATACAAGTATAGCCACATAATTCATAACCATAAGAAGTGCAAGCGCATAAGTCACCTTTCCGGTGGGGGTAATTTG
>CAJGCJ010000137.1 GCA_904501775.1 uncultured Bacteroidaceae bacterium | reverse complement strand
TAATGAATCTCGTCGAAATAGTGCTTTGCTGCATAAGCTGTGTAGACACCGCTCACACCCGGGTCGAAACCGCAACCGAGGATAGCAGTAAGGCCGGCCTCTTTAAAGCGCTCGTGATAAGCCCACTGCCAGCTGTACTCGAAATGTGCCTCGTCCTTAGGCTCGTAGTTAGCTGTATCGAGGTAGTTTACACCGCACTGCAGACAAGCCTCCATTATTGTCAGATCCTGATAGGGCAATGCAACATTGATAACGATTTCGGGCTTGAAGCTATTGAAGAGTTTTACAAGTTCCTCTACACTGTCAGCATCTACTGCTGCAGTCTGTATATTAGGATTACCTATTGCCTTTACAATTGCATCACATTTTGACTTTGTGCGACTTGCAATCATAATCTCGGTAAAAACATCGCTGTTTTGAGCGACCTTAAAAGCGGCCACAGTGCCTACGCCACCTGCGCCAATGATTAATACTCTTGCCATTTTTCTTTTAAGATTTTATAAAATTACACAATATTCAAATCCAAAGCGCACCCTGCATTACACAATGCGCCATAATAACATGCGAAGATAGCACAAAAGAAATGCAAAAACAAATTTATAGCACTCATTCTATCAACAACAGCGCAAAATAGCATACAAAGTCACACTCGGACACCCGAAAGCACACCAACTGTCATCATCTGCAGGGCGGCTTAATATATTAAAATAATATAATTGCTATATGTTATATGACTAAAAATTCGTACCTTTGCATCCGAAATAGAATTCACGAAGTAATAAGAACAAAATAAAATCTTCTAAGACTATGGAAATGAACAAGATGTTTAAAGAGGGTCTATGGAACAGCGAAATCAATGTTGCCGATTTCGTTCAGAGAAATATCACTCCTTATGAGGGTGATGCCTCTTTCCTTGCAGGCCCCACAGAGAGAACAAAGAAAATATGGAACATATGCCTTGAGGCTCTTGAAGAGGAGCGCGCCAACAATGGAGTACGTTCACTCGACAATGTAACCGTATCAACTATATCATCCCACAAAGCAGGATATATCGACCGCGAAAACGAGTTAATCGTCGGACTTCAGACCGACGAGCTCTTGAGACGCGCCATAAAGCCTTATGGTGGAATCAAGGTTGTCGAGAAAGCTTGTCTTGAGAACGGTGTCGAGGTAGACGAAAAGGTAAAAGATATATTCTACCACTATCGCAAGACACACAACGACGGAGTATTCGACGCGTATACCGAAGAAATTCGTAAGTTCCGTTCACTCGGCTTCCTCACCGGACTTCCCGACAACTACGCACGAGGCCGCATAATCGGCGACTACCGTCGTTTGGCACTCTACGGCCTAGACCGTCTGATTGAGGCTAAGAAGAACGACCTCAAGAACCTCACCAGCCCCATGACAGACGCGACAATACGTTTGCGCGAGGAGGTATCGGAACAGATAAAGGCACTTAACGAGATGAAGATTATGGGCGAGTACTACGGTCTCGACCTCAGCCGTCCCGCAACAACCGCCCAAGAGGCAGTACAGTGGGTATACATGGCATATCTTGCTGCCGTTAAGGAGCAGGACGGTGCTGCCATGTCACTCGGAAACGTATCATCATTCCTCGATATATACATTCAGTACGACCTTGACAACGGCAATATCGACGAAACATTCGCTCAGGAGCTCATCGACCAGTTCGTCATCAAACTCCGCATGGTTCGCCACTTGCGCATGCAGTCTTACAATGACATCTTTGCAGGCGACCCCACATGGGTAACAGAGGCTATCGGCGGACGTTTCAATGACGGACGCACAAAGGTTACAAAGACCTCGTTCCGTTTCTTACAGACACTCTACAACCTTGGACCTTCACCCGAGCCCAACATGACAGTTCTGTGGAGCCCCGAACTTCCCGAAGGATTCAAAGAGTTCTGCGCAAAGGTCTCTATCGACACATCATCAATACAGTACGAGAACGACACCTTGATGCGCGAGGTACGCAACTGCGACGACTACGGTATCGCATGCTGCGTATCATATCAGGCAATCGGAAAGCAAATACAGTTCTTTGGTGCACGATGCAACCTTGCCAAAGCATTGTTGCTTGCCATCAACGGTGGCCGTTGCGAGAACACAGGTACTGTAATCGTTGAGGACATCCCCGTACTCACAGGCGAGATTTTGAACTACGAGGAGGTACTTTTCAACTACAAGAAGGTACTTATGCAGGTGGCACGCGTATACAACGACGCGATGAACATCATCCACTACATGCACGACAAATACTACTACGAGAAGGCACAGATGGCATTCATCGACACCAACCCCCAGATAAACCTTGCATACGGTGTTGCTGGTCTCTCAATCGTACTCGACTCTCTCTCGGCCATCAAGTATGGTAAGGTAACCGTAAAACGCAACGAGATTGGCCTTACAGAAGGATTCGAGATAGAGAACGACTTCCCCTGTTTCGGTAACGACGACGACCGCGTCGACCACCTTGGCGTTGACCTCGTTTACTTCTTTAACGAGGAGCTCAAGAAGCACCCCGTATACAAGGGAGCATGCCCTACACTGTCACTGCTCACCATTACATCAAACGTGATGTATGGCAAAAAGACCGGTGCTACACCCGACGGACGTGCAAAAGGCATAGCATTTGCACCCGGTGCAAACCCCATGCACGGACGCGACAAGAACGGCGCCATCGCATCACTCAGCTCTGTTGCAAAGCTACGTTACCGCGACTCACAAGATGGTATCAGCAACACATTCTCTATCATACCGAAGTCACTAGGCGTTGACAAGGAGACACAAGTAGAGAATCTCGTAACCATGATGGACGGTTACTTCACAAAGGGTGCACACCACTTGAATGTAAACGTACTCAACCGCGAGATGTTGCTCGACGCAATGGACCACCCCGAAAAATACCCTCAGCTAACAATACGAGTTTCGGGATATGCCGTTAACTTCATCAGACTGAGCCGCGAGCATCAGTTAGAGGTTATTTCGCGTAGTTTCCACGAGAAAATGTAATAATAAAATGTAAAGCTGTTACGGGTTCCGTGTGGGACCCGTAACTATTATATATACACAATATGATACGCGTACACTCATACGAATCCATGGGAACATTCGACGGTCCGGGACTACGCCTTGTCGTTTTCCTTCAAGGATGCAACTTCCGTTGCCTCTACTGTGCCAACCCCGATACAATAGACCCAAAAGGAGAAAGCAAAGAGACAACTGCCGAAGAGATCTTACACATGGCCATCAGCCAGAAACCTTTTTTTGGCAAAAAAGGCGGTGTCACATTCAGCGGTGGCGAGCCTACATTTCAGGCAAAAGAGCTAATACCGCTTGTGCGAATGCTTAAAGAGGCCGGAATACATGTATGCATAGACAGCAACGGCAGCATCTGGAATGACGACGTAAAAGAACTCTTCTCTTTGGCCGACCTTATACTGCTGGACATAAAGCAGTTCAACCCAGAGCGACACGAGATTCTCACAGAACGCAAAAACAAACAGACACTCGCAACAGCCCAATGGCTCGAAGAGAGTGGCAAACCATTCTGGATGCGATATGTACTTGTACAGGGATATAGCGCATTCGAAGAGGATATTCGTGCATTAGGAGAACACTTTGGCAGTTACAAAATGATTCAACGTGTCGAAGTCCTGCCCTATCACACACTTGGAGTGCACAAATATGCAGCTATGAACAAAGAGTACAAGCTCGACGGAGTAAAAGAGAACACCCCCCGTGAACTCGAAACAGCCAAAGCAATATTCGACGAATATTTCTCCAATGTATATATAAATTAATATGCAAAAGGGATAATAAGACAAAACAGGCATGACAGTTTGTCAGTCAAAATGTCATATCTTCAAGTAAATTCGTGCCAAAAGCGGAACCGAAAACTGTAAGTTCGAGGTAAAAAGGCTTTTGGCACGAATATTGTATATTAATCGGTGAGCATGCAAAATGCATAGCTTACGGGCTGAACAAAACATGCCCGTTATAAGTTGAATAAACAAAATAAAAAAATAATATTATGGGAAAAATTATTGGAATCGACTTAGGAACAACTAACTCATGTGTTGCAGTATTTGAGGGTAACGAGCCCGTTGTTATCACCAACAGCGAGGGTAAGCGCACAACTCCCTCTATTGTATCTTTCGACGGTAATGGCGAGCGCAAAGTGGGCGACCCTGCAAAACGTCAGGCTATCACAAACCCCAAACGCACAATCTTCTCAATCAAGCGTTTCATGGGTGAGAATTGGGCACAGGTTCAGCGCGAAATCTCACGCGTACCTTATCCCGTTGTAAACGAGAACAACATGCCACGCGTTGACATCGACGGCCGTTTGTACACACCACAGGAGATTTCTGCAATGATTCTTCAGAAGATGAAGAAGACCGCCGAGGATTATCTTGGACAGGAAGTCACCGAGGCTGTTATCACAGTACCCGCATACTTCAGCGACAGCCAGCGTCAGGCAACAAAAGAGGCAGGTATGATTGCCGGTCTTGATGTTAAGCGCATCGTAAACGAGCCTACAGCAGCCGCACTTGCATATGGTGTAGACAAGGCTAACAAAGATATGAAGATTGCAGTGTTCGACCTTGGTGGTGGTACATTCGATATCTCAATTCTTGAGTTCGGTGGCGGCGTATTCGAGGTACTCTCAACAAACGGT
>CAJGCJ010000136.1 GCA_904501775.1 uncultured Bacteroidaceae bacterium | reverse complement strand
GCCATAGCCTTCTCATACTCCTCGTGGTCGTAGATACCCTCTTCCATACGGCGAAGAATCTCGGTCTCGTCAACGCTCTCGTTGCGCATGCCAAGATACTCCTGGAAGAAGTTCTGGTCGACGATACTGCCGGCAATACCCATACACTGGCTACCTACCGACAGATAGCTCTCGCCGCGCATTGAAGCAACAGCAACAGCTGCACGTGCCCAACGTAGAATCTTCTCGCTCACATCGCAAGGAATGGTGTTGTCGTCGAGGTCCTGCACATCGTGTCCGTAGATACCGAATGCGGGAAGACCCTTCTGTGCATGTCCTGCCAATACAGCAGCCAAGTACACAGCACCGGGACGCTCTGTACCGTTGAAGCCCCATACAGCCTTGGGCCAGTGAGGATGCATGTCCATAGTCTCGCTACCGTAGCACCAGCACGATGTAACCGAAATAGTTGCGCCTACACCTTCGCGCTCGAACTTGGCCTGACATGCCGCAGTCTCGGCAACACGGCCTATAGTACCGTCAGCAATCACACACTCGACGGGTGTGCCGTCAGCGTGCTTCACGTTAGCCGAAATAAGCTCGGCAACAGCCTTTGCCAAGTTCATGGTCTTCTCTTCGAGACTCTCTCTTACGCCGCCCTGACGACCGTCGATTGTGGGGCGTATACCAATTTTAGGATATTTGCTCATTTTTGTATCTGTTTGTTTTTGTTAATTAAAGTGTGTTGCAAGATATGAAAAATATTCAATAGCAACAAAAATAGAGGAATTCTTTTGCTTTTTTTATTAAAATATTGCTACAATGGTTTTATGATGATTGCAAAAAGTTGTATTTTCGCCTGCATGAAACTCCATCCCATAGCACATTTCCGTTCATCGTTCCCCTCCAAATTCGGTGTTCCCCGTCAGAGTGGTATTGTAAACGAACTGCAAGGCTGCATAGTCTTTCAGCCTGAATACCGTATCGATGAGGCTTTGCGTGGGCTCGAAGGGTTCGACTTCCTGTGGCTCATATGGGGCTTCTCGGCCAATAGGAACGGTGATAAGGCATGGTATCCCACAGTGCGTCCGCCGTTGCTCGGTGGCAACAAGGCAGTAGGAGTCTTTGCCACCCGTTCGCCCTATCGCCCCAACCCCCTTGGGCTTTCCTCGGTCAGAATAGAGAGAATCGATTACGACGCAGCCGACGGCCCGGTCATCCATGTCCTTGGTGCCGACTTGATGGACGGCACACCTATTTATGATATAAAACCATACCTCGAGTATGCCGATTCCCATGCAAACATACGCAGTGGTTTTGTCGATAGCAACAAGTGGCAACTGCTCGATGTCGTCTTCCCATCGTCACTCGCATCACGCATCCCCGGTGATATGTTGCCGGCACTCATTAAAGTGTTGGAGCAAGATCCCCGTCCACAGTATCACAACGATGCCGAAAAAATCTACGGAATGCAATATGCAACATTCGATATACGCTTCAGGGTAAACGGGACAGTACTGACCGTTGTCGATGTGCTTTCAGCCGACTGAATTTGCTGCAAGAATTTTTTTTAAACAAAAACATACGGGTTCGTGAACAAAAGCGCGAACCCGTATGTTTTCATATCAGACCGAAAGACTTCCATTACTGAATACTTTTTCTTAATCATTCAATTCCCCCGGCAGTCCCCCGTAGTGATACGCGGGGCTGCATCTTTTTTTTATATTATGGGTGTATATACGATTTGTCTAATAGGATAATTTATATAGGTTTCTTTGGCGTGTGTCAAGTTTTTTTAAAATAAGAAATAACACACTCTTCTTGCTGAGAATAAGATAGTGCCATAATCTATTGACGATAAATGGTTTGATGGCTTGATATAACTCCTGTATCTGTTTGTTGGGAATATCTCGTTTTGCAAATGTGGCTATTGTATAGGCAAATTCTGTTTTTTTGAATATTTTTTTATAAAAATGGGTGTTATTTGAAATATAATGACTAAGTTTGTGCTGTTATGTACATCTTTTAAATGAAGATATATTTAACATCTCTTATGTCAGTTAGTAAAAACCAACACAGCGTAAAACATCGCAAAAGAGCGGTGTTTGCGTGTAACAGCTTGAAACTTAGGCAATTGCCAAGGTTTTGAGGAGCCAAAGGAACGCCCTGTACGCAGGATAGAAGCTATGTCAGAGGTTGCCCCCGCAGTAATAGACGAAGAAGAGAGACTCTGTTGGTATGCCATGAGTGCCACCTTCGGTCGCGCGCTCAAAGCCAAGGAGTATTTAGAGAAAAACTCGGTCGAGTGTTTCGTACCCATGAAATACAGCGTAGCAGGGCGCAACGCAAGCACGAAAAAACTATCCCTTGTCCCGGCAGTAAACAACCTGCTGTTCGTACACAGCCAAAAGAGCTGCATTCAGGAACTCAAGAGCCGGCTCAGCTACCTGCAGTATCACACCCGTCCCGACGGTCTGGGTCGCAACATCCCCATCGTCGTCCCCGACAAAGATATGCAGCAGTTCATAACCCTTTGCGAGCAGCACATTGACAAGCTCCGCTACCTGAGTCCTCAGGAAGTTGACTTGAGCCAAGGCACCCCGGTAAGAATCGTAGGCGGAATATACGACGGCATCGAAGGCACCTTCATCAAACTGCTCCGTCATCGCAGCAAGAAGTTCATTGTTCACATCCAAGGCATCGCCGCCGTAATGATAGCCGACATAAGTGACGGGCACCTGCAAGTAATTGACCCCTGAAACAGATAAAACCATCTGCAGTTCAACCGAAACCAACCTCTTTCGCAGGGAGCAACGCAATACTAAATTTAAAAATATTTCTAAATAATAGAAAAAAATAGGGATTTTCGAAAACAAAACCATCGTTTCAATTGTTATATAAACAGAGAACCAATAACAACAATTGAAATATATGGAAAGCACCCTTTATTATGAACTGCTCACATTCGATGAGCGAACAATAAAAGAAATTTACCAATATGCTCTAAAGTTTACCGACAACAGCGAATCGGCAATGCTCTTAACGCAACGCTCATTGCCCAAGATTGTAGATTACTACACCTTCCCCGATTCCCTGTTACGCGTACAACTGCGGCAAGATGCTAAAAAGATTGTATGGATGCAATATATGTACGACAACGACATCTATTAGAAAACCATACACCGTTTGTTAAAAAAGATAAAAAGAGAACCTTAAAAAATACAAATCGCGTAAATATGTACATATATTGCCACTTTTTTTAATTAAAGGCACTATGAGTACACAAAAACTTTCACGACGCGACTTTAAAGGTATAGAACTAAACCTTAAAACAGTTCAAGAGATTCTCACTTTGGCCTATAAGCTTACAGGCAACGAACAAGCAGCACAGGATATAATGTTCCGCGCATCGCTGCACATTACCGACTACAACTCCATTCACGACTGCAAAGAGCAAGAGGTAGAGAAAAAGAGAGCCTACTCGCACGTTCTGTCACTGGCAATGGAATACAACAAATAGGTAATGTTGTAACAGAGCAATGCATCACACACCTATCACCATCCTCTGCAAATGAGGATGGGTATAGGCTCTACACATGCCGGCAAACTACAAAGGAAAGAGCCCCGAGCAACAGCACCGCTCACATGTGGCACAATTTAATAATATAATGAAACAATCCAATAACAAGAATCGTGGCCTTGAGCTATATATCGAAGCAGCATCGCTCCTGTTCGAAGACCCCGAAAAGCTGGCAGCAGAGTTGCCACCCGAAGAGTATGCCGAATACGAGGAACTGCTACGCAGGATAGACCGCGAATACGAAAGACATCAAGGCTACAACCCGGGCAACGACAGCATCATGCCTCTGGCAGCCGAAGATGAAGAACAGTATAAGTAACCACCTTATACATCACACTATTTGCAATCCGAAGCAACAAAGAGTTCCCAAAGGGAGTGCCGTAAGGCTTACGAAGGGGAGGAAGTAACGAACATACACACCTGAAACAAACAATAAACCACCAACATAACCATGGCAGGCCACTTCAAACCCAAATTTGATCACTAACTTTCGTTAATCATTCCATCCTGCCATGGTTTTTAAAAGAAACATACGCCAGTTCTTCTTGTCCTAATTATTGATCATGGACAAAATCCTTATGCCACCCCCAATTCAACAGTAATATCGTTGGCTATCGCAAAATGGGGCTTACTGTGAATAGAACAAAGCTAAAAAAAGGAAAAATGTAAAGGTGAATCCTCTTGCAGGTATTAGTGTTGCCATAAATCTACAAAGTAGCATAACTACAATAACAGATAAAACAATCCAAAAATAACTTTTTAATGGAAAAGTTCTTTGACATACGATACGAATTTGATGTTCCTGCGGTACACAGCAGCATAGAGGAGCACATCTCCAAGGGTACTGCAGGATACATTTGTGTTGCCGACGGCAACATACTCACTATGGTACACAACGACACCGAATACCGCAAGATAGTCGATGGCAGCATATTCTCCATTTGCGACAGCAGTTGGGTGCCCAAATTCGTAAAGTGGATATACGGCTATAACCGCGGCCACTACTGCGGAAGCGACATCTTCATTGATGTAGTACGGGCACACAAATACAGAATGATATTCCTTGGCACAAAGCAGACTGTGCTCGATGCCCTGCAGCAGAATTTGTCAAAGGAGAACCCCGACGTCGCCAATATGACATTCAAGGAGCTTCCTTTCTGCACAGTGGACGAGTTCGACTACAAAGGGATAGCAGCAATGATAGAAAAGGACGGAGCCGACATCATTTGGGTGG
>CAJGCJ010000135.1 GCA_904501775.1 uncultured Bacteroidaceae bacterium | reverse complement strand
GGGAGCAAAAGCGATTCCGCTCTGGTCCATATCAAGGTTGACAGCCATAATCTCCATGTCGCCATTGCCTAAATTTCCGTTAGCCTTTATTGTGCCTTTATAGTTGTTGCTGATGTAGTTTGTACGTACACCTGCGTATGCCGACAAGTTCTCGTTAATCTTGTAAGCAGCACCCAACTGAAGTGCAAACATGTACTGTGTAGACTCGAACTGAGAAGCACCTTCGATTGTCATTCCAAAGCTCTGGCCAAGACCACCAATCAGGTTGTCGAACAAGGGAAGACCGTTGTTGAACTCGGCTTTACCACCACCACCGGGCATTCCGAAGAAACCGCTGAATGTCCAGTCACCGGTCTTGTAGGCTGCGAACAATGTGGGCATACAGGGAACATATACTTTACCATCGTATTTCTGGTTGTTCTGAAGGTTGATAGCATCACGCTGCTGCCAAATCATCTGCCAGTTAGCAGAGAATGACCAACCTTCGTTGAAGAATGCTGTACCTGCGGGGTTGAAATAGATAGCATCGGTTTCCAAAGATGCATAACGAGCAGGATTACGTACAAATGATGCACTCTGGTTTGTGTTTGTAAGCAAACCACCGGCAAATGATACTACTGCAAGTGATACCAATGCGATACTTGTAAAAAATCTTTTCATAATAATAAGTTTTAAGTTATACTTAGTATTTGTTGTGTTTTTTTATGCGTTGATTTTGTCTATTAGTTTTTTTTGACTGCACAAAATTAGGGTATTTGTGCAATATGCGAATGTAAATTCTTCTATTTAACACTTAATTTGTACTAAATGAACACTGATTGTCCTAAATATTCGCGGTCTGCTGCTGTTCATGCGGTTTTATGGCTGTGTTCAGCTTTATTTCTTTTCTGAACCGTAAGTAATATAGTATTGCAGCACTGGTGAGTCCGAAGGGGAGTCCATATGCTACACCCATTGCTCCCATATCAAACGTAAAACCTAAAATGTAGCTTGTTGGCAGTGCAAGGCATATGTATGATATGAATGCATACACGCCCAACGGCTTTGTAACCTCTATACCGCGCAGTGCATTTGCATAGTTTGTCTGTATTCCGTCGCTTATCTGATATGCGAGCATTGGTACAAGCAGTGCAGTGAACATCACCTGTATACTGCTGTCGCTTGTGAACATTGCTGCAAGCTCGTTTCTGAAAACTGCTATGAATATTGACAGTATTGCTGCCATTGCAAGGATTATATGCAGGCTGGCATTTGCACAGTTATGTAGGTTTGCCCAATCTCCACGTCCTCTGTAGTGGCTTATTCTGATGCTTGCTGCTGCTCCTATTCCATAATAAATAAGGAAACATAACGAGCCTGTTGTGCACATCACCTGAAATGCAGCAAGTTCTGTTGCGCCCAACCATCCCATGAGCAACGAAGCGAGCGAGAACGAGGCTGTCTCCATGCCCATCTGAAGCCCGAGCGGTGTTCCTATGCGAAAGAAATTCCTTATTTCGCCCATTCGGGTGCTGTGCTTTCTGAATCCCTTGCTGTAGATGCTGAATCTCTTCTGCTGTTTTATGAGTATGTACATTATCACAATCATTACTATGCGCGATATGAGTGTGGCAATGCCGGCTCCCGTAAGTCCCATACGCGGGAAACCGCATACACCGTATATAAGCAGGTAGTTGAGAATGATATTGGTCACATTGCCTATTATAATAGCCCACATTGCTGTTTTTGTTGCTGCTACAGTATCGGTGAACTGCTTAAGGCTGTTGAATATCACAATGAATGGCATTGTGAAAAGATATGCAAGGAAATAGGGGCGCATTACAGGCAATAGCTCCTCGGGCTGTCCCAGATTATGCAGGTTGAAGTAGAGTAGTGTATATATGAGTATGACAAGTGCTCCGCAGAGTATGTTGGCGTATATGCTGTCTTTGAATGAAGCCCCTACTTTGTCATCATCTTTTCGGCCATAATGCGCGCCTATTATGGGCGTTGCTCCATAGCTGAAACCTATAAGTGCCACTATGCCCAAATTGAACAGGTTTGTTACAAAACCTGCTGATGAAAGGGCTTCGGCACTATAGTGTCCCACCATTATGGTGTCTATGAATCCAAGTATCACATTTCCCAACTGTCCTAATACTATGGGTGTACCGAGCTTTATTATTTTAATATGGTGCTGAGTATATTTCATTATGGTGCTAAACAGAAAGAGAATAACAGGACCGGTTCCCATTATTCTCTTTTATCTTATTTAAAAGGTATTGCATCTATTCTCTGTTGATGCCTGCCTCCTTCGAATCCGGTATTAAGGAATGTTGTCACACACTCTTTTGCTGTTGCTTCGTCAATAAAACGTCCGGGCATCACAAGTATGTTTGCATCGTTGTGCTGTCGGGCAAGGGCCGCTATCTCGGGCATCCAGCAAAGTGCACCGCGTATGCCTTTATGGTGATTTACCGACATGTTAATTCCGTTACCAGTACCGCAGATGGCTATTCCAATCTGACTTTCGCCGCTTTCAACAGAAGTTGCCAGTGCGTGTCCGAAGTCGGGGTAGTTGCAACTGTCGGTGCTGTATGTTCCGAAATCCTTATATTCGTATCCAAGTTCTGTGAGCCACTCTTTTACTTGCTCTTTCAGGGGGAATCCTGCGTGGTCGCTTGCCAATCCTATTGTTTTCATAATTATAGCATTGCTTTTACTTGGTTATATACGTTTTCTGCAGTGAAACCGAGTTTCTCATCAAGCACTTTGTAAGGTGCAGAGTAACCGAATGAACCCAAGCCGTATACTTTGCCATTTGCTCCTACAAGACCTTCGAGGTTTACGGGAAGTCCGGCTGTGAGACCGAATATCTTTGCTCCTGTGGGGAGAATGCTCTCCTGATACTCCTTGCTCTGGTTGCGGAAAAGACCCTCGGAAGGAACAGAGACAATGCGTGTCTTGATACCGTCGGCTTTAAGCAACTTGGCTCCGTCAACAAGTGTTGATACCTCTGAACCCGATGCCAGAAGTATTACATCGTAATCGGCGTCTGAGCCTGCTATAACATAAGCACCCTTGCTTGCTTGGCTGTAGTCTGTGCCCTCGGGGAGGTTGGCTACGTTCTGGCGTGAGAAGATAAGACCTGTAGGTGTGTTGTCGTTCTCCATTGCCATGCGCCATGCCTCGGTGGCCTCGTTTACATCGGCCGGACGAAGAACTAGCATTGAGTTCTTTCCGCTGTGGTTCTTTATTTTCTCCATCAAGCGTACCTGTGCCTCCTGCTCTACTGGCTCGTGTGTAGGACCATCCTCGCCAACGCGGAAAGCATCGTGTGACCAGATAAACTTTACAGGGAGCTCCATAAGGGCTGCCATACGTATTGCGGGTTTCATATAGTCGCTGAATACGAAGAAGGTTCCGCAAGCTGCGATTACACCTCCGTGGAGTGCCATACCGATGCAGAGGCAGGCCATTGTGAGCTCGGATACTCCGGCGTGCAGGAAGGCACCACTGAAATCTCCGGGTACGAAGGGGTGTGTCTTTTTGAGGAAGCCGTCGGTTTTGTCGCTGTTGCTGAGGTCGGCCGACGATACTATCATATTTTCATATTTCTCGGCAAGGATGCTGAGTACGGTTGCCGATGCGTTGCGGGTGGGGCCGTCGGCTTTCTGCTCTATGGCGTTCCAGTCGATTGCAGGGTGTGAGCCAGCGAACCACTCGGCCATCTTGATGGCTTTGTCGGGGTTGGCGGCTGCCCAAGCAACTTTCTGCTGCTTGCGCTCGGCTACTATGTTACGCAACTCGGCAAGGCGGTTGTCGTACATTGCTTTTACTTCGGGGAAGAAGGTGAAGGGGTTCTCTACATCGCCACCGAGGTTTTTGATGGTGTTGATGTATGCGTCGCCACCAAGGGGGGCTCCGTGTGTGGCGCAGTCGAATTCGTAGCTGCTGCCGTCGGCACGGCGACAGCCTTTACCCATTACGGTGTTACCGATGATGAGGGTGGGGCGCTCTTGCTCGGCTTTGGCCTCGGTGAGGGCGGCGCGGATGGCGTCGCAGTCGTTACCGTCGATGGTGATGACTTTCCAGCCCCAAGCTTCGTATTTCTTTGCTGTGTCTTCCCACATTACCTGGTCGCAACGGGTTGAGAGCTGTATCTGGTTGGCGTCGTAGAACATTATGAGGTTGTTGAGCTTGAGGAAACCTGCCATACGGCCTGCGCCTTGTGAGATTTCTTCCTGTACGCCACCGTCGGAGATGAAGGCGTAGATGGTCTGTCCCATAACTTCTTTGCCCAAACGTGCCTCGAGGAATTTTGCGGCTATGGCTGCTCCTACTGCGTAGGTGTGGCCCTGGCCCAAGGGACCTGAGGTGTTCTCGATTCCGCGTGCGAAGTTTACTTCAGGGTGGCCGGGTGTGGCGCTGCCCCACTGACGGAGCTCTTTGAGCTCGTCCATTGTGTATTTGTCGCAGAGTGCAAGTACTGAGTAGAGCATTGGTGACATATGACCGGGGTCGAGGAAGAAACGGTCACGGCCTTCCCATAGGGGATTTTCGGGGTCGTAGACCATAAACTCTGAATAGAGTACGTTTATGAAGTCGGCTCCGCCCATTGCGCCACCGGGGTGGCCCGATTTTGCTTTTTCTACCATTGCTGCCGATAGTATTCTTATGTTGTCGGCTGCTTTGTTCATCAGTTGCTTGCTGTTCATACCAAATATGTATTGTTTAGGTAAGTTATTTTTTAGTTCTTATGGCTTTTTGTGTGCCTTTATTTATTAACTGCAAATTTAGTACTTTTTGTTTGAATGTTAAGCATCTTTTTATGATGATTTTTCAACAATTGTTTTTTGTTTTGACCGTGAGTGATTTTTTATCTCTTTTTCTGTGG
>CAJGCJ010000134.1 GCA_904501775.1 uncultured Bacteroidaceae bacterium | reverse complement strand
GCATTGCGCAAACGGCTGGGTATTGTCTTTCAGGATTTCCAGTTGCTTACAGACAGGAATGTACACGATAATCTCGATTTTGTCCTGCGTTCTACAGGCTGGAAAAAACGTGAAGAGCGTGATAAACGAATTGCAGAGGTGCTTGAAATGGTCGATTTGTCGCAGAAGTGGTACAAGATGCCCCATGAACTTTCGGGTGGCGAGCAACAACGTGTTGTAATAGCACGTGCAATGCTCAATAAACCGGCTCTTTTGCTGGCCGATGAACCTACAGGTAATCTTGACAACGAGAATGGACACAAGATAATGCGCCTTCTGCATACGATATGTAAGGAGGACGGTACGGCTGTACTGATGATTACACACAATGAACAGTGGCTTAATGCCTATCCGGCAAGGGTGTTCTACTGTGGAAAAGGTAAATTGATTGAAAAAGATTCTGTTTCAGAGAATGTGACAGTTGAAGTGATATCGGAATAATAAACTAAAAAGATAATATGAAAGTCCTGAAATTTGGTGGAACATCGGTCGGCTCGGCCGAGCGTATGAAAGGTGTAGTAAACCTTATTACCGATGGTGAAACAAAGATTGTAGTGCTCTCGGCTATGTCGGGAACAACAAACTCTTTGATTGAGTTTACAAACTATTTGCGTAACGGAAATGTCTTGGGAGCGTGTGAGCATACTACCGTTCTGCAAGATAAATACAAACAGACGATACGCGACCTGTATACAACTAAGGAGTATGCCGAGGCTGCAAGTTGCAAGGTGTCAGAGATTTTCAATCATCTGCGTGCTCTTGCGCAGGAGCCTCTCACTTACGAACTGGAGAAAGAGATTATTGCTCAAGGCGAGTTCATGTCTACCAACATGGTTGCGCTTTATATGCAGGAGCAGGGTTATGATACCGTGCTGCTGAACTCGTTCGATTTTATGCGTCTGGCTTCTAATGGTGAGCCCGATTTGGGATACATCCGCGAGCACCTGTTGCAGATGGTAGACCTCGATGTAAAAGGACGTATATATATTGTTCAGGGTTTTGTCTGCCTGAACCACAATGGAAATATCGACAACCTGCAGCGTGGTGGTAGCGACTATACTGCTACATTGATAGGTTCGGCTGTAAATGCCGAGGAGGTGCAGATATGGACCGATATTGACGGTATGCATAACAACGACCCCCGAATTGTGGATAACACCAGCCCTGTGCACCATCTGCATTTCGAAGAGTCGGCCGAGCTTGCTTACTTCGGTGCCAAGATTCTGCATCCTACATGTATTCTTCCTGCAAAACTTACAGGAACTCCTGTACGCCTGCTAAATACAATGGATCCTTCGGCCGAAGGTACACTCATAGACAATAACTTAACCCGCCCCGGTGAGATAAAGGCTATTGCAGCAAAGGAGGGTATAACAGCTGTCAAAATCAAGTCGGGACGTATGTTGCTGGCATACGGTTTCTTGCGTAAGGTGTTCGAGGTGTTCGAGACATACAGGACTTCAATCGATATGATTTGTACATCCGAGGTCGGTGTGTCAGTATCTATCGATGACGACCGCAAGCTCGACCACATTGTAGACGAATTGCAGAAATACGGTACTGTGACCATTGACCGTGGCATGTGTATTATATGTGTTGTCGGTGACCTGAATTGGGAGAATGTAGGATTTGAGGCCCGTGCAATGCAGGCAATGAAGGATATACCTGTGCGTATGGTTTCTTACGGAGGTAGCAACTACAACATTTCGTTCCTCGTTCGCGAAGAGGATAAGGAGCGTGCTTTGCGCTCGCTTAGCGATACTATCTTTAATTCTAAGAAATAATATTTCTTTTGATGAAAACTCAATTTCCAATAGCGGCGTTCCAAAATATTGAAACGCCGTTTTATTACTACGATATGGACCTGTTGCGCGAGACATTGGCTACTGCCTTGCGCGAGGCTGCAAAGTATGAAGGTTTTCATATCCACTATGCAGTGAAAGCCAATTTCAATCCTATGCTGCTTGCTGCAGTAAAGGAGCAGGGTATGGGTGCCGACTGTGTAAGTGGCGGCGAGGTAAAGGCTGCCATAAATGCCGGTATCCCGGCCGAAAAGGTGGTTTTTGCAGGTGTTGGAAAGACTGACAGGGAGATTGCGTATGCACTCGATGCAGGAATATTCTGTTTCAATATCGAGTCAATGCCCGAGGTAGAGGCTATCGAACGATTGGCAGCCGAGCGCAATGTGTCGGCGCAAGTGGCGATACGTGTAAATCCTAATGTAGGTGCACATACGCATGCCAACATAACGACAGGCCTTGCCGAGAATAAGTTCGGTGTTAATTATGAACAGCTCGACGAGGTCATCGATTTTATTGAAACTTGTCCCCACTTGAAACTTATAGGACTGCATTTCCATATAGGCTCGCAAATATTGGTCATGGACGATTTTATAGCTCTCTGCGGACGAATAAATGAATTGCAGACTCTGCTGCGCGAGGGACGCGGTCTTGTGCTGCCTCACATAAACGTCGGTGGCGGATTGGGTATCAGATATGACGAACCGGATGAATTCGATGTGCCCGATTTTGCACTGTATTTCGCTACCTATGCCAAGCATCTGCTTCTGCAGAAGGGACAGCAACTTCATTTTGAATTAGGCCGTAGCTTAGTAGCGCAGTGCGGAACACTTATTACAAAGGTTACATATGTGAAACACGGCTCGTGCAAGCGATTTGCTATTGTTGATGCCGGCATGAATGACCTTGTTCGTCCTGCGATGTACGGTGCATACCATAAGATTGAGAATCTTACCTCGGACAAGGAGTGTGAACTGTAGGATGTTGTAGGTCCTATATGTGAATCGTCAGATGTCTTCTGTAAGGATATAGGACTGCCTGCTACGGAACGTGGCGATATCTATGCAATACGCTCGGCAGGTGCCTATGGCGAGGCTATGGCATTTGGATATAACTGTCGAGAGTTGCCCAAGGCATATTATTCCGACACTATATAAAACATAAAAGCCCTTATTAAGGGCTTTTATGTTTTATATGGCATTTGGTTCTATTCAAACTTTATTGCCTTAGTGGGTTCAATGCGTGATATGAGCATGGATGGAACTACGAGCATTGCAACCGACAGAATGAACATAACTATGTTCATTGGTAAAAGCCACCATGTGAACTCTATCGGTACACTGTCCATGTAATACATGGAGGGGTCGAGCTTTATCAGTTTGGTCTGTTGCTGTATAAGGCACAATGAGAGGCCTATGATGTTGCCCAGCAGCATGCCCCGGCCTATGATGAAGGTTGCATAGTAGAGGAATATTCTTCTTATGGATATATCCTTTGCTCCAATGGCCTTTAGGATACCTATCAGGTTTGTCTTTTCGAGTATAAGTATGAGAAGGCCCGAAACCATTGTGAAACCTGCAATTCCAAGTACAAGCACCAATATTATCCATACAGTCTGGTTGAGCACGTCGAGCCATGCGAACATGTGTGGATTGGCCTCTTCTATCGTCTGTACAAAGAGCCTCTGGCCGTTGTTTTCGGCTATGCTGTTAATTGTAGGCAGTATGTTGCTGCGTGTCTCTTCGAGCCTGTTATAGTCATCAATAACAATCTCAATGCCCGATGACATATTCTTCTCCCAATTGTTAAGGCGGCGTGTGGTGTATATGTCGGTTATGGCAAGAATATCGTCCACTTCGTTCAGATGTGTTTCGTATATGGCTGCGAGTGTCATGCGTCGTGCTTTTATGCCGTTGTGCATAAAATAGATGTTCAGTTTGTCGCCGACACTTGTTTTCAGCTTCTTTGCTATGCTGCGCGAGATAATTATGCAGCCCGATGCTGCTGTGTCGCTGAACTGCGGCAGTGCGCCTTCTACAATGTGTGTCGAGAGAAAACGGGTATCATAATCGCTGCCTATTCCTTTGACCATTACTCCTTCGAGTTCCTCGCCGGTGGATATCAGTCCTGCTTTATGTATGAAGGTCTGTACATGCTTGATATTCTCTGATGCGAGCAGTTGCTCACGCTCTTCGATGCTCGATGTCAGTGCTTCGTTATTGTAGTAATTGTGTATCTGTATATTACTGCCAAAGCCTGTTATCTTCTCTTTTATCTGCTGTTTGAAACCTACTATTATGCAGATGGAGGCTGTCATGACCATTATTCCTACAGCAACTCCCCATAATGCTATTGTTACTGCAGGCTTGGATATGCGTTTCCCCTCTTTGCGAGTGCCGAAGAGCCGCTTGGCTATGAATAGTTCCATCTCCATATTGGTTGCGAAGATAACACAAAATAGCCAAATATGAAACAAGGACAGCTAAAAGCTGTCCTTGTAGATGTTGTAGATTGTTCTGTTTATTTATTAGAGACGGAAGTCAACACCGATTGTAGCGTTGTGTGTCTTACGCTCGTAACGTGTGGAAGTTTCAAGAGGAGTTCCTACATTCTTAACACAATTGTCGGGAGCATAGTTAGCGTAGCAGTAACCGAAGTTGAAGTCTATCTTCTCAGTGAGGCTATACTTACCACCAACACCTGTCATGAATGAATCGTTGATGAAAGCAAGATCGCTTGTATAGTTGTCATTGATACCGAAGTTAGAGAACTGTATACCGGCAGAAACAAGGAACTTATCTGTAACTTTGAACTCTGCACCGCAAAGATACTCGATTGTGTTACGGCTGAGCTTGCGCATGTTGTCACTACCACCCATGAGTGACTCAATCTTGGCATCCTTGTCGAAGTAGTAGTTCCAACCTGCCATTACCTGAAGGCGGGGAAGAGCCTGCCATGAACCTGCGAGTGAAAGGAGTGCGGGAGCATCGCTGCGCAATGTGTTGCCATCTGCAAAACCACCAAGATACTGTTTGAGTGCACCACCACCCTTTTTCATGATC
>CAJGCJ010000133.1 GCA_904501775.1 uncultured Bacteroidaceae bacterium | reverse complement strand
TGCAACGCATGTGGGGCATTTCGGCTGTGATTGCCAAAAGCTCTTTGCTCTTCTCGACATACTCCTCTATTGCTTTTCCGCGTGTGAGCTCTTTCCCTATGGGGTCGAACTCTATTGCACCGCTTATCTTGCTCAAATCGGTATTGTTGCTTTTACAATATGCCACAAATATATTGGCAAAGTCGATAATACGCTTGTAGCATACCTTGAAATTGAGTTCAACGCTATCGATATCTATGCCCTCGAGCAGCGTAGAAACGAACTCCTCACAAACAAACTTGCCCTTAATGGTAAAACCTACCGATGTGACTCCCTCGCTAAGTATCTTCTTTGCCTTTGCATTGGCCGATGATGCATCTTCAACCTTTATCTGTTGTCTGATGTTCCATCTGTTGTCGGCCTTGTTACCTCGTGTGAAGGGGAACTCGCCCGGGTTGTTCTCAGGCAAATCGGCAATGTCTTCTCTGCGATAGAATGGTTTTACATTAAATCCCTCTGATGTGCGCCAAATCATTTTTTTATCGTAGTCGGCACCCTTGAGGTCTTCTATGATTTTGTTTTTCCACTCTTCTGATGAGGCTGGCTTGAACTCGTCGAAGAGTCTCTCTAATTCCTTGCTCATAATATATGGATGTTAGGTTTATAAGTTGCGTTAATATTTATAGTGCGCTAAGATAATATTATTTTTAATATTAAAAACATAATGCATTAAAAAGGTAGGGTAATGAAAAATATTTATTGTAAATGGTTAAATAATTGTTTTTGATTTGTACATTTGCGCTATTATGGTGGAATGTAACAATCTGTTTCTATGAATAGAACTTATCTTTTTCTTTCGTTGCTGATGCTCTCTTTTGCAGGTATCAGTGCGCAAAGCGAATATTACTCGTCAATAGATATGGTAAAGGGTGGTGCCGACCTGAAAAACGCATTGTTCGATATCATAAGCAACCATAAGCAAATATCTTATGGCTCGGGAGTGAATGCCACTTGGGGCGCTTTCTACACTACCGATGCAGCTGTCGAGGGCAATAAACGCAGGGTACTTGACATGTACTCCTCTACAGCGCGTTATTTCGGCGCAAAGGGTGAGTCGGTCGATGGTATGAACATTGAGCACAGTGTTGCCAAAAGCTGGTGGAACGGTGAACAGAACAATGCCTATTACGACCTCCATCACTTGAACCCGTCAGACCAGACAGCGAATTCAAAGAAGAGCAACTATCCGTTGGGCGAGCTGACAAGTGTGAGCTGGAACAACGGTGTGGCGTATGTGGGCAAGGCTGTTATTGACGGAAAAAGTGAAAATGCTTTTGAGCCATGTGACGAATACAAAGGCGATTTTGCCCGCACCTATATGTATATGTTTACATGCTACCAGAATTTCAAATGGCGCTACACATGGATGAATTATGAACAGAGTAGTTACCCTACACTCAAGCCATGGGCTGTTGAGATGCTGCTGCAATGGCATAAGCAAGACCCTGTCAGCGACAAGGAGATAGCACGCAACAATGCGGTGTACGATATTCAAGGCAACAGAAACCCATATATCGACTACCCTCAGTTGGCCGATTATGTGTGGGGCGATTCTGTGAATTATGTTTTTAATTTCGCCGGCAATGTAATTGGTGGCGGAGGTACCGAGGGTGGTGGCGACGATAACGGTAACGGTGACAACGGTGGTGGAACAGGCAGTTTAAGTGGAAAGGACTTTGAACTGGTTACCGATGCTTCGCTGCTCTCTGTCGGCGACTCGGTTATCATAACATATGACAGTTTTGCAATGGGTGCGCAATACAACAAATATCGTTTGAGCGTAGACATTGACATCGTAGACGGAAAGATTGATACTTACAGCAACGAGGTACAGGTGGTTGTGCTGCAAAGCGGTAGCATTGATAATACATTCGCATTGTATGTGGGTGACGGCTATCTGGCTGCAGCATCGAGCAGCAGCAACAACATTGCAACAGTGGCACAGATTAATGATAATGCAAGCTGGCTCATTACAGTAGATTCATCGGGTAATGCACAGGTTGTTGCACAAGGCTCTTATCAGCGCAATGTGTTGCAGTATAATGTCTCTTCGCCACGCTTCTCATGTTATAAAGGAACACAGAAGAGTGTGAAAATATATGCCAAGTCACAAAAGAATGAAACATCAATAGATGGGGTTGGGCAAGATGAATCACCAACTACAATATATAATAGCCGTGGGGTGGCTGTGCGCATCTCCGATTATGTGGATATGAAGAGTCTGCCTTCGGGTGTTTATATAATAAACAATAAGAAAGTTCTTGTAAAATAGGTATTAGCAGGTTTAATATAATGAAAGGCTGTTTCCATTCGGATGCAGCCTTTTTTCTACTCTTTTTCGACTGATTGTTGCAGTTTTGTGCTTTTTTGTGGAGTAAAGTTTAAAATAATTGACAATTTAATTGTTGCATCGACAATATGATGTAAATTTGCGCCAATGTATTAAAAAAATATTTATATGAAGAAACTTTTACTCTCTACATTAGTGCTCTTCTCATTGGTGACAATGGCATCGGCACAGACAAGTGACTACTTTGAAGGCTTTGAGGGTTGGGACGGAACAACATCCGACTGGCTTCCCGAGGGCTGGACCGAGCAGCATTCAAGTGAAAAAATGGTATCGTTGAGCGATGGTGTATTTACATGGCATGTGGGCAGACAAAGACATTATATGCCTTATCCTCCCGAAGGACAGAACTATGCCGTAATATATTATGCCTACGAGTATGACGAGAATGGCGATACCTATGACATTCCGCAGGATGAGTGGTTGTTCTCTCCTACATATAAGGTAAGCGAGACTACAAAACTTTCACTCTCTATAGGTTATAGTCCTATGTATTTGTTCGACCTCAATAAAGAAAATGTTAACTGGGGTAAAAACGAGTTTATAAACCGCAAACCATCTACAGTGCTCAAGATATATTTAAGAAGCAATGGTGGCGAGTGGAAAATGCTTCATGACCTCTATGATGAATGGGACGAGACATCTTTGTCAGAACTGTTCAATAACTATTTTGACGCAGACTTCTATAATTATGAGTTCGACCTGTCTGAGTATGCAGGAACTGATGTGCAGGTGGCTTTCCAATTTGTAGGAATGTATGGAAATACAATGGCTATTGATGAGTTCAAGATAACAGCGGCATCACTTAAGCAGGTTGATTACACTCCTTCATTCACTGGTGAAAAGACCAGAACTGACCGTAATATAACAGCAGTCTCTTTATCTTCTGTTGAGAACGGTGATTCTAAATACTCTCTTGAAGCAGATGCACAGAAACAGTGCTATGTTGACGCTACTAAGACACAGATCTTCAAGGTTGCTGCAGGAGAAGAGGTTTATCCCGTTGTTGAGACAGGCGGTTCATGGGTTCACTTTAGCGTTTATGTAGATGCTGATGCCAATGGTTTTACAGCAGGTATTGCCGAGGGTAGCGAATGGCAGCCTACAGGCGACCTTGTAAGTTATTCATTCTATAATAACGGTGCAGCAAGCGACAGCAAGGGTTGGAACAGTGTAGGTGATGTTATCACAGGTGACGACCGTAACAAACCCGAGCTTCCCGCATTCGTAGCTCCCACAGTTCCCGGTACATATCGCATGCGTTACCAGCTGGATTGGTGCAGCATTGATCCTATGGGCGACCAAGACGGCAAATTCGGTGACTTCATGGAGAATGGTGGACAGATTATCGATGTTATGCTCGAGGTAATAGGTGAAGAACCTGTAGAGCCTTTGACTGTTAATGCAATCACTCCAAAGGCCGGTACTGTTGAGTCACTCGAGCAGATTGTTGTAACATTCGACAAGGAACTTGCTTCTGTTGATGCATCAAAGATTAGCGTTGCTCCCTACAAGTGTCCCATTGAGGCATATGCAGGAAAGTGGGAGTTGACAAGTTCATTCGGTGAATATACATACGATGCCATTGCCACTGTTGAGGTTGTTGAGATTGATGGTGTTAAGAAATTGAAGGCACACGGTGTTGCAGGATATAGCACATACGACGATACATTCTACATGAGCTACGATGAGGCTACCGGTAATATTACTCTTGCCGATCAGGATCTTGCACAATACAATGGTTATGATGCACATTTGTTCATGGGCTACACCGAAAATGCAGGACTCAAATATGGCGAGCTTACCGGTAAGATTGTGGATGGTAACATCGTATTTGAGAGCGAGGATGGTGCCGATTCATTTATCATGTGCTATAACGATGGAGAGGCATATAACATTCTCTCTTACTTCTGTGAATTGACATGGACTCCAGCTAATAAGGCTGCAGCTCCAGTAAAGGCATTTAATATTAACACCACTGTAGACTTTGTTAAGCATTTAGTTCGAGCTAAGGCTCCTGTAAAGGCTAATGATACTGATGCTGTCGAGATCTCTGTTTCAGTGAATGGCAATGAGCTTACCATCACTACTAATGTTGCAGTTAACGGTACTTATAAACTCACAATTGCCGAGGGTGCTGTGGTTGCTGCTGACGGTGCAACAAACAAGGCTATCGAGGCTGTATATGATGTTTACAAAGAACCTACTTACGAGTACAACGAGGGTGATAGAAACCACGGTGAGCGTGCGCTTACTTCATACACTATCACTGACGGTACCAACTCTTTGAATGTAACTGACATTCACCAGACAGGTAAGGGTGCTATCTTCGTTGACAAGACTGACAATGTATTCGAGACTACTGCAGGTGCTGCTGTAAGCTTCTCTGAGTTCAACTACTTGGGTGTTTGGATGCACGCTTATGCTTACATCGACTACAACAACGACTACACATTCGGTCAGGATGCTAACGCTACCGGTACAACAGGTGGTGAGCTTGTAACTTACAACTGCTACAGCACT
>CAJGCJ010000132.1 GCA_904501775.1 uncultured Bacteroidaceae bacterium | reverse complement strand
GCTCTACAAGAAGAACTTCGATCCTTCATTCATCGGTGACCAGTCTAACGAGTCAATCTGGCACGCAATCGACAAAGTTTCTAACGATGTTATCTGGAAGACACGCGTAACACGCAAGAAGAAACTTATCGACTACATCCGTCAGGCATTCAAAGAGGATTGGTTGAAGAATCAGGGCGACCCTATGCGTATCGTTGATGTTGTAAACAAAATCAACCCCGACGCTCTCGTTATCGGTTTTGCTCGTCGTTTCGCTACTTACAAGCGTGCACACCTTCTCTTTACCGACCTCGACCGTTTGGCTAAATTGCTCAACAACCCCGAGCGTCCCATCCAGTTCCTCTTCGCAGGTAAGGCTCACCCCCACGATGGTGCAGGTCAGGGCTTGATCAAGCGTATTGTAGAGATTTCTCGTCGTCCCGAGTTCGTAGGTAAGATTATCTTCCTCGAGAATTACGACATGCAGCTTGCTAAGATGCTTGTTTCAGGTGTTGATATCTTGATGAATACTCCTACACGTCCTCTCGAGGCATCAGGTACATCAGGTGAGAAGGCACTTATGAACGGTGTTCTTAACTTCTCGGTTCTCGATGGTTGGTGGTGCGAGGGTTACAAACCCGGTGCAGGTTGGGCTTTGAAAGAGAAGCGTACATACCAGAATCAGGAGTTCCAGGATCAGCTCGATGCTGCTACAATCTACACATTGCTCGAGAGCGAGATTCTTCCCTTGTACTACAACCGTGGCGACAAGGAGTACAGCGATGAGTGGATACAGTACATCAAGAACTCAATTGCAGGTATCGCGCCTCACTTTACAATGAAGCGTCAGCTCGATGACTACTATAGCAAGTTCTACGGTAAGCTTGGTGAGCGTTATCACCACCTTATTGCAAACGACTATAAGGCAGCTCGTGAGCTCGCAACATGGAAAGAGGCTGTTGCTGCAAAATGGAACGATATCGAGGTTATCTCAGTTGAGCGTGACTCTAACGTAGAGGCCGGTACAATCAACGCAGGTGACAAGTACGGTGTAACATTCAAGGTTGACGAGAAGGGCTTGGACGATGCAGTAGGTATCGAACTTGTAACTCTTGCAACAGACAAGGATGGCCGTGACTATGTATTCTCAGTACAGCCCCTTGAGGTTGTTAAGCGCGAGGGTAACATCTTTACATTCCACACCGAGTATGTAATGAACAACGCTGGTAGCTTCAGAATCTGCTACCGTATGTTCCCCAAACACGAGGAGATGCCTCACCGTCAGGACTTTGCATTCGTTAAATGGCTTGCATAATATAGTGAGGTCTATATAAAAAGAGAAAGCTCTTGAAACCAAGAGCTTACTCTTTTTATATTATATGAATAACGGATAAATTCCTTAATTTTGCAAAAAAGGGATTTAATATGAGTAAGATTAAAGTATATACAAAGGAAGAAGAGCGTATTAATGCAATATCCCATGGGGTGGGTATATTGATGGGAGTCGTAGTGTGTATCATATTTCTTGTAAAAGGATATACGCACGGAAACGCAGTAGCACAGCTTAGCCTGTGGCTTTATATGTTTGGCGTTGTCAGTTCCTATCTTTTTTCAACATTGTATCACTCAGTCCCTGCCGACCGTCCATTGAAGCAGTCACTAAGAAAATTCGACCATGCTGCAATATATTGGCACATTGCAGGAAGTTATTCGCCGGTGATGCTCATAGCAATGCACGATGTCGCATATTGGGGATGGGGCATATTCTTTTTCTGTTGGTTATGTGCCATTGTAGGTACTTTCATAAGCCTCTTCTCATTGAAGAAACACAATTACATCGAGACGGCCTGTTTTGTCCTTATGGGACTGGTTATCCTTGTTGCCATTAAGCAGTTCTATGAATGTGTCAACGGATGGATATTCTTCTGGGTCATAGCCGAAGGTGTCAGCTACATAGTAGGAGCTGTGCTGTACAGTTTCCATAAAGTAAAATATATCCATTCTGTATTCCATTTCTTTGTGTTGTTAGGCGATGTCTGTCACATGATTGCAGTGTGGATGATTATCGAACAATTCCTGCTCCATTGATGTTGCTTATACTGTTTTTTGTGTTAATATCTGTTAAAATAAAGTTGTAAAACTAACAAAATCATTCCAAAAGGCATTTATAATAATAGAGGGACATTTTTTTTATAAAAATTTGTGTGATTTTATAAAATATGGACTCTAATAAGTGTAACAATTAAAATTCTACGGAATGATTAACGAAAAATTAATGAACACTCTTCTCGATGAATTTGAGAAAGTGATTACAAAGAATGGTGTTAACTGTTTGCGTGTTGCTGATAGAGCAGAGTTCTTACGCAAGGTGTACGAGAATGAGATGGTATACGATGGCTTTGTCATCATAAAATCGTCGAAACAGTCGGGTATCTTCTATGTGGATACCGAGGATCTGATAGGTCGTGGAGGAATGTACCGTGCTCCGCGCCCATTGAAAAAGAGCGATTTTGATATCCCGTCGCCTGTCCCTCCATTGAACACATCACTAACAGACGCTATTGAGCTCGATTAAAAGCCTTTAATATCATTAAAGTATAGGGCACTAAAGGGCTTTTTGTAAACGGATTTCCTACCTGTTGCATTGCAGCATGTAGGGAATCTTATATACTTATAAAACATTCTTGGCCTTTATGGATATAGCCTTTTTTGAAAAACTTGTTTTAAAAATGCAAATGTGCTATATTCGCAGAATAATTTTGCTGATATGTGCTGCACCTGTTTCCATTGAAAATTAATTTCAGTCACTCGTAGGCATTGTATTGGCAGCAATTTTATCTGTAAATAAAGTTCGGATGATTAAAAAAGAGACTTCATATTCGTTATTGCAGCATAACACATTCGGTATAGATGTAAAAACTGCGACATTTGTTGAGTTTGATTCAACCGAGGAACTTGTTGCTGTAATCAAAGGAGGTATCGGTGAGCCGCATTTCGTTATCGGTGCCGGCAGTAATCTGTTGTTTATGAATGATTACAAAGGTACTATTCTTCATTCGAATATTACGGATATAAGCGTAGTAGGCGAAACCGAGGAACAGCTCTTTGTGCGTGTAGGCAGTGGAGTGGTGCTCGACGATTTTATTGCCTATTCTGTTTCGCAGGGCTGGCAAGGTCTTGAGAATCTGTCGGCTATTCCCGGCGAGGTAGGTGCAAGTGCGGTTCAGAATGTGGGTGCTTACGGTGTCGAGGCCGGTGACTTTATTGTGAAAGTTGAGGCAGTAGAGCTCGACGCTGCCTGCGAATGTACATTCACTAAAGAGGATTGCAGTTTCTCTTACAGAAACAGTATCTTTAAGACCCTGCAAAAGAACCGTTGTGTGATTACGCATGTCACATATGGCCTCAGAAAGGCTTCCTATGCCGAATATAATCTTAAATATGGCAATCTGCGTGCATCTGTAGAAGCACTCGGAGAGCCCTCGGCCGCAAATATCAGGGAGGCTGTTATCTCTATCCGTGCCCAAAAATTGCCCGACACAGCTCTTTTAGGCAGTGCCGGAAGTTTCTTTATGAATCCGGTGGTCGATTGCGATAAGGCTGCATCCCTTTTGGCTTTGTACAGTGATATGCCACAGTATGATACTGCCGAAGGAAAGAAAAAACTTTCGGCAGCATGGCTCATTGACAAATGCGGATGGAAAGAGAAGAGAATGGGCTGTGTGGGCGTTTATCATTGTCAGCCATTGGTGATTGTAAACCATGGCGGTGCAAATGGTAAGGATATTTACGACTACTCACAGTTGATTGTAGATTCTGTTAAGGAGCGGTTTGGCGTAGAGCTTGTCCGCGAGGTTAATGTTATAGAATGAAGATAAGGCTGCTTGGAACAGGAACTTCCACAGGCGTGCCCGAACTTGGCTGTGCCTGCGAGGTGTGTACTTCTACTGATGTGCACGACAACCGTCTGCGTACATCGGCATTTGTCGAGGTTGACGGAAAGAATATCCTAATAGACTGCGGCCCCGATTTTCGTACACAGATGCTCAGGTGCGACTATAAAAGCATCGATGCAGTGCTGTTGACACATCATCACTACGACCACATTGCCGGTATAGACGACCTGCGCCCCTTCTGCCGTAGCGGGGCAATAGATATATATGCCGAATCCGATACTCTTACTCAGGTACGTAACTTCTTCCCTTACTGCTTTGCCGAGAACAAATACCCCGGTGTGCCGAATATTGCAACCCGTGAGATTTGTGCCAAAGAGGATTTCTATATCTCGGACATTGCAATAAAGCCCATCAGGGTGTTCCATGGTAAGTTGCCTATTCTTGGTTTCAGAATAAAGAATCTTGCCTATATAACAGATATGAAATACATCGACTCTGCCGAGCTCGAAAAACTACAAGGGGTAGAGCTGCTTGTTATCAATGCACTACGGTTCGCGAAACCGCACCAGACGCACCAGACTGTGCTCGATGCTCTTCGCATTATAGATATTGTGAAGCCGCATAGAACTTATTTTACCCACATGATGCATCACATTGGGCTGCATGCCAAGATAGAGAAGTGTCTGCCTGAGAATGTGTTTCTTGGTTACGATAATATGGTTATTGAGGTGTAAGCATGCTTACACCTCTTTTTTTCGGCAAAAACTATATATATACCCTTTGTCGGTCTCTACGACGGTTTCAATTTCCCCAGTGAAATTTGTAAGCAGGTTCTTTATGTCATTCAATCCTGTACCCGACAGCTTGGCAACAGCCTCTTTCATTGTCCATAGGCGTGTGAATTCAATATCGGGATTCGGTGAGGATTCTATTCTTTTGAACTCGTCGTCGTTCATCGTATATTGTGCCAACCGTCTGTTGTAGGCTCTTATAGTCTCAATGTCAATGCCCACCTCTACATTGTCCACTGCGCATATTGCAGCCG
>CAJGCJ010000131.1 GCA_904501775.1 uncultured Bacteroidaceae bacterium | reverse complement strand
CTTGATGATGAAGGCATGCGCCAGAAGCGTATCTCAAGCCCGTCAATTTCTATTGTCCCGTAACTGCCTATTGCCGGTTCTTTACAGCCGAAGGTTGACACTATGGTGTCTGTGGCTTTTTGTCCTGTTGTGACAATTGCCCGGCAATGTGGTATTTTTGCAAGCAGTGATTTTATGTCTGTTGCTGTGATAACTTCTAGGAACTTGTCCGAGGCATTATCTTTAAGTCGGCGCACCTCGCATGCGGTATCGTAAAGGGCTATTCCCTTTTGTATGCAGAACTCTACAACGCTCTCTTTGTTGAATCGTTTCTCGCCTTTTATTTCAAAATGGTGCTTGTCGCAAAAGAAGATATGTCCCCAAATACGCCACATGTCGTTTATCCAGTTAGGATAGAAGTATTCCATCGACCATCGTGCCTTTGGTGGTGGAAAACTTCCGAGCATCAGAATCTTTGCATTCTGTGGCAAGAAAGGTTCAAGTGGGTGTTTTTCGGTAGTTGACATATTGATGCGGGTTGTTTAACTTAGTTCCGCTTACATGGATTTGCACTTCTCGCACACACCTTTCACTATGTAATTTACCGTTCTCATGCTGAAGCCGGCGGGCAGTTCTATCGTTGGTATGTTTATGTTCCTTAGGCAATATGTGCGCTGGCACTTCTCGCAGTAGAAATGTATGTGCATGTCGTTGGGGTTGTGACTTCCCAATCTGTGATGAAACTCGTATTTTAGTGAGCCACTGCCATCCTCTATGCTATGTATGAGCCCGTGTTGAAGAAACAGAGTCAGCGCTCTGAAGATGGTTGATTTGGGGGCTGTGTCGAGTGACTCTTCAACTTCGGCCAGCGACAATGGGTGTTCTGCATCGATGAGCGTGCGTGCAACAAGCATGCGTACGGCTGTGGGACGTATGTCGCACTCTGTCAATAGCTTTGCTATGCTGTCGCTCTCCATGTGCTACTCCTCTGTTTTTGTTATTCCGGTGCAGCGCTGCAGCTCTACAAGGCTTGCGGCTTTGTTGAAGAGTGCGTTGATGTACTCTTCGTTCATTATATTGTCGCTGCGCTCAGTCTCAATGAATTCTATAAATGATATCTCGCCCATGCGGTAGGCTTTGCGCTTGCTGTAGAGCAGTTCGGCAGTCTCATTTACCATGCTGTTCTCAAAGTTTTCTACCTGTCTCTGTGCTGTCTTGCACTCATTGTAGGCCTGCATAACTTCGTTCTGTATCTGCAGGCGGGTGTCGAGAAGCTCCTGTTGACGTTTCTCCACTACGGCCTGTTCTCTGATGCGCGCTCCGTTGTTGAGGTTCGAGAATTTGATAGGAATGGCTGCGCCTACTTTCAACTTTGTAAATTGAGGGTCGGCATCGTTGTACTCGGCTCCAATGGATAGCTGCAGGTCAATACGTCGGCGTGCACTGTTGAGTTTCTTCTCGGCCTGTGCAATCTCAACATTGCTTGTTGCGGCAGCAAGGTCGCTACGGTTTGTGAATGCCTGTTCAATGTAGTAGTCTACGGGTTGCAGAATGCTCTCTATAGTACCCAGTGTGCCTTCTACTGTTGTCTGCTCTATGCCGTCGTAGTTGCCGGTGTAGTACCCCAATGCGTACTTCGTGTTCTTATATTCTGTTTCGGCTTCAAGGCGCTGGTTGTGTACAAGGCCTGCTGCCAAGCGTGTCTCCAACCATACTGTTTTTGAGATTTCTCCTCTTTGGAAACGCAGGCTGTCGCTGTGAGCAAGCTCGGTCATGAATGTGTCGCGCTGTGCTGCTGTCGCAAGCAATGCCTTCGCACGCAGATGTTGCAGATAGGCTGTTGTAGCATCGGCATATAGGTTACGCGCATAGTTGTTGAAGACGGCTGTTGCTGCCTCGAGTTCTTTCTCGGCAAGTCTGATACCTGCACGGCGCACTCCGAATGTGAAGGTGCGGCTCAGCTGTGCGGCAAAGCTCTGTCCCAGCTCTGTTTCCCAATCTTCGTTATTGCCATACTCCACCGATAGTGTAGGGTCGTTATATACTTTGGAGCTCTTCACCGATGCTTGCGCAATCTCAATATCCATTCTCTGCGCAATAAGGGCGGTGTTGTTCTTTGTTACACTACTGATGTATTGCTGATATGTCAGCTGCTGTGCAGCGCAAAGCAGGGTGGTGGCAATAAGGACTATTGTTGTCAGGTATCTCTTCATCTATTGCTTTATTTTGTTGTCGGAATATGCAAATTTACTCTTTATTATTTGCAACCGGGTTGCAATCAGGGGTTTCCAGTCCCATCTCTGCTGCGCGTTGCATGATGAACGACAGGGCTGCATCGTGTTCGTTGGGAATTATTCCGTCGAGTATGGCATCCTTTACCATGCTCTTTAATGTACCGATAGTGTCGCAAGGCGGCAGATTGAATATCTCCATTATCTCCTTACCGTCAACGGGTGGCTGGAAATTACGTATTCGGTCGCGCTCTTCAAGGTCTTTCAACTTTTTGCGCACAGTCTTGAAGTTGTTGAGGAACTGTTTCTTGCGTACTTCGTTCTTCGATGTTATATCGGCCTCGCACAGTGTCATGAGGCTGTCGATGTCGTCACCGGCATCAAAGAGCAGACGTCTTACGGCCGAGTCGGTTACCTCGTTGTCGGCAATGACGATGGGGCGCATGTGAAGGCCTACGAGTTTGGCTACATAACGCATCTTTTCGTTTAGCGGCATCTTGAACTCCTTGAATATCTTGGCTACCATCTTTTCGCCTACCGCGTTGTGGTTGTGAAAGGTCCATTTCTGCACAGGGTCCCATCGTTTGGTGCGGGGTTTGCCTATGTCGTGCAGCAGTGCCGCCCAACGCAGCCACAGGTCATTGCTTTGCTTGGCAACGTTGTCGAGCACCTCGAGCGTATGGTAGAACATCTCTTTATGTCCGTATCCGTTCTTCACCTCGACACCCTGCATAGCGGTAAGCTGCGGGAATATTATCTCGAGCAGGCCGCAACGGTCGAGTTCTATGAATCCCTTTGAGGGGGTGGGCGAGAGCATTATCTTGTTCAGCTCGTCATTGATGCGCTCACGCGATATTATGCGTATTCGCTCCTTGTTTTCGCACAGTGCCTCGAATGTCTCGTCTTCGATGTAGAAGTTCAGCTGTGTAGCAAAGCGGATGCAACGCATCATGCGCAAGGGATCGTCCGAGAAGGTTATTCCCGGTTCCAGCGGTGTGCGTATTATGCGGTCCTCAAGGTCGAGCAGGCCGTCGAAGGGGTCGACCAACTCTCCGAATCTGTCGCCGTTGAGGCATATTGCCATTGCGTTGATGGTGAAGTCGCGGCGGTTCTGGTCGTCTTCGAGAGTTCCGTCCTCGACTATGGGATTACGCGAGTCGCGTGTGTACGATTCGCGTCGTGCGCCCACAAATTCAATCTCGTGTTCGTGGTATTTTACCTGTGCGGTGCCATAGTTGGCATAGACTGCCAGATGTGCACCTCTTCCCAATCGCTTGCTGAAGGCGCGTGCCATCTCAATGCCTTTACCCACAACAACCACGTCGATATCTTTCGAGTCGCGTTTAAGGAATATGTCGCGCACGAATCCGCCCACAACATAACACTCTATTCCCAAGCTGTCGGCAGTCTCCGATATCTTATGGAAAATAGGTGTATCCAATATTTTGCTCAGCTCTTCTCTGTTTGGTGTGTACATGCTCGTTTTCTAATGCAGCGCGAAGATAGTGAATTATTCCGTAAAGAAAAAATCAATCACTTTTTCTCTTTTCTTTCTTTCAGCAGGCGAAGTATCTCGTGTTGTTGTGCCTCTATCTTGTTTATCTTGAAATACCAGCATACAGCCTCGCGGCATATAAGAAGTATGGCTATGACTATGAGCAAGAAGAAAAACAGAATGATAGTAAGTGCCGAGATATTGCCGAAGTCGCTGTTGCCGACAGTCTCGTTCTGTGCACCTATAAGTAATGGCGCTGAAAGAAGAAGGGTGGTGAAGAGCGTTCTCATGACCTGTTGTTTTAGTATTAATTTGTCAAAAATAGTTTTTTTTAATATAAAACGCTATCTTCGCACAGATTAATTAATGATTAAAATGTTTTTATGATTATCAAGAAATACTTTCCGATATTCGCTGCCGCTCTTATCTCGGTTTCGTGTGGCGAAGATATTGAGCGTAGTGCTCAGGCTTTGATTGATGAGGCACGTGCTGCCTATGAGCTGCAGGACTATGCAGGTGCCAAGTTGTTGCTCGACAGTATGAAGAGCACCTATCCAAAGGCGTTCAAGGCACGACGTCAGGCATTGCAGTTGTCGCGTGATGTGGAGCTGGGCGAACAGGAACGCAGCCTCAGCTATTATACAAAGCAACTGGAGCAGCTTGAGCAGACCCGTGACAACATGCTTGCGGCATTTGTCCTCGACAAGGACAGCCGTTATCAGGATATAGGTTACTATATGCTTCCCGAGCAGACAATAAAGAACAATGTGGGCAACAGCTATCTGCGTGCGCAGGTGAGCGAGAAGGGTGTAGCAATGATAACCTCCATATACAGGGGCAAGGCGATAAGCCATACAACCCTGCGTGTCAGCTGTGGCGACAGCTATGCTGTGTGCGAGGCTCCAAAGAGCAAATACTCTTCGAAACATCTGGGAGTGACTACAGAACGCATAAGTTATGTCTATGGCGAGGATGGTGGCATTATGGATTTTGTTGCCAACGGTGAAGGTCCATTTACTGTTGAGCTTTCGGGTAAAGGTAAATTCAATTATACTTTGCGCAAGAGCGATGCAGAGGCTGTAAAATCGGTGCTCGAACTCACAAGGGTTATACAGGCGGTAGAGTCGATGCGTGAATTGCGTGATGAGGCAGCACGTCACATTGAGTTCGTGAAGCGCAGTAAAGAGAAGTATGATGTAAAGCCACAGGCCGAGGAGTAAATTAAATTCTGCCGTTAT
>CAJGCJ010000130.1 GCA_904501775.1 uncultured Bacteroidaceae bacterium | reverse complement strand
TCAAGCTGCGCAATGCAGACAATAAGAGTCAAAACGTGGAGTCCCTGATGGTTTAGATACTAAACGTCTCTTTTCGGGCCGAATATTAACGTTTACTGAACTGGAATCTACGACGAGCTTTGGGCTGTCCGGGCTTCTTACTCTCAACCTCACGGGCGTCACGAGTAAGGAATCCTTCAGAACGCAATGTTTTCTTGTCGTCAGCGTTGATCTTCACAAGAGCGCGGGCGATAGCCAAACGCAATGCCTGTGACTGACCGGTGTAACCACCACCGTCCAAGTTAACCTTAATATCGTATTTCTCTACTACGTCAAGCTTCAACAGAGGCTGCTTAACAACATACTGAAGAATGCTTGAAGGGAAATAAACCTGCAGATCCTTTTTGTTAATAGTAATCTTACCAGTACCCTCAGTAACAAAGATGCGGGCAACTGCGCTTTTACGTCTACCTAATGCATTAACCATTTCCATCTGCTTTCTTATTTATAAGAGTTAATATCAATTGTTTTAGGAGTCTGAGCTGCATGGTTGTGCTCGGGACCCTCATAAATATAGAGGTTGTTCATGAGGTGATCGCCAAGACGAGATTTGGGCAACATACCGCGAACCACGTGCTTGAAAAGACGCTCATAACCTTTATAACCTTTAGCAACATCAGCAGGGCTGAAAGACTTCTGACCACCGGGGTAACCAGAGAAACGCAAGTAAATGCGGTCTGTCCATTTCTTACCAGTCATCTTCACCTTGTCTGCGTTGATGATAATTACATTGTCACCACAATCTGCATTGGGTGTAAAGCAAGGCTTATACTTACCTCTAAGAATCTTGGCAACCTTTGAGCCAAGACGACCAAGAACCTGGTCTGTAGCATCTACAACAACCCACTCTTTATTGGCTGTTGCCTTGTTTGCTGAAATTGTTTTGTAGCTTAAAGTATCCACTTTAATTCATTTAAATAAGTTAATAATTCCAAATCACGACACCACTCTGCCCTACTTAACGGAATTTCAGTGTTGCAGAAACCCTCTTCACGCATGCCCCGACAGTTGGCTAGACCGCCCGTAACATACTCAGAGACCTGTAGTGCCAAAAGCCCATAGTAAGGGCTGATAATAATCGGCTTGCAAAATTACTTCTTTTCAATGGAATAGCAAAGAAAACAAAAAGTTTTTTCAAAAAAAAAAGCAAAAATATTTGCTAATACAAAAAAAAGGCGTACCTTTGCAACGCATTCAAGGAATGCCCAGATGGCGGAATCGGTAGACGCGCTGGTCTCAAACACCAGTGGGGCAACCCATCCCGGTTCGATCCCGGGTCTGGGTACTGAAGCGGAGAGAACAACAATACTCTCCGCTTTTATTTTTTTACATGGTGTAAACCTAAAAATGCAACATTATGAAAAACAGAATCATCAGAAAGCAGAATCTGATATGCGCGCTGGCATTTGCACTGCTAACTCTCACACCCTACGTCTCATACGGACAAAATCTACAACTCCATTATGACCTCGACCGCGAATATGTCACCGCAACCTTCGAGATGTTCCGTCCCGACGATTGGGGAAGCACATTCTTCTTTGTCGATTTCGACCACAACCCAAAAGCAAATGGAGCATATTATGAAATTTCCCGAGAGCTCTGTTTCTGGAAAGAGAGCAGGTTTAACTGGCTTTCTATTCACCTTGAATACAACGGAGGCCTCAGCACTGCTGCAGGTTCATTCAACAATGCATACCTTGCAGGTTTGACCTACTCGGGTCACTCAGGGGATTGGAGCAAGACATGGTCACTCTCTGCCATGTACAAGGCAATTCCCGGCACAGTAGATGCCAAGAACAAAAAGCAGGAGCACAATTTCCAGATTACCGGAGTGTGGAATCTCGACTTCTTCAACCATTGGATATCGTTTAACGGTTACGCCGATTTCTGGCGCGAAACACTAGGATGGCTTGATACCGAATTCATAATGATGACAGAGCCCCAACTATGGATTAACCTTAAAAATATAAACGGTTGGGAAAAAATCAATCTGAGCGTAGGCTCCGAGATTGAGTTGTCGTGGAACTTTGTCGACAAAGGATTCCACGCCATGCCTACTATTGCAACAAAATGGTCATTTTAACAATAAAAACATTTAGTGTATGCTAAAGAAATTATTCGGGTTCGACCCCAAACAGACGACTGTAAAAACTGAGATTTTTGCCGGAATCACCACATTCCTAACAATGTCATATATTCTGGCTGTCAACCCGGCAATATTCGGCGCACTTGAAGGAATGCCTGCCGGAGCGGTATTCACATCAACAGCGTTGGCAGCAATCATAGGTTGCCTTGCCATGGCATTCTGGGGCAAACTACCATTCGGACTGGCTCCAGGAATGGGACTCAACGCCTTTTTCGTTTACAGTATATGCCTTGGATTGGGTTATTCATGGCAATTCGCACTCACCGCAGTATTGATTGAAGGCATTATATTTATCATACTTACTGTTACAAATGTACGCGAAGCCATTATCAACGCCATCCCGTTAAGCCAAAGACACGCAATCGGAGCAGGCATAGGCCTATTCATCGCATTCATTGGTTTGAGCAGTTCCGAAATAATTGTAAATAACGACGCCACGCTTGTAGGACTAGGCAATATCACTTCGGGCTCAGCACTACTCGCCATCATCGGCTTCCTTATTACAGGATTAATGTATATAAAGAATGTCCCGGGAGCAATACTTATCGGAATCATCATTACCATGGTCATAGGCATACCCTTAGGAGTAACGGAATTCAAAGGTATACTCTCAACCCCCGAATCGATAGAGCCTATATTCTTCAAGTTTGAGTTTGATAAGATACTCACCCTCGACATGTTCGTTGTAGTATTCACATTTCTGTTCATTGACATGTTCGACACTGTAGGAACACTTGTAGGTGTATGTACAAAAGCAGACATGGTAGACAAGAAAGGCAAAATACACAGGATTAATCAGGCATTCATGGCCGATGCAATTGCGACCACAGCCGGTGCATTCCTTGGAACATCCACAACCACGACATATGTAGAGAGTGCTGCAGGTGTTGCACAAGGCGGACGCTCGGGTCTAACAGCCCTCTCTGTTGCCGGCTGCTTTGCCATAGCACTCTTCTTCTCACCGTTGTTCCTTTCTATCCCTGCTGCTGCAACTGCACCTGCACTCATTATTGTAGGCTTGCTGATGATGGAGCCTATCATAAAAATACCTTTCAATGACTACTCCGAGTCAATCCCTGCTTTCATATGCATCATAATGATGCCACTCTCCTATTCTATTTCCAATGGAATACTATTAGGTATGATTGCATATGTGATAATCAACCTTGCTTGTGGCAAGTTCAATAAAATCACACCTGTCATGTACATCCTTGCCATACTCTTCACTCTTAAATACATCTATTTTTAGAGGCTTATGTGTAAGACAATTATAATACGCGCCTATATAACAATATAAAAAATGAAAAAGATAAAAAATCCATGGCTGGAGCTGACCGACAAGGGATACAACTGCTTTGCTTGTGCTCCACACAACCCCTGCGGATTAAAAATGGAGTTCTACGAAGATGGCGACGACATAGTCTCATTCTGGACACCCGATGACAATTTTCAAGGTTGGTTCAATACCCTACACGGTGGAATACAAGCCACATTGATAGACGAAGCATCAGGCTGGCTCATATCGCGCAAGTTCCAGACATCGGGAATGACAACAAACCTGAATATCAAATACAAAAAGCCTATACCTACAGGAAAGGATATTAAAATAGAGGTACGCGCGCGTGTAAAAGAGGTAAAGCGTAACTTTGTCTTTATAGAAACAACAATATCACACGAAAGCACAGTATGCTCTACAGGCGAAGTGACATTCTATTGTTTCAGCAAAGAGGTTGCCGAAAGGGATTTCATGTTCAAAGGTTGTGAACTTGAAGAGTAACCGCTGCCACAACGCATACATATCATGAAAAGTTGTTGCACATAATAAAAGTTTATTGTACTTTTACCGAAACAGACATTGATTAAATGCGTATATTAAAGACAATAGCACTTGCAATAGCATTTGCACTGCTACCGACATCACAGCATGCGTATGCTCAGGACGACAACGACCTGCATATTTTAGCACAGTTCAACGATTCATATTCAGACGGTGAGAACACACCATTTTGGCTTGTCTCGCGCCGTCAGGGAGTAACATCACTTGAGACACAGAACGGTTTCATGCGCATTGCCGCGAAACAAGGCAGTAATATCGGCAAAAGCAATTTCAGGTACAACGCCATAGCCGATATATTTCTCAACGACAACCATTCGAGTAACATTTTCATACAACAGGCCAACATCGATATCAGTTGGCGTTGGCTCACACTGAGCATCGGCAGCAAAGAGCGTTTCAGCGAAGCAAAAGGCAACAGCAGGCTATTTGCAGCAACGCCGTTTGCCGAGAACAAGGTAAACAGGAAATTCTCAAACATCTACAATGCCCATCTTACCGAACTAAGCAGCGGAGGTCTTATATACAGTGGCAACAGCCGTCCTATACCACAAGTGCGCCTTGAAGTTGCCGAATACACACCTGTCTATGGCACCAACAACTGGCTGCACGCACGCGGACACATTGCATACGGCCGCTTCACCGACGATAATTTCCAGGAGGAGTTTTCACAAGGCAACAACCAGACACGCTATGGCAAGAATATACTATACCACAGCAAGGCAGCCTTCATCAAGATTGGAAAACCCGAGAAATTCCCATTGGAGTTTGAAGGCGGTGTTGAACTATATTCACAGTTCGGAGGCGAGTCATACACACACAAAGATGGACTCTTTGTATCTATGCCCAGTGCTCTTTCTGACTATTTCAAAGCCCTCATACCATTAAGCGGAGGAAGTAATACACCTACTGATGAACAGACAAACAT
>CAJGCJ010000129.1 GCA_904501775.1 uncultured Bacteroidaceae bacterium | reverse complement strand
TTAAAGTTGTAGACAAGAAACAAGGTCTCGGGCTTGACGAACCTAACGTTAAAGAGGCATAAAGGCTGCAAAGCCGGCACATAACAAGAGGATGGCTAACCGAGCCATCCTCTTGTTATTTAAATCTTATATTGTTATACAATCAGTTTAACAGCAATTCCTGCGCTCTGCCCTCTACCCCATTACATATACGGAAATTACGGGCAAAATTCTTTATGAACTCCAACGAGCTCTTCTTGGGCGAGGGGAACTTCTCATCCTTTATCGCTTTCTTCAACAGGTCGTCGGTAAAAATAGGGTCTTGAGTAAAAATTTTATCCATAGGCTACTCTTTTTATTGTTTTCTATTATAGAAACGTAAATAAAAAGAAAATAGTATGCAATGGATGATTTTTTTTATTCCAAATCCAAAATAAGCTGTTTACACTCGGCAATGCGGCGCATATTCAGTATTGCATAGCGTACACGTCCCAATGCTGTGTTTATGCTCACGCCTGTCAAATCGGCAATCTCTTTGAACGACAGGTCTTGATAATATCTCATGTAGAGCACCTCGCGCTGGCAGTCGGGCAGCTCGTCAATGAGGGCACGCACGTCGGCGAGCACCTGCTCGTTTACCATGCGGTTCTCAATTGTACCCTCTACAAGAGTGGCGTTATTGAGCAGGTCGACCTCGCTCTCGTCATTCGATACATAATTCTCGTTTCTCTCTTGACGGAATTGGTCGATTACAAGATTGTGCGCTATGCGTGTAATCCATGCCGAGAACTTGCCATCGGGCTGATAGCGTCCCTGCTGCAATGTCACAATAGCCTTGACAAAGGTCTCTTGAAAGAGATCCTCTGCAACCTCACGCGAACGTACTATAAAAAATATGTAGTTGTATAACCTCTCTTTGTGACGCTCCAATAATACATCGAATGCGCAGTTATTGCCTTCCAAATAAAGAGTGACCAACATATCATCGGTCATATTCTTCAAAGTCTCCATTATGTCTTATTTATTGATTCAGGAGTAGAAGTGTTTCAATAGGCAATACTTTTTTAGGTTATTATAGACTTAAATTAATATAAACAGTGACCTCGAAGGGTGTTACATGGCGCAAAGGAAGTAAATTATCTTTTACATTCCAAATTTTTTTGAATAAAAATGGTATTAATGACAATAAAAGCAGGCACTTGACGTTGTGCCTGCTTTTATTGTTAACAATGTGCTACTACTAATCAGATACCCATTGCCTCTTTCATCTGCTCGATAAGAGCATCGGCTGCTGCAATAGCTGCATCAATATCCTCGCGGCATTTCATTACACCCTTAGCCTCCATGTAGAACTTGATTTTGGGCTCTGTTCCCGAAGGACGTACAGAAACCTTGTTACCGCTCTCGGTAAAGTACTGGAGTACGTTAGAGGGCTCGGGCATGTCGATATCGGTTACAACACCATTGACATCGGTCTGCTTCATAGCCTTGAAGTCTTTATAGCATACAACCTTTTCTCCTGCCATCTCTTTGAGAGGATTAGCACGGAAGTTCTCCATCATCTGGCGAATCTCGTCGGCACCGCTCTTACCGGGCTTAACAACGTTTACTGTAATCTCTTTTGAGAATCCATACTCTACGTAGATATCCATGAGAAGGTCGTAGAGAGTCTTGCCGTTATCCTTAGCCCATGCTGCTACCTCGGCAATCAAGCTACATGCCGATACTGCATCCTTGTCGCGGCAGAAGTCCTCGGCCAAGAAGCCAAAGCTCTCTTCACCACCACCGATATATTTTGCAATACCCTCGTTGTCGCGGATAACTTTTGCAATCCATTTGAAACCGGTATAGCAGTCGTACATCTTGAGGTTGTTCTTCTCGGCAATATTCTTGATTACCTCTGTTGTTACAATAGTCTTCACAACGAACTCCTTGCCTGTCATCTTGCCAAGCTTGGTGTACTGTGTGATGATGTAATAGAGGAACATCATACATGTCTGGTTACCGTTGATGATCATCCACTCACCCTTGCTGTTCTTGCAAGAGATTGCAAGACGGTCGGCGTCGGGGTCAGATGCCATTACGAGGTCGGCGTCAATCTCTTTGGCAAGATTGATGGCCATTGTCATAGCCTCGGGATTCTCGGGGTTGGGAGAAACTACTGTGGGGAAGTTACCGTCCTTAACCATCTGAGCCTCTACTGTGTGTATATTCTCGAAGCCCCAACGACGAAGCGATGCTGGAATCATAACGCGACCGCAACCGTGGATAGGAGTATAAACAATCTTGAGGTCTTTGTGACGTGCGATAACCTCGGGATCAATGATAAGGGTCTTAACCTCGTCGAGGAATGCGTTGTCGATTTCCTCACCGATAATCTCGATAAGAGCGGGGTTACCCTTGAACTTGATATCCTCAACCTTTACATTCTCGACATGCTTGATTGTGTTCACATCGTGGGGAGCCAACATCTGTGCGCCATCGTCCCAATATGCCTTGTAACCGTTGTACTCTTTGGGGTTGTGGCTTGCTGTGATGTTCACACCGCTCTGGCAACCCAAGTGACGTATTGCATAAGAGATTTCGGGTGTAGGACGCAAATCCTCGAACAAATAAACCTTGATACCGTTAGCTGAGAAGATATTTGCCGAGATTTCAGCAAAAAGACGGCTGTTGTTACGGCAGTCGTGACCTACCACTACAGAGATTTGCTCAAGGTCCTTGAAACACTCGTTCAAATAGTTTGCAAGACCCTGTGTAGCCTTACCGACTGTATATATATTCATGCGGTTGCTACCGGCACCCATAGTACCGCGAAGACCACCTGTACCAAACTCAAGGTCTTTGTAGAATGAGTCGATAAGCGGAGTCTTGTCTTCGCTGTCGAGCATCGCCTGTACTTCTTTACGAGTCTCTTCGTCATAAGCCGGAGACAGCCACTCATTGGCTCTCTCGGTTACCATCTTAATAAGTTCTTGGTCCATAGTTATAATTATTATAGGTTAGTTATATCCTCTTATTCTTCAACAATTGCGTAAAGATATATATTTAATTTAACAAATTCAAGAATCACCAATTATTTTGCATCCGACATAAGATATTTGTCGCCTGTCTGCTCAACAATCTGCTTTCTGTACATCTCGGGATAGCCGGGACGCTTGACTGTTGCACCAATTCCTGTTGAAGAGCGTTTGAAACGGCCATTCTCCTCGGGCTTCACAACAAAGTCGTTGTACTTAACAATTATGAACTCCCCAAATTTCTTCCACTCGGCAAGAGCAGTCTCGGCTGCGTCACAAGTAAAGTCGTTCAGAATCTTCTTTGCATAACGGGGAGAGTTTTCCATTGCAGCAAGAGCCTCGGCTTCAACAGTCTTGCTTTGCTCATAGATTGAACTCTCAAGCGTATTCTGCACCTTTCTCATGTCATCTATCACAAGTGAGTATTTAGGATATACCATATTTGCCACCCAGTTGAACACCCAGAAAGAAGAGTTCCACGAGAAGGTCACAGGGTCGGTATTCTCGGCAGCATAACACGCAGGAACAACTGTTGTAGAACAATATACAGGTGTGTAGACAATCATATTCGAATCGTCGGCACCGAACCACATCACACCACCGATGGCATTGGGCATATTACTACGCAACTGGGCCACAAATGTAAATGCTGTCTGCACTGTAGAGATAGGACGCTCGTTGAAGTACTCTTTACCTTCGTATTTAAAGCTCAATGGAGAGAGACGATAAGGCATATTGTAGATGCCGCCACCTGCATCCTTTGTAATATCAAAGGGGGTACCCTCGTAATGGTCGCGCATACCCTTTTGTACATCCTGCAACGAAAGCTGGTGCTTGGGCTTCACATACAAAGGCATGGGAGTTGCTGTGGCATCACCCGACGCCCAAGCGACATACTCGCTCATGTCGATATCGCCATACATGTTAAAGAAGCTCCACACACGGGCATCGCAATAGCGCAAACCTCCGAAGTCGGCAGGACAATATGCCGCTGCGAAATCGAAGTCCTTGTCGTCACCCGAGAAGTAACCCTGCTTGCGAGCAAACTTGATTACATCTTTAGCATACATAACATTCTCCTTGTCACGCATATCGAACTTGCGTATTCTCGACTGGTTGGCATGTGCCGAGATGCAATCGTCGGGGATGCGCACGGCTACCCACACAGTACCCTTCTCTACTCCGCCTTTACCTATCATCTCGAGAATCCAAGCCTCGTTGGGGTCGGCAATAGAGAAACTCTCGCCACTGCTGTAGTAACCATACTGGTTAGTAAGGGTTGTCATCACCTCAATTGCCTCGCGTGCTGTTTTCGAGCGCTGCAATGCTATATATATAAGGCTGCCATAGTCAATTATTCCGGTTGTATCCACAAGCTCGGGGCGGCCACCGAATGTAGTCTCGGCAATTGCTACCTGATGCTCATTTATGTTACCTACTACGTTGTATGTTTCGGCAACCTCGGGAATGAGGCCAAGGAAAGCACCCGAGTCCCAATCGTAAACCTCGCGCATTGTTCCCGGCGCATGCTTTGCTGCAGGGAAATGTGCCACAAAGCCACTCATTCCATAACTATCCGCACTGTAAGAGACAAATACCGAACCATCCTTCGAGGCCTTCTTGCCTACAATAAAATTGGTACACGCTTCACTGCCTGCCAATGACAGCAGCATGCACACAGAGACTGTAATAATTTTTCTAATCATATATCAAATTCTAATAAGTAAAACTTCTTTCAACCGTTTTCACATTACCTGCATTGTCGGTAACGGTGAGCAGCAGTTTATGTTTTCCACGCTTCACTTTCTCGTTTTTCAGATTACATGTGAGCATTCCATTCTTGCTGCTATATTCAAAAAGAACAAATTCACCATCTATTTTTCCTTTGAAATCCCTTATTCCGCGTCCTTTGTCGCCTGCTCTGAACTGCAATAATGCATTCCGCGCCCATCTCTTCTCATTTACAGCCTTCACACTTGGGGCTACTGTATCTAT
>CAJGCJ010000128.1 GCA_904501775.1 uncultured Bacteroidaceae bacterium | reverse complement strand
TGGCATGCTCAAGAGCACTACACACCTCGGCATTATAATCGCCCGAGAGAATGGGATAGACCAGACGCTCCCAAGCCAGTTCGAGAAACTCGGCAGGCTCGTATCCGCGCTCCCTGCAGAAATCCTCGATTACACTGCGGCTTGCCTCGAGATTCTGTTCGTAGAGCTGCCTGTCGTTAGCGAGGCTAAGCAGTTCCTGTCGACGCTCTTCGTCGGCAATGAGCATATCCTCGTACTCGGGAGTGCCCTCCTGCACATTCATGAAGTTGCGTCCGAAGTATCGCGCCACTGCCGAATGGGCATTTCTCTTGCCCTTTACCATGTCGGCGAGCATCTGCGAAAGACGCGGATCTTTCTCAAGTGCTACGGCCAGTTTTTCGTTCTGTTCGCGATTGAGTCTGAGATGTTCGAGCAGAAGCTGCTGCGACTCTTCGTTGCCGATGTCGAAGCCTTCGCCGAAAATATCCTTGAGGCCACTCTCCAGAATTGCATATTTCTGATTATCATAGACCTGTGCTTCATTGGCACTACCACTCACCGGGGGCTGCATCTGCTGCACAGCGGCTGTCGCCTGCCCCATCTGTGCATTTTCATCTGTTTTCTGATACATAAATTGTGTGTATTTGTTTCGACGGCAAAGAAAATATGCAAACACACCGGGACAGTTGCAAAACTGACAATCTGTGGAGATACGCACCCTCATTTAAGCAGTTTTACAACTATTTAGAGCCATTGCAACAAAGAGAAGCATATACGATTATAAAGTGATATATCGGATAGACACTTTACAATAATGAGGCGGTGACAGCTATAAAGCGATTATAAAAGGTGTGAATACTTTTTTGAAAAGAAATAAGTAATTCCGCAACCTCTTTAGCCATTTTTGACTATATTTTTGCAGGTAACTTTTAATTGTTACCAAAAATGAAAATAAATGAAAACAGAAGCGTACGCGAACTACGCAAAGAAGCTATCCTTGAGACATTTTTTAAAACCATGAAGAGACTGTCGGAAAACAACCCTTTTGTCACATATAAAGAGGTTATTGAAAAGGCAGTCAAAGAGAGTGCGCCCCGATTCTTTGTAAATTACGAGAGTGCACGCCGCCTCATCTCGCTCATGGCAAGGAAGAAGAAACTCCCCATGATTAACAAGAACAAGCTCGAGATGTACAAGGAGATCTACCGCCGTTATGTCAACAGCCAGAAGGATGGGTCGGGAAAATACAAATCACTGGAGACAATCCTGTCGGAGCCGGCACCCTCGTTCTATGTTGACACCAGCACATTTCAGGGACTGGTATACCGCACACTGCGCGAACGCTGCAACTACAACAATTTCATTAACACACTAAACACCGGGGTTGTATCATGAGAACAGTTCTATACCTGAGACACAACGACATTGCGCGACAGATACAGCTGCACAGCTATTACACAGGCGAGGCACGCAAGGCTGCCGGAATTACTCCATCATTTGCTGCAAGGATACAGGCATCGGATAGCGAGAACGATATTATAACCCGCCACATGCGCACTGCCATCCTTGAGTGCAGCAAGCTGCTCTCGCGATATTTTTCGGTGTGCACAACAAAAGAGGTTGAAGATGACGGCTCTTTGACTACCGAATTCCACATGCAGCCCCCACGCAATTTTCCGCATGAGTGCATACCACAGTTAGAGGATTCAATGGCGAACTACGTTGCGATGCGCGCATTGCAGCAGTGGCTGGCACAAAACAAGCCGGATGAAGCGGTATCGGTTGCCGAAGAGGTAAGAGCAGCAGCAAACAACATGCGCGAGACGATGTCGCTGCGTAACCGTCCGCACAAGAACATACAAAAGAGAAAGAGAAGCATCGATATCTAAAATAATATCAACACGATGGAAAAGAGCATTATAATTGACAAGGATAATCTGTTGCAGCAGGTAAACCTGAAGAATCACTATATGGGCGAATCGCTCAAGCGCGTTGACATGAATGCAGATATAATACAGAGCGACGACGACGATAGAGAGTTATTCGACACATTCATTGAGGAGGCATGCAACGCACTTGCAGCCTCGGTTGCACTACGCTTCAAGAATGTGAGATACTGCAACGAAGAGGAGTATATCTGTTTCAGTTTCGGTGTATCGGGCGACACCGTCAGCGATATACTCCCATTTCTTAGACAGAACATCAGCGACTATCTGGTAAACGAGATAATACTCAGATGGCTGTTGCTGCGCTATCCGCAAATGAGCCAAAGCTACATATCTTTGCGCTCGGGGCTGTTGAGCAATGTCCAGCAACAGTTTGCAAAATTATCGAACACAAGAAAGATACGCCGCAGGGCTACAGACCTTGCAGGCATATAAGAGAGTCATGGACAGAACTGCAATCATTGAACAGAACAGAAAACGTCTGCAGTGTATAACATCCCCTTACAACCCTATCACAGGAGAGGGTTCAAACAGCATAGAACGTAAACAGGTACACATCGAGGGGTTTCCTATTGAAGATATCAATCTGCCGGTGCAGATGACAGATGACGAGAGTATCTCGCAGCTCATTCATAAAGGGGCTGCGGGATATCTGCTCGCAACGGGCTTAGAGAACCCAACAAAGCACGAGATAACGCTGCTTTGGTTCGAATTTTGCCGCAAGCGTCTTAAATATGACTTTGAGTATTGGGCAAAAAGCACTGCCATAATATCGGACAAGGGAAGAGGACGCGATGTTTCATTCACACTTAACAGAGCGCAAAGAACATATCTTAAGGAGATGGAGAGGCTGCGTGTATCGGGGAGGCCGATAGATATTATCCTGTGCAAGGCGCGTCAATGGGGTGGCTCTACCCTCACACAGCTCTACATGCTGTGGATACAGCTTGTACACAAGAGCAACTGGAACAGTGTGATATGCGGCGATATCGAGAAACAGTCGTCGGTGGTTGCCGGAATGCTCGCGAAGGTAGTAAACCACTACCCCACATGGGCAACAGGTGGAATACGGCTTAAGACGACACCCTTTCAGGGAACGCGCAACAGCCGTGTAATCAACATCGGGAACAACCGCTACTCGCTCGGCTCGTCACAGAAGCCCGATTCACTGCGCAGCGAAGATATCAGCATGGCCCACTTGACCGAGGTAGGTCTGTGGAAAGCGACTGCGGGACGCAAACCCGAGGACCTTGTGCAGTCGATATTCGGCTCCATTGCAAGCGGTGCATATACCGTAAAAGTGATGGAGTCGACAGCCAAAGGTGTTGGAAACTTCTTTCACCGCACATGGATAGATGCCACCGAAGGACGTAACAATTTCACTCCCGTCTTTATTCCATGGTATAGCATAGACCTTTACAGCAAACCCATTAGAGAGAGCGATTACGGATGCTTTGTCGACAGCATGAGCCAATACGAAAAAGCGCTCTTTGAGCTTGGGGCAACCCTTGAGGCTATAAATTGGTATCGCGACAAAAGACTTGAGATATGTGACGAATGGCGTCTTTTCTCGGAGTTTCCGTCAACAGCCAACGAAGCCTTTCAGAGTACCGGCCGAAGAGTATTCCGCATACACTATGTCAACAGCCTTCGAAAGGATTGCGTTCCTGCTCCATTCATCGGCGATATTGAGAATGGCAAATTCATTGCATCGCAACCGGGTGAGGGCAAAAAGGAGAATAGACTGCATGTGTGGCTGATGCCCGACGAGAACAACCTCTTCCGCGACCGATATATCGTGAGCGTGGATGTAGGCGGTGTAAGCGACAAGGCCGACTACTCATGCATAATGGTAGCCGACCGACTTGCCATGCCCGACGGTGGCATCCCCGAAATAGCAGCCTGCTGGCATGGCCACATAGAACACGACAAGCTGGCGTGGAAAGCCGTTGAGCTTGCACGCGCCTATGGCAACGCACTGCTCATAATAGAGTCTAACACCCTTGAGACCGAAGGCACAGAGGGCGACCACTTCGAATACATACTGAATGAGATAGCAGGAGAATATAACAACCTATACTGCCGCACATCGCAACAGGAGGTAAGACAGGGACGACCGCGTCGCTGGGGTTTCCACACCAACAGCTCGACAAAGCCTATGGTTATAAATTTTCTACTAAAGGCAATGCGCGACAGCCTGTATGTGGAACGCTGCATAGAGACAACATATGAACTCGACCTATACGAGCTTAAGGAAAACGGGAAAGAGATGGGTGCTGTAGAGGGAAATCACGACGACAGAGTTATGGCTACAGCTATTCTCATTTGGGCATGTTACAACCATCCGCTGCCCTTCAAGAGAGAGAGTCATGTCAAGAACAGCCATAGGACACGCATAATAAGTGAAGCAAGCATATAAAAGGTTTCTTATTTAATGATGACAAAAAAGAAGTCGGGTAAAATAGATATTATTTGTCGATTATACTTTACCTTTGCCATAAGGCAAATAGAAGAGGAATGATATTAATAAACGATAATATAGAAGGCATTGATCTGCAAGAGTCGATGGGGCTCCTATCGGAGCAACGACGCGACAAGGTGCTTGCAATTAAGGACATAATGGCACAGAAAGCATCTGTTGCAGCCTATATATTATTGTGCGAAGGACTAAGACAAGAGTACGGCATCACCGGAAGCCCTGTTTTCACATACAACAGTCATGGCAAGCCTTCGTTGGAGGGACGAAGCGATATCCATTTCAATTTCAGCCACTGCAAAACGGCTGCAATATGCGCAGTGGACAATGTAGAGGTGGGCATTGACATTGAGACTATAAGAGCCTACAACAGACGGTTGGCACAATATACGATGAACGACGATGAGTTCAAAAGAATAGAATCCTCACCGAATCCCGATATTGAATTCACACGCCTATGGACAATGAAAGAGGCAGTTGCCAAGCTGTCGGGTACAGGATTGAATGACATAAAGAACCTGCTTACAAATTTCACCGGGGAAATTGAAACCGTCGTAGATACTGACAAGGGATATATATATAGTTTTTGCCGAAAAAAAGAGGTGTAAGCATGCTTACACCTCAATAACCATATTATCGTAACCAAGAAACACATTCTCAGGCAGACACTT
>CAJGCJ010000127.1 GCA_904501775.1 uncultured Bacteroidaceae bacterium | reverse complement strand
CGACGGTCACGCAAGTGCCCCCACATCTGTATCAATGCTGCACGCCGGTGTTCTTATGAAGCTTGGAGGTTACGGATGTTTCCGCATTGCAATGTATCTTATGCCACAGGCTGCAAATGACCTTGCATGGATATTCATCATCCTCACAACCATAAGCGTTGTATACGGAGCATTGAGTGCAATAAGCCAGACTGACCTCAAGTACATAAATGCCTACTCATCGGTGAGCCACTGTGGACTTGTGCTGTTCGCCCTTCTTATGATGACACGCACATCATGTACAGGAGCCATTCTACAGATGTTGTCGCACGGACTTATGACAGCACTCTTCTTTGCCCTGATTGGTATGATATATGGACGTACACACACACGCGACATACGACAGATGCAGGGACTTATGAAGATTATGCCTTTCCTTGCAGTAGGATATGTAATTGCAGGACTTGCCAACCTTGGCCTTCCCGGATTCAGCGGTTTCATTGCCGAAATGACAATATTCGTTGGTGCGTTCATGGTAGATGACACCTTCCACAGGGTTGTTACCATAATCGCCTGTACAAGTATCGTAATCACAGCAGTATATATTCTGCGTGTTGTCGGCAAGATTCTCTACGGCGAGCCCGAAAACGAGGAGCACAAGAAACTTACCGACGCCACATGGGACGAGCGTTTCACCGTAATATGCCTTGTAGCATGTGTGGCAGCACTCGGTATTGCTCCTTTGTGGGTAAGCGACCTGATAAACAACGGTGTGGGTGACATCATTGCCAACCTCAGACCATAAAAAGAAAACAGACCCTACAATAAATAAATTCAACATAAAGAATTATGAATTATTTTGAATTCTTCTCGATGCTACCCGAAATAAGCCTATTGGCGGTTTTCGTATTGATATTCATCTTCGACCTCATTGCAACAGGCCACAGACGTCGCATATTCCACATAATGACTTCGGTGCTTATGCTGGGACAAATTATCCTATGCCTCTATTGCTGCAACGAAGAGACATCGCTCTTTGGCGGGATGTATTACAATAATGGCATTACATCATTCGTAAAGGCGATGCTCACATTCGGTACACTGCTTGTCATACTGCAATCGCACAAATGGTTGCGTAACGTACACTCGTACTACAAGCAGGGAGAGTACTTTATCTTGTTGCTGAGCACATTGGTAGGTATGTATTTTATGATGAGCGCACGCCATTTCCTACTCTTCTTTATTGGTATGGAACTTGCATCGTTGCCTTTGGCCTGCCTCGTCGCATTCGACAAATATCGCCACCACTCGGCCGAGGCCGGTATCAAGTATATCCTCAGTTCGATGTTCGCATCGGCTGTGATGCTCTACGGTATTTCATTCCTTTATGGAACAACCGGAACACTCTACTTCGATGATATGATTGCAAAAATAGACGGCAGTGCAATGCAGATTTTTGCAATGGTAATGTTTACAGCCGGACTCGGATTCAAGATATCACTTGTACCTTTCCATCTGTGGACAGCAGACAGCTATCAAGGTGCACCTACCGTAGTTACAGCCTACCTATCAGTTATTTCAAAAGGAGCGGCTGTGTTTACACTGTTCATAATAATGACCAAGGTGTTCGCACCCATGACAAAAGAGTGGCAAATGATGCTCTACATAATGACTGTAGCCAGCATCACCGTAGCCAACCTGTTTGCCATCAAGCAGAACAACCTGAAGCGTTTCATGGCATTCAGCAGTATCTCACAGGCAGGATATATAATGTTGGCTGTTATAAGCGGAACTGCTCAGGGACTGACTTCAATGGTCTACTACATATTGGTATATATTGTTGCCAATCTGGCTGTGTTCGGCATTATTGAGACACTTGAGCACCACAACGAAAATGTTGAGCTTACACGCACACACTGCAACGGTCTATATCAGACTAACCCAAAACTGTCGCTGCTGATGACTCTTGCTCTTTTCTCTTTGGCAGGTATTCCTCCGTTTGCCGGATTCTTCAGCAAGTTCTTTATATTCATGAGTGCATTCGATGCAGGATTCTGGGTACTCGTATTCATTGCCCTTATCAACACTGTAATTTCACTCTACTACTATCTGCTTATTGTGAAGGCTATGTATATAAAGCCCAACGAAGCGCCCATACCTGCCATGAAATGTGACCCCTACTCACGCATAAGTCTTGTCATATGCCTTGTAGGAATAGTGCTATTGGGTATATGTAGCATAGTATATACAAGTATCGACAAATTGGTATAAAACAGATACTATCGATTATATTAAAAAAGTGATAAACGTTATCGTTTATCACTTTTTTAATATAATGCCATTGAAAATCCTTCCCGATTCTACACCCTGCCTTCGGGCCGAGAAAAAGTTCTCTACGTTATTGTAGGTGCAGATGCCGCAGACCTCTATTGCAGACGGCTTCACGCCGCACGCGAGCAACTGAAGGCGGTTGGCCTCCCATAAATCGATGTGCCATTTCTCGCCTATCTTGCGGGCTATCAGTTCCATAGGAAAAGCTACAGCAGCAAAGGCATCGTAAACCTCGTCACCAACCTCAAATGCTTCGAGGGAGATTGATGGACCTATTACAGCCTTCACATTGCAGGCATCAGTACCATAACGCTCTTTCATCGCTGCAAGCGTGCGTTCAGCAATGCGACCGACAGTTCCTCTCCAACCGGCATGAACAGCCGCCACAACGCGTTTTACAGCATCATAGAGCAATACAGGAACACAATCTGCAGTAGAGACTCCTATACATACCTGAGCGACATCGGTAACAACAGAATCCACGGCATGCAAACAGCCGACACGTTCCCCGTCCGAGAGTGAGAGGAATTGTTCATCTATGCACAGCACCGCAGTACCATGTGTCTGACGAGGCAATATCAGTGCATCATCTGCTATACCCAGATGCTTGCAGAGCAATTTGCGGTTATGCTGTACATTCAGTTCACTGTCGCCACAATAGTGGGTAATATTGAAACCGGCGTAAGCACCTGTGCCTACGCCGCCTTCGCGTGCTGTAGAGAATGCCGAGACATCCTCTGCCATATTATATTCCAATAGTTTCATTCAGATATCAAATCTTCTCGAGAGCCTGCTCAAGGTCGGCTATAATATCATCGACATCCTCGATACCGACAGAGAGACGCATAAGGTCGGGAGCAACACCTGCCTCGAGCAACTGTTCGTCGGAGAGCTGACGGTGTGTATGGCTTGCGGGATGCAGGATGCACGAACGAGCATCGGCAACGTGTGTCACAATTGCAATGAACTGCAGGTTGTCCATGAAGTTGATAGCATCCTCTTTTGTTCCTTCTACACCGAATGCCAAAACTCCGCATGCTCCATTGGGGAGGTATTTCTGCGCAAGGGAATAGTACTGGCTGTCGGGCAATCCGCAATAGTTGACCCATTTAACCTTAGGATGAGCCTTGAGATACTCGGCAATGCGCTGTGCATTCTCGCAGTGACGAGGCATGCGCAAATGCAGTGTCTCAAGTCCCAAGTTCAGCAGGAAGGCATTTTCGGGCGACATAATAGAGCCCAAATCACGCATCAGCTGTGCAACCATCTTTGTTATATATGCAGCCTTGCCAAATGCCTTGGTATATGTAAGTCCATGATATGACTCATCGGGCTCTGTAAGGCCTGTAAACTTGTCGTGGTAAGCCTCCCAATCGAAATTACCGCTATCGACAACGGCACCGCCCACTGCTACAGCATGACCGTCCATATATTTTGTTGTTGAATGAGTTACTATATCAGCACCCCACTCGAATGGGCGGCAGTTGATAGGTGTGGCGAAGGTGTTGTCTATAATCAAAGGAACACCATGCTTATGGGCAATGGAAGCAAACTTCTCAATATCGAGCACATTCACGCTGGGGTTAGATATGGTCTCTCCGAATAGGGCCTTTGTGTTAGGACGGAAGGCCTTCTCAATCTCTTCAACAGGCGCATCGGGGTCGACAAGTGTAACCTCAATGCCAAGCTTCTTAAGTGTTACAGTGAAGAGGTTATATGTTCCTCCATAGATGGTGGTTGCAGATACAAAGTGATCACCGGCCTGACAGATATTGAATATTGCATAGAAATTGGCAGCCTGTCCCGAAGCTGTCATTACAGCGCCTACACCGCCCTCTAAGGCTGCTATCTTGGCACCAACAGCATCAACTGTAGGGTTCTGCAGACGGGAATAGAAATAGCCTGAATCCTCAAGGTCGAAAAGACGGGCCATCTGCTCACTGGTATCATATTTGAATGTAGTACTCTGATATATAGGCAAGACACGTGGCTCACCCTTCTTGGGTGTCCAGCCTCCTTGTACACAAAGTGTACCACTCTTATACTTCTTTTGCATAATGTATTGTTGTTTATGTATTTAACTTCTGTTATTATCGGGTGGCAAATTTACAGAATTTTATCATCATATAAATGTATAATGATAAAAAATGTAAGAGGAGAGCCTATGATTTTGATTTGTTTAACAGATAACTGCACATATAAAAAGCGAGGACATCCTCACGGATATCCTCGCACATCTATTAAGTAAGTAATTATTCAGCTGTTGGTGTAGCCTCTTCAGTTGCAACTGCAGCCTCAGCAGCAGGAGCATCAGCCTTCTTCGCAGAACGGCGGCGGCGTGTCTTCTTCGCAGAAGTCTTAGCCATGTTCTCGTTGTAGTCAACCAACTCGATGAAACACATTTCGGCTGCGTCACCGGGACGTGTACCAAGCTTAATGATGCGTGTGTAGCCACCGGGACGCTCGGCAACCTTAACTGAGATCTCTTTGAAGAGCTCTGTTACGGCCTCTTTGCTCTGGAGATAGCTGAAAACTACACGACGAGAATTTGTTGTATCGTCTTTAGACTTTGTTATCAAAGGCTCAACGAACTTCTTGAGTTCCTTTGCCTTTGCAAGAGTCGTAGTGATTCTTTTGTGCATGATCAAAGAAACTGCCATGTTAGAAAGCATAGCCTTTCTGTGAGATGCAGTACGACCCAAATGGTTGAAAGATTTTTTATGTCTCATAATTATTCTTTATCTAATTTGTATTTTGAAATATCTGTTCCAAACGAAAGATTCAGACTCTCGAGCAAATCAT
>CAJGCJ010000126.1 GCA_904501775.1 uncultured Bacteroidaceae bacterium | reverse complement strand
CTGTTATCAGCTTTTCTGTGGCTCGCCGAAGATGTCCGAGCCAATACGGATGTGTGTGCTGCCTGCTTTGATTGCTATCTGATAATCTTCGCTCATGCCGGCCGACAGTATGTTGAAGCTATCTTTGTCGGCAAAGAAACGATTCCTTATCCTGTCGAACAGGGATTTTACATCATTGAACTCCCTCTCTATCTGAGCTGTGTCGTTGGTGTTGCTTGCCATGCACATCAGTCCGCGTATCTCTACGTTCTCGAGTTTGCGCCACTCTTCGCCCTCGAGCATGGCCATGCACTCATCGGGCGAAAAACCGAACTTGGTCTCCTCGCAAGCTATGTGTATCTGCAAAAGGCAACCTATTCTCCTCTGTTGCCTGCATGCGTGCTTGTCAACCTCTTGCAGCAGGCGCAGGCTGTCGATGCTGTGGATGAGGTGTACAAAGGGTGCGATATATTTTATCTTATTGCTTTGCAGGTGTCCTATGAAATGCCATGCGATATCGTGGGGCAATGCCTGCTGTTTTATTCTGAGGTCCTGTGCCTTGCTCTCGCCAAAATGGCGTTGTCCTGCACGGTATGCTACTTCAATTGATTCTATCGGGTGATATTTTGATACAGCAATCAGCGTCACCTCTTTGGGTAGGGTGGCGCTGATTCTCTTTATGTTTGATTCAATATCGGTGTGCATAATGTATGAGACTCTTCTCCCGGTTTATCCTTCGTAACGGAAAATATCTACAATGCTGCTTTCGTTAACGGCTGCAAGGTCGTAGTTCATGATTGAATCTTCCATGTGCTTGGTGAGATTCTTTACTGCTCCGGCTACATCTTCGGCCTTTACAAGTATAACAACCGAGGTCTTCTTCTCTTTTGCACTTACTTCGTCAATTGTCACCATCACAATCTTGCACTTGAACCATTTGTCGGCGCTCTCGTCGTTGCTGTCTACCAGCTCGTTGTATTTGGTGCGCTCCATCTTCATTATGTCGAAGGTACCTGTAACCTGTGGTTGCAGTTCGGCTGTGAGGCGTTTCTCAATCTCGGTGAATGTGAAACCCTGTGTCAGATATACTTCGCTCACTTTGGTGTTAAGGCCTTTCTCGCCTGCACGCTCGTATGTTACCTTGCATTCGAACCAACTTAGTGTCATCTCTTTCTTTATGTTAAATTGTTATTTTATGGTTGTAAGGCGACTCTTTTACAGTCGTTGCTACAAAGTTATATAAAAATGTGCCTGTTCAATATTTTTGGGCACATTTTTTTGCTGCTTAATTTGTTCCGAATGTCAAAGGCTGTTCGTGTGGCTTAAGTTGCGCGGGTTCTAAAACTCGGGTATTCCGCGTATGTAGCGCCGGTGCAGCTTGTTTTCGCGGCTGTTGTGGTGTCTGGTGTGGTTGCCATATCTGCTGCCATGTTCCATGCGGCTGAGCAGTGTGTTACGGTACTCTTTCCAATTTATTATGTTGCGTCTTGCTATGCCGCCCTCGATGGCTGCAAGTGCCACCGCCGACGATACTTCGGTGAGCAGCCTGTTGTCATTAGGCTTGGGAAGGATATACTCCTTGCCAAATTCCAGCCTCCTGTGATAGGCCTTTTCTACCGAGTACGGCACCGGGTGGTGTGCTATACCGGCAATACTCCTTATTGCGGCCAAAAGCATGGAGTCGGTTATCATTGTCGAATAGGTGTCGAGTGCTCCCCTGAACAGATAGGGGAAAACGAGTGCTTCGCATATCTGGTTGGGCTGTTCGTGGTGCATGGTGGCTATGATGGAGTCGGGGCGTACGAGCAGCATGCTATAGTAATCGCTGTCGATGGCGTTGTCGTTGAGCATGAACAGTATCGGGCGTGGCGCCATGCTGATTAACTCCTCTTTGCTTATTATGTTCTCTTGGGTGAATTCTATATATACGTCGCTACCTGTTATATCTTCTATATGGCTTTTCTTCTCATTGTTCAGCAGCAGGATGTTCTTGTCTTCTATTCCCAATTTATTCAACAGACGGATGGTTGTTGTCGACAAATCTTCACTTCCGTTAATTACAATCTTCAGCGTCTTTGGCTCTTTTAGTACAAGTTCGCTTGCATTAAGAGTGGCAGCACCAATGCACACGGCTATGCTAAGGCTCTTGTCCTCAACAACAGGGATGCCCAATAGCTTTTGCAGCCTGTTCTCTATCTCGTGGCTTCGGGGCTGGCTTATATCTTCTAAGCTGATGGCGCCGAAGGTGGGTGCCATGGCTTGTATCTCCTGAATCATGCGTTCGGTGTTCTCTTCTCCCAACTCTATATCGAATGCATCAATGTCGGCGCGGAGTTTAAAAAGCGCACTTTTTCCTTCCAGAATTGGTTTCGATGCCAATGCTCCTAAGTTGCCTTTGCCGGGAATGGCGCTACCATTCGAAATGACAGCAACAAGGTTGCCCTTGTTTGTATATTTATAGGCGTTCCACCGTTCCTTGCTTATGCCTGCGGCCGGGAATATTGCTCCCGGTGTGTAGGCGAGTGCCATCTCTTCGGGGGTACAAAGGGGCTTGGTGGGTATAATTTCTGTTTTTCCGGGCCTATCCTTGCTGTGGTAGAATAGGGCTTTTTTAATCTCTTTTTCTGACATGGCACTATCTTTTACAGATAAACAGTTATATGGTGCTTTTTGTTTTCATTTTTATGGAATTAATATTCATTATCTTCTCTTTTTGCTGATAGCTTTTTGTTTATGAAGCTATTTTATCTATCTTCGCACATTAAATATTATTATAAATGGAAAATTTTCTCGAGTTGCTGAAAAAAAGACGCAGTTGTCGTCGCTTTACCGATGAGCCGGTGAGTGAAGAGGCTGTTGCCAATATAATGAGGGCGGCATTGATGTCTCCTTCGGGACACAGGGTTAATCCTTGGGAGTTTGTACTTGTCGAGGATAAAGAGATACTGAAGGCTCTGTCGGTGTCAAAGGCAGCCGGTGCGCAGTTGATTGAAGGCGCAGCAATGGCTGTTGTGGTAATTGCCGATACAACAAAAACAGATGTGTGGATTGAGGATTGCTCGATAGCAACAATTCTGATGCAGCTTGCTGCCGAAGAGATGGGATTGGGTAGCTGCTGGGTGCAGATCCGTTTGCGTAACGATGCCGAAGGCAATTTGGCCGATACTAATGTGAAATCGCTGTTGAACATCCCCGGACACTATGCTGTACTCTCTATTCTTGCTGTAGGGCACAAAGAGAAAGAGGGAAGGCCGTTTGACGAGGAAAAACTTGAGTGGGAGAAGATTCATGTTGGAAAATACGGTAAGCAGTAACAGTGTTCTTCTTATAGGGGCAGGCAATCTTGCGACCTCTTTGGGAGTGGCTCTTGTAAAGGCTGGCTACGTTCCTGCAGCAGTCTGGAGCCGTACCGTTGAGTCGGCAAGTGAACTTGGAAAACACCTCAATTGTCCCTATTCGAATGATATGTCACAGCTGCCGCAGGCTGCAACTGTTATCATATCGGTCGTGGATTCGGCTCTTGAGGTGGTGGCACGCGATGTGGCAAGGCTATTCCCCAATTCGTTGGTCCTGCACACGGCCGGCAGTGTCTCTGTAGATGTGCTGCGCACTGCCGGTTGCCGTAAATATGGCGTGCTGTATCCTATGCAGACTTTCAGCAAGGTAAAGTGTGTCGATTTTTCAACAGTTACAACCTTTGTTGAGGGATGTGATGACGAAACGGCCACATTCATACGCGACATGGCACATCGGCTCGGGGGCAAGGTGTTCGATGCCACAAGCGAACAGCGAAAGTATTTACATCTGTCTGCGGTCTTTGCATGCAACTTCTCGAATGCCATGTATGCAATGTCGGCACAGCTGATGCAAAAACATGGACTGCCGTTCGAGGCATTGTTGCCGCTGATAGACGAAACGGCCAGCAAAGTACACCGTTTGACTCCATCAGAGGCCCAGACGGGGCCGGCGCGTCGTGGCGACAAAGAGGTAATGGCTCTTCACGCCTCTATGCTCGATGACGAGTTGTGTACAGTTTACAATATGCTCAGTGAATATATAATGAACCATAAATGAAATTGTCGACAATGATAAATTACGATTTGAAAAAGATTAAGGCACTTGTCTTTGATGTAGACGGAGTGTTGAGCCGCGAAACCATATCGATGTATCCAAGCGGTGAGCCTATGCGTACGGTAAACATAAAAGACGGTTATGCATTGCAGTTGGCAGTGAAGGCCGGCTACCATGTTGCAATTATTACAGGAGCGCGTACCGAGGCTGTGCGTGTGCGTTATCAGGGTCTTGGAATAAAAGATATATACATAGGTGCATCAATAAAGCGCGACTGTTTCGAGGAACTCCTCACAATGTACGAATTGCAGCCCGATGAGGTGATGTATATGGGTGACGATATCCCCGACTATGAGGTTATGCAGATGTGTGGCCTTCCATGCTGTCCTGCCGATGCTGCCCATGAGATAAAGGCGCTTTCGGTATATATATCTCCGCAGCGTGGTGGCGAAGGATGCGGTCGCGATGTCATTGAACAGATAATGCGTGCACAGGGAAAATGGATGGACGAATCGAACGCTTTCGGATGGTAAATAAATAGGTGACAACTATGCTTGATAACTTAAAAGGATACCGCGTAATATTGGCATCGGCATCTCCGCGCCGGCGCGAGTTGCTGGCCGGTCTTGATGTTGATTTCGAAGTGAAGACCTTGCCCGATGTGGACGAGTCTTTCCCTCAGGATATGCAGGGTGGCGATATACCCATGTACATATCTCTCAAGAAGGCCGATGCTTATCGTCATATGATGTCCGATGACGAACTTATAATAACAGCCGATACTATAGTGTGGCTCGACGGGAAGGCATTGGGCAAGCCGGCTGATGCTGAAGAGGCTCGTGAAATGATACATGACATGGCAGGGAAGACCCATTCGGTGTTTACCGGTGTTACTATAACCACAAAGAGCGAGCAGCACAGTTTTGTGGCGCAGTCGAATGTGACATTCTCGCAGCTTACCGATGAAGAGGTCGATTATTACGTTGAGAGATATAAACCTATGGATAAGGCCGGGGCTTATGGTGCGCAGGAGTGGATAGGATATATTGGAATGGAGAATATTGAAGGCTCATATTTCAATGTAATGGGACTGCCGGTGCAACGCCTTTATACCG
>CAJGCJ010000125.1 GCA_904501775.1 uncultured Bacteroidaceae bacterium | reverse complement strand
TATCGTCATATGATGTCCGATGACGAACTTATAATAACAGCCGATACTATAGTGTGGCTCGACGGGAAGGCATTGGGCAAGCCGGCTGATGCTGAAGAGGCTCGTGAAATGATACATGATATGGCAGGGAAGACCCATTCGGTGTTTACCGGTGTCACTATAACCACAAAGAGCGAGCAGCGCAGTTTTGTGGCGCAGTCGAATGTGACATTCTCGCAGCTTACCGGTGAAGAGGTCGATTATTACGTTGAGAGATATAAACCTATGGATAAGGCCGGGGCTTATGGTGCTCAGGAGTGGATAGGATATATTGGAATGGAGAATATCGAAGGCTCATATTTCAATGTAATGGGACTGCCGGTGCAACGCCTTTATACTGAACTCAAAAAGATTAAGCCTTTATAAAGGGGAATCGTGAATTAATATAGCAATCACTCCTTTGACGCTGCTGTGTCAAAGGAGTGATTGCTATATTAATTGATGTATCCGTTTCTTGTGGATTGAAAAGTTCTACTTTTATTCTTTAAGAGCGTATATATGGCTTTTATAAACCCTTGATGAATGTCACAATATTGGTTTGCTGAGCATCCTCGTTCCACTTCTTGAATTGCGGCTTGCTCGGATGAACGAGTGGCATAAGGTAGTCAATATTTAGAGTGTTGTTTTCTTATATTATTAATAAAACAGGGGTTTTTCTTGCAAAAAGTCTGTTTTTATTTGTAGTAAAAGAGAAAATGTTCAAATAAATTGCTTGCATGATGAAAAAATAATATATTTGCCCAAAATGGATGGTATATATGCGAGGCCTTTTTTTTATGCAAAGGAATATGTGCCTGATTGTAATTACCCCAAACTAAAGAGGAATTTTATCAAACTTAAGTATGAATATAGTACATAGACATCGCAACCATAATCATTTGCACCATTCATCGTGAGTGGGCTGTTGTCGTGTGTCTGTATTTGTATGTTTCGACGGAGCCTGCACTTGAATAGATAAGGCTTCCGTTGTTTTTATATAGACTTATATAATTATGTTGAGAATTGCGGTACAAAACAAAGGACGACTTAACGAACAGAGTCTGCAACTGTTACGCGAGTCGGGAATAACAATAAAAGAGGAGAAACGTAAGTTTTTGATGCGTGCTCCCGATTTTCCTGTAGAACTTCTCTTTCTGCGTGACGATGATATTCCGCAGACTGTAGCTATGGGTGCGGCCGATCTTGGTATAGTAGGTTATAACGAGGTTGCCGAGCGTGGATGTGATGTACAGGTGTTGCAGAAACTTGGATTCGGAGGTTGTCGCATCTCGCTTGCGATTCCAAAGGGCGAGCGTTACACCGGAGTTGAGTACTTTAACGGAAAATGCGTGGCAACATCCTATCCCAATGTGCTGAATCGTTTCTTTGCAGGGAAGGGCATCAAGGCGAATGTACATACCATTACCGGCTCGGTAGAGATTGCTCCGGCGGCCGGTCTTGCCGATGGTATCTTTGATATTGTCTCTTCGGGCGGTACGCTTATATCAAACGGTCTTGTTGAGGTTGAGCAGGTGCTCCAGTCCGAGGCTGTGCTGATAGGAACTCCCGGTCTCGAAGAGGAGAAGATGTCAATTGTAAGGCAACTGATGTCGCGTTTTGAATCCATACGCACCGGCTATGGCAAAAAGTATCTTGTGCTTAATATTCCGCAGTCGGCTCTTGATGAGGCTGTGAAGATATTGCCTGCCATGCGAAGCCCTACGGTAATCCCTCTTGCGCAAAGTGGTTGGTGCTCGTTGCAAACAGTGGTGGACGAGGTCCAGCTATGGGATGTGATTGAACAGTTGAAAGGAATAGGTGCCGAAGGTATATTAGTGCTTGCACTCGAAAAAATAGTATTATGATGGAACAGATTATAAAAAGATATATAAACCCCGACCGTGATGTGTGGAGTTCTCTATGCGAGCGTCGTCTTTCTGACGATGGTATCATTGAGAACAGGGTGCGTGAAATTATAGCACATGTACAGCAGGGTGGTGACAGCGCACTTCTCTCACTTGCTGCTCAGATAGACGGTGTTGAACTGTCGGCGCTCGAGGTCTCAGCGGCCGAGCGTCGTGAGGCATTCCGGCAGGTGTCGCCGCAGTTGCGCGATGCCATTGCCAAGGCTGCCCGTAACATAACAAAATTCCATATGGCACAACGCTTCGAGCCGGTGCGTGTGGAAACATCGCCCGGGGTGTTGTGTGTGCAGCGTGCAGTGCCCATAAACCGTGTGGGATTATATGTGCCCGGTGGTACAGCACCTCTCTTCTCTACAGTGCTGATGCTTGCCATTCCTGCAAAGGTGGCAGGCTGTAAAGAGATAATCCTTTGTACTCCCACCGATAAAGAGGGCAGGGTTGCCCCTGCGGTGCTTTTCGCAGCCATGGTATGTGGTGTGGAACGTATATACAAAGTCGGTGGTGCGCAGGCTGTTGCTGCAATGGCATACGGCACTGAGACCGTTCCGGCAGTAGACAAGATATTCGGTCCGGGTAACCGTTATGTTACAAAAGCAAAAGAGATTCTTTCGCAACGGGTTGCAATCGATATGCCTGCCGGTCCTTCCGAGGTACTTGTTATGGCCGATGATAAGGCTGTTCCTGCATTCGTTGCAAGCGACCTGCTGTCGCAGGCCGAACATGGAGTGGACTCGCAGGTAGTGTTACTCTGTTCAAGTGAGAATGTTGCCGATGCAGTATGTGCCGAGGTTGAGCGTCAGATGGCGGTTTTGCCGCGTAAGAGCATTGCCGAAGGTGCTTTGTCGAACAGCAAGGTTATTGTAATGCCAAATGCAGACGATAGAATAGCCTTTGTGGATATGTATGCTCCCGAACATCTTATAATATCGACCGATGACCCTTGGGGTGTGTCGGCTCGTATAACTTCGGCAGGCAGTGTCTTTATCGGTAACTTTACCCCCGAGAGTGCCGGCGATTATGCTTCGGGTACAAATCACACTCTTCCTACATCGGGTTGGGCACGTTCTCACAGCGGTGTCAACGTAGACAGTTTTGTGCGCAAGATAACATTTCAGGAGGCTTCTCCCAAAGGGCTTGTTGAACTTGGCGATACTATAGTGACAATGGCACGTGCCGAAGGACTTGATGCACATGCAAATGCAGTGCTCGAGAGATTGAAATACCTTGATGAAAAGAATAATACGATATGGATATAAACAGTGTAATATCTCTAGTCCGCAGTAATATCAGGAGACTCACTCCCTATTCGACGGCACGCGATGAGTACAAGGGAAAATTGGGCGTCTTTCTCGATGCCAACGAGAATCCCTTCTCAAATGGCTATAACCGTTACCCCGACCCTCGCCAGTTGTCGCTGAAGTCGTTGCTTGCTGAAATAAAAGGCATAGCAAGCGATAAGATATTCATAGGCAATGGCAGTGACGAGGCTATTGACCTGTGCATACGTATATTCTGCGAACCGCGTATCGATAATATCGTAACCATAAGGCCTACTTATGGAATGTATTCGGTGTCGGCTGCTATAAATGATGTAGAGGTGCGCGAAGTTCCGCTTGGTCGCGACTTCAGCTTGTCTGCCGATGCCATGATGGCTGCATGTGACAATAACACCAAATTGATGTTTATCTGTTCGCCTAACAATCCTACGGGTAACAGCATGCCTGTAGAACAGTTGCGATGGTTGCTCGAATATTTCAACGGAGTTGTAGTGGTGGATGAGGCTTATGTCGATTTCTCGTCACAGCCGAGTATGCTTACTCTGCTTGATGAGTACAGCAATCTCATTGTACTGCATACTATGTCCAAGGCGTATGGCCTTGCTGCCCTTCGTCTGGGATTGGCATTTGCACATCCCTCGATAATAGAGCTGTTTAGCAATGTGAAATACCCCTATAACATAAACCTTGCAGGAATGGAACGTGCTGCTGAGTTGTTGGAGCGGAATGTTGCCGACGAGATAGCTCTTATAAAAGAGGAGCGTAGCCGCGTGAAGCAGCAGCTATCCCAAATGGAATGTGTGGAAAAGGTATATCCCTCGGATGCGAATTTCCTGCTTGTGAAGGTTGCCGATGCCAAAGCAATGTACGATGCCCTTATACAAGAGCAGATTATAGTGCGCGACCGCTCACATGTACCCGGTTGTGAAGGATGTTTGAGAATAACGATAGGTACACCGCAAGAGAATGACCGCTTACTCGAAATAATGAAACAGAAACAGTGATGAAAAAAGCTCTATTCATAGACCGTGACGGTACAATAATATGGGAACCGCCTGTTACCGAGCAGGTCGATACCTTGGAACAGCTTGTTTTTATGCCCGGCGCAATAGGCGCCTTGTCGCGTATTGCAGAGAGTGATTTTGAACTTGTGATTGCAAGCAATCAGGATGGGCTCGGTACTGATGCATATCCTCTTGAGCAGTTCAATGTGGTACACAATAAGATGCTTCAGACTCTCGAAGGCGAAGGGGTTGTCTTCGACAATCAGTTGATTGACGCTTCCTATGCCCATGAGGGGTCGTGTAACCGCAAGCCGGGTACGGGAATGTTTACCGAATATCTGAACGGTGATTATGATATGAATGGGTCGTATGTGATAGGCGACAGACTTACAGATGTGCAGCTTGCATATAATCTTGGAGCCAAAGCAATACTTTATACAGCCGATAAGGAACGTATCGAAGAGCTTGCCGCACAACCCTATGCTACGTCGTGTGTTCTTGTGACCGATTCGTGGTGTAAGATTGCCGAGTTCCTGCGTTGCAGCGAACGGTGTGCTACAATCAGGCGCAAGACAAATGAGACGGATATTGAAATAACAATAGACCTTGACGGAAAAGGCTTGTCGCATATATCTACAGGGTTGAACTTCTTTGACCATATGCTCACCCAGATTGTCCATCACGCAGCTGTTTCGCTATCTATAAATGCGGTTGGCGATACGCATGTCGATGAGCATCACACAATGGAGGATGTAGCCATTGTGCTGGGCAGTGCCATAAGCAAGGCTTTGGGAGACAAAAAAGGTATAGGTCGTTACGGTTTTGTACTGCCTATGGACGAGAGCAGTGCAATGGTGCTAATTGACTTTGGCGGAAGAAGTGACTTCGTGTGGAATGTCCCGTTTACACGTGAGTATGTGGGTGATGTCCCCACCGAGATGTTCAAGCACTTTTTCAAGTCGTTGTCTGCTGCAATGAACTGCAATCTGCATGTCTC
>CAJGCJ010000124.1 GCA_904501775.1 uncultured Bacteroidaceae bacterium | reverse complement strand
TAGAAAATCCTATTGCAGAAAGAAGCAAATCAAATCTTGAACTATTCACTTCATTATATTTGACTTTGAACCTTTCAGGATTCTTTTCTGATAAAAACCGTAATCTACAAAACATCTATACAGATTCAGAGCACGCATATTATGCATCATCCTGTGATATCTTTGTAAGCAATGATTCTAGATTACGAAAGAAAACGGATGCGATATATAGCCAATATAATATACAAACGAAAATAATATCTTCTGATGAGCTAATCACTATAATGACCGAAGAATTAACCCATAGCTATGATATAAAACACATGTTCACTCTCGATTTACCCATATATGGTGAACCGATACGCACAGAAGGAGAGAATAATGTATATAAACAATTGCCATATCGCTTTTGGGGAATTTTCAATTATTGCATCAATCTGAGAATTCCAGATACTAACAACAGAACTGGTGTTTTTAGAATAGTTATTCCACCACGGAGTTTTGTGTTTTATACTGAATTAGAACGTTTCTTTGAACTAATAATAAGTATCATTTCAGAAGAAGAACAAAAGCTATTGTTTAAGAAAGAATTCGTATCCAAATTTCTAACGAAGAATAAAAATATAATAGATACCGCGACATTCACTATTGATTGTCCTAACTACTTAGTTCAGTTATCTGCAGACAAAGAAACTCATATACCATTACCTATTATGTGTATTACTGAAAAGAACTAACGTAAAAATTCAAATGAACATTTTTTAAGTAAATTTGTTTATTGAGTTAAATAGTATACCCCAAAAGATGCAATTATATGAAAAAGAAAGAAATTATTGTTGTTTTTGCAATCATTATAGTTGGTTTGATTATTGCCTTTATTCTTAATTATGCTCTAACATATGGGCGTATGATTGAAACTATTATTTCTAAAGATGCATGGCTGAATTTTTGGGGTAGTTATTGCGGTGGATTATTTGCGGTTGCCGTAGGCTATTTGGCAATTATACATAGTAATAGAAATAATGAAAAAGCAATAAACCAACAATATGTATTGCTTAAGCATCAACAAAATGAGAAAAAACTGGATGAATATAATTTATGTCTTAGAAATAATTTGGAATTAATGAATGCGGTTGAAGCTTTTAGACCTGCTATTTCCATGAATTATGATAATTTATCTGTAACAAAATCAGAAATTGCCAAAAAGAAATCACTAATTTTTTCATACGATTTACAATATAGATATGTTTTTGAAATAGATTCGAATAACAATAAAACTGAAATAGAAAGTAAATACGACAAATGTTGGATAGAATCACGAACTTTATTATCGGATATTCTTGATAAACAATTAGATTTTGTTCTACGTGTAGGACAAAATATTGCAGAAACAGAAATGAAAAGAAACAATCAGAGTATTTTATCAACATTGTATCAATTGCTTTCTAAAAGTGGAAATCAAGATGAATATAAAAGATATCAACAAGACATTGCGAATACAACTTTCGAGTTGGAAAGACTTGAAAAAAGTATTCATACCTATAAAAATGATGTGGATAACATGAATGCTAACTTAAAAAAATCACTAGACTTGTTGTTGTTTAAAGCTAAAGAGTTATTTGACTTATCTATTGTCTTGATGAAAGAGAAACAAAATATATATTCAATAATGAAGGATTAAATTTAAAATCCATCATAAAATAAGAATTTGGAGTCAGCGGATATTACTCTGTGGTGCAAATGTGGTGCAATTCTATAAAAAGAAAATCGCAAACAACTATTAATTAACTGTTTGCGATTTTTCTTTGTACTCGAAGCGGGACTTGAACCCGCACGGCGTTTAAATGCCAAAGGATTTTAAGTCCTTCGTGTCTACCGATTCCACCATTCGAGCGACCTTAATATTTTATATTGTGGTTAACTCACAAGGGGTTGCCACAATAACGGATGCAAAGATAAGTTGTTTTATGAAAAAAACAAAGAGGTTTGTTCAGATTTTTTCTGTCTCTTCCCTTGGGCTTAGTTGTGTATTGTAACGAAAGTTCCTGCTGTGGATACTCTGTAGTACCAAAGCCCGGATGATTTCCCCAAATTGAGGTCGAACTGTGTGTCGCAATTATGGCATTTGGCACGACCTATGTTGTCGAGTTCCAGTCGGTGGCGTTGTGAGTCGCAGTTGGGGCAGGCAAGGTCGTATGCCCATATAGAGCCGTCTTGTAACGATGGTGTGCCTATAATAAGTCCTCCAAGTCCATATTGGAACTGTTGGCGTGCCTCCATCTCGGTCAGTTGATGTACGTGCTTTTTGCCTTGTGTGTCGGTTACTTCATACGATGGTGTACTGCCTTGTTTTCTTCTTACGGTGATAAACTGTCCCAATCCTGTTGCTTGCTTGAATGGGTCGTAGCCTATGTCGCAAGTGAAGAATACTGCATAACCCGAGTAGGGCGATTCTATGTCGCATGCTGTCATGGTTAATATTGTCAGCAACAGCATTATTGTCTTTTTATTCATTCGGTCTTTTGTTTCTTTATGAAACGCTCGGCTGCGGTGTTTATTGCGCCTGTTTGTATAAGTTTGTATTTTTTAATAGGATGCGCTTGCCTTTATGCCTTCGTCATTCAGCTTGGCTACGATGCTGTCGAGCTCTTCGCGTGTTGCCTTCTGCAATCCTTTAAGCGGTGTCTCGCGGTCTATTGTGTATATCATCACTTCGCGCGGTGCTATCTCCTTTATTGTTTCAATCCATGGAAGTACATACTCGTCGGTGGTGTTGTCTATCACTTTGTCGCCGGCCTTGCCCTTTAGAAACATTGTCTGTATCACAAGGCTGCCGTTGAACTCTTTCATCTTCTCAATTATTGTATCGAGCTTAAGCGGTGTGTTCGGGCGGTCAACAAGTGATATGAAACCGGGGTCGACGGTGTCTAATTTAAGGATGTTGTTGTCGACCTTTTTCAGTGCTTCGTGTACTGTGGCTTTCGTTATCATGGTAGAATTGCTCAGCACGCTTACCTTTGCTTCGGGGAAGTATCTGTCGCGCAACGCTATTGTGTCGTCTATTATCTGTGCAAAGTGCGGATGCAGTGTGGGTTCTCCATTGCCTGCAAATGTTATCACATTGGGGGCTTGTCCCTCGCTCTGCATTTTCTGTAGCATGGCTTCCAATGCTCGGGCAACCTCTTCGCGTGTAGGCAGTGGCGAGTGGCTGCGTCGTTCGCTGTTAAGTCCACATTCGCAGTATATGCAGTCGAATGTACATATCTTACCGTCGCCGGGAAGCAGGTTTATTCCGAGCGATACTCCTAAGCGTCTGCTCTGTATGGGGCCGAATATTGGTGAGGGGAATATTATTGTTGCCATCTGTTGTTTTCCGGGGTGTTATTCGTTCTCGGGTACAAGCTTGTCGTTTATCATACGGTGCATATATTGCTGTATGATGGCTTTCAGCTCGCGTTCCATCTCTTTCTCTATAACGGGTTGTGTGCCTAAGAGGTTCTTTTTGTGCTGCGGGTCGTTGCGCACCTCTATCAATGCGGTGCTTTTTGTGCCGTCGAAGAGCAGCAGGTATTCACCCTTGAAGTATTGGTACAGGCCACCGAGGTAGTTCACAGCATAGCTCTTCTCGGGTGTGTCGCTAAGAAGGCTCTTGCCGAATGTAAGGAATGGCCTGTCATATCCAAGATAGTGGAGTGTGGTGGGCATTATATCGACCTGCTGTGCAATGAGGGTTGTGTCGATACGTGCTTCGAATGGAGCAGCTCCGCTTGGGTGGTAGAAGATGATTGGTACTTCAAAGAATCCCGATGAACTTTTGTATCGCGGGTCAATGTTCTGGTTCGAGTGGTCGGCTGTTATGATGAACAGAGTGTTGTTGAACCACTCCTCCTTGCTTGCCTTTTCAAAGAAACGTCTCAGGGCATTGTCGGTGTATTGTATACATTTGTGTATTGGCAGTTCTCCCTCTGTGTATATATCCTTGTACTCCTCGGGGATGGCAAAGGGGTGGTGTGACGATGCGCTGAACATAGCTGCTGCAAATGGCTGCGGTTGCTTGTCAAGCTCCTCGGCGTAGAACTCGAAGAATGGCTCGTCCCAAATAGCCCAAGAGCCGTCAAAATCGTCGTCTCCTTTGTGCAGTGGCGAGGCGTTGTATTCGTCCATTCCGTAATACTCCTTGAACCCTGTAGCCTTGGCAAAGGCTTGGAATCCCATAGAGCCGTTGGGCGCGCCATGGAAGAAGAGGCTGTGGTAGCCCTTGCCTGTAAGCTCGCCTGCAATGCCACTTACTTTATTGAGCGATGCGGGTGTGACAAAGAATGGTTCTACGAACATTGGAATGCCCGATAGCACCGATGGCATTCCGTCAATGCTCTTGCGTCCGTTGCCATACGAGTATCTGTATGTGAGGCTCTTGCTTATGAGCGAGTCGAGGAATGGAGTCAGCGAAGCAGCATCGCGGTGTGGGTTGTATGCACCGATGTACTCTTTACCGAAACTCTCTATTATAAATACCACAACATTGTCTCGTCTGCCGGCTGTTGTGCTGTCGGCGGGCGTTGCAGGGTACTCCTTAATGGGGTTGAAGATTGTAGCAAGCTCCTTTTCATCGAAGAAATTCACCTCCTTGAAGGGGTTCTTGCCAATGGTACGAATCATGGAGAACGGAGTGTTCAGTACAATTGCAGCCTCGCTAGGAGCCGATATATATTGGTTGGCATCGTTGAGGCTTATGGGGCGCACTGTGCGGCCTATGCCTCCTCGTATGCCGGTAATCATCAACGGTACGGCTGCAGCCAAAAGCAGTGTATGTGCAAGGTAATATCTCTTAAGGCTGTCTTGTTGTCTGGCAGGGGTGTACAGTTTGTATAGCAACCATATCAAGAGCACTCCTGCCAGCACCAGATACCAATGGTTGACAATCTCGGTGCCTATCACCTTGCCCATGTTCTCCTCGTTCGAGAACTCAGTGAATAGCGACCATGTGGTGCGGCGACCGGTGAATGGTACATATACGGCATCGCACAGGTTGGCTATTATGCCTATGGCGTTGCACACTACAAAGGCTCCTTTTGTTATGCCCTGCATTATGTGCCCCTCTTTAAGGTGCAATGGAAACAACAGGCAAAGTATGTACAGGGCATTCATGTAGCATACCGCAGCTGTGTCAAAGCGCAGGGCTCCCTTAAGCATCAACCACAGATTGTTGTTCTGCAGCGTGTCAATGTATAGTCCGCTGTTTACAGCAATGAATATAAGGCGGCACAGCATAAATATTGCGTATGCCAGGATAATGTTGCACAGCAGTGCTGCGAATATGTTGCGTTCTTTGCCTATAATCTTCATTGTTGACAGCTTG
>CAJGCJ010000123.1 GCA_904501775.1 uncultured Bacteroidaceae bacterium | reverse complement strand
TAGTAGCAAATCTACATCTTAACTCATCTATATACGGTCTTTCAGGACCGCATTACAACCACGGAAGCCCGTTGCGTATTAAACAATCTACCAACGAATTGCATTATTTCCCAATTTCCTGCCTTTTTCTCGCGAGTTCTTATTATTTTTGAGGTAAACCTCTAAAATTTTCTGCACTCGCCTTGAGAAATATTGAAGTAAACTTCATATTTCTTGCTCGTTTGTTCGTATTTTTGCCAAGGATATTGAAGTCTAAAGGGGAAAGCCTCTGTTTTCAGCCCGTTATAACAGGAATGAAGAGATGAAAGATGATGAATTGTTGATTTGTGATGCTGTGGAAAGCGATGCTCCGTTCATTGCTCTTGTGGTTGCGATGGCTCTTGGCGGTGACGAGAAACATTTCCTTTACGAAGTGTTTTGCAAGCTCTCTGTTATGGAGAATTCACAATACAGCTACCGGAACAGCATGGTGGCAAAGGTCAACGGCAAGAATGTTGCAGCTATTGTTGCATACGACGGTGCTCTTCTGCATCAACTGCGTAAGCCTTTGCAAGAGCAGATTAAGGCGCATCTGGGCCATACCATGGATATTGAAGACGAGACCTCGGCTGGAGAGTATTACATAGACTCATTTGCGGTGCTGCCCCAATACCGTAACAGAGGAATAGGACGAAGGCTGCTGATGGCAATGCGTGACAAGGTATTCTCAAAAGGATATGAGCGGCTGGGGCTTATTGTAGACTTTGACAATCCTAAGGCCGAGCAACTGTATGCATCGATGGGTTTCGTGCGCATAAACGAAACGACCTTCTTGGGGCACAAGATGTGGCACATGCAGGTAAATAAATCGTAATAGGCGATAAAAAGCTGCCGATTTTATTGCTCAGTTATTGATAATTGTTGTATTTTGCTGAACAAATAAAAACATAAAGGATTATGAGCGAGATTAAAGATAAAATGGTTGAGCGTTTCATGGAGTATGTCTCTTTTGATACGCAGTCGATAGATGATGCGACATGTGTGCCTACAAGTGAAGGCCAGTTTGTTTTTGCGCGTTACCTCGAGCAGAAACTGAAGGATATGGGACTTGAGGATGTGCTTCTCGATGACAAAGGTTATCTCTATGCTACATTGCCTGCAAACTGCGATGCAGAGCTGCCGGTGATTGGCTTTATTGCCCACTTGGATACAAGCCCCGACATGAGCGGCAAGGATGTGAAGCCACGTCTTGTGCAGAATTATGACGGCAATGATATTGTCCTTGATGCTGCCGAGGGTATTGTGCTTACAACAGCTGCATTCCCCGAGGTTAAGGAGTATGTCGGCCACGACCTTATAGTAACCGATGGACACACTCTGTTGGGTGCCGATGACAAGGCCGGTATCGCTGAAATTGTTTCGGCAGTGGAATATCTGCAGGCGCATCCCGAGATCAAGCATGGAAAGGTACGTATAGCATTCAATCCCGACGAGGAGATTGGTCGCGGCGCACACAATTTCAATGTGCCTCTCTTTGGTTGCGATTGGGCATATACTGTTGATGGCAGCTGCGAGGGCGAAATAGAATTCGAGAACTTCAATGCTGCAGGTGCGACATTCAATATTCAGGGCTGCAATGTGCATCCCGGTTATGCCAAGGGTAAGATGCTTAATGCTCTTCGCGTAGCAACTGCTCTGGTTGAGGCTATACCTTCGGAGCAGTCGCCCGAGTGTACCGAGGGATACGAAGGTTTCTATCATCTTATGGGTATAAACGGTGGTGTCGACTCGGCTTCGGTTTCATATATAATACGCGACCATAGCAAGGAATTGTTCGACGAGCGCATGAAGTTCATGGAGAAAGTTGCTGACGATATCAACAGCCGTTATGGCGAGGGTGTAGTGACACTCGATCTTAAGGTGCAGTACCGCAACATGCGCGAGATGGTAGAGCCCAAGATGTATATAATAGATCTTGTAAAGAGTGCAATGGAACAGGCCGGCGTACAACCTAAGGTGAAACCTATTCGTGGAGGTACAGATGGCGCGCAGCTTTCGTTCATGGGATTGCCCTGTCCCAATCTCTTTGCAGGCGGTATCAATTTCCACAGCAGATACGAGTTCGTATCGGTGCAGGTGATGGAGAAGTCGGTAATGACTATTGTGAAGATTATTGAAGGAGTAGTAAATCAGAAAATTTGAATGTAATGTCACTTATAAGAGTATTGTTGTCAATTCTGTTCCCGCCCCTTGCTGTGTTTGACAAGGGATGCGGCTCAATAATAATTGTATTGTTGCTTACGTTGTGTGGATGGGTCCCCGGTGTAATTGCTGCATTGATAATATTAAATAGAGGAAACTGATGGAGAATGTAGAGTATTTGCGCGATTTTGAAACCCGCATGCAAGACGAGTTACTGCGTCTGGCTACTTCATGCAAGATGCTTGACGGAGTGCTGCTCTCGTCGCAGGATGTTGAGGATCGTTGGGAGGCTCTTGCGCTCGATTATATTGCCGATGCCGTTGCCCAGATAAACGAATATCCGGCAGTTGCTGTTGCTTGGGCCGGATATATGGGTATGGCGGTTGTTCACTATTGGGACAAGGACTGGAGTGCTCATAGCAACGACAGCTATTCGAGCATGTATGGCGAGAACGGTTTTGATGACATGGACGAACATATAATGCGCGATATAATGGGGCTTCCTCTTGAGTCGCAGTATGCCAAGGATTGTGAAGAGGTGCTCAGACGCTGTGCCTATGCGGCGCTGTCGCTGATTCGTCACGAGGATATACAGCCGCAGAGCCCCATGGCGTATTACACTTTTGCGCGCACCGTCAAGGTGATGTATCGCATTGGTGCTGCAATTGAGCTTCGCCGTCTGGGATATAAATATGAGAAGGTCGATATGCCTGTATGCTGATGCCGGAAGAGCGATAGTATAAAAATAATAGGTTCACTTTAAAGTGAACCTATTATTTTTGTTGCAAAATCAAAATCTTCGGGGTTGTCTATGTCTACACCCTCTATTGCGTCGGTGAGTGCCATGTATGGCTTGTTGCCTACACGCTGGCGGAGCTCGGTCCACACCTCGCGACGGAATATGTAGAATGCACTTGTCTCAACATATACGGGCTCTATGGTCTGTGTGCGCGGAATCTCCTTAAGAGAGTAGTTGAGCGGCTTTCCGTTGTACCATGTGAATGTCTGTATCTTTTGTGCCGAGAATGACGAGTCGTACTCTTCATTTATGACTTTGTCGAGTGCGTTGCCTATTGTCTCGCTTTTTACAAATGGCGATGTTGTGTGTGCAAGCATGTATACATCAGCTTCAACATCCTTTACGAATGCCTCGTATATCTCTTTTCCCAATGTCTCGTCACTGTCGAGTGATGTGCTGCGCTTGAGGAACTTTACCTTTTGAGGCAGATAGGGTATTATGCTCTCGTCGCTGCAATATACATATACTTCGTCAATCTGTGGCACTGTTACGAGTGTCTCCAAAATATATTGCAACAGAGGCTTGTCGCCAAGCATCTTCAGATTTTTGCCGACAACGCGCTTGCTGTTCAGTCTTATGGGTACAAAAGCTACTACTTTCATTCTTTAAATGCAACTGAACATATCTATCACACCTACAAACTTGTTGTCGGAGTTGACTACGATAATAGAGTGTACGTTATGCTTGCGCATGATAGCCTCGGCTTGTGTAAGCTTGGCATTCTCTTGTACGGTCTTGGGATTGTGGCTCATCAGGTCTTTTGCTGTAAGCTCAAAGAAGTGCTCCTGATCGCGCTGCATTGCCCGACGGATATCACCGTCAGTTACAACACCCAGAATGTTGTCCTCTTCTATTACCACCGCTATACCCATCTTGGTGCGGCTTATCTGCATAAGCGCATCGCTGATCTTTGACTCGCGTGTAACGATAGGCAGGTCGGTGCTTATCATGTAGTCCTTGACACGTGACAACAGACGGCGTCCCAATGCTCCACCGGGGTGGAACTGTGCAAAATCGGATGCCTTGAATTTGCGTACTGTCATAAGAGCGCACGCTATGGCATCGCCCATCGCGAGGGTAGCTGTTGTTGATGATGTGGGTGCAAGGTTAAGAGGACATGCCTCGCGCTCCACCGATACATTCAAGTGGCAGTCTGAGTATTTTGCCAATAGTGAAGCGGGGTTACCGGACATTGAGATGATTGGAATCTTGCGCTCGGTGAGCAGTGGAATGAAACGTAACAGCTCATCGGTCTGTCCCGAGTTTGATATTGCAAGAACAACATCTCCCGATGTAAACATACCCAAGTCGCCATGGAAGGCGTCGAGCGGATTTACAAAAAATGATGGAGTTCCGGTACTTGCAAGCGTTGAAGCTATTTTTGCACCAATGTGTCCCGATTTGCCAACGCCGGTTACAATCAGTTTACCTTTGCTCTCTATTATCAGATCTATAGCTTTGACAAAATTGTCGTCAAGCTTTGGGATAAGATTCAGTATCGATTCAGCTTCGTCTTGAAAGCATTTTACTGCTACACTTAGAACGTCTGCCATAGTTTATTTCTGTTTACTTTGGTTATGTTTACTTGTCTTTCCAAACAACTGCAAAGTTACTCTTTTTTGTATAATTTACAAAATAATAGCGTTTAATATAAAAACCGTAATTAGGTAATTATGTATAATTGGTTTATAATCAGGTAAAAAGGAGTTCTGTGGTTCGTTATACTTTTATGAATATTTTATGCTTGTAGAGTATTGCGAGTATGAAGAACAGAATAAGATTATTGCCTATGGTCAAAAGCAGCGGGTACCACTCGCCCAAGAATTGTTCGCAGCCGTGCAGCAGTGACTCTACAATGGATCTGAAATTTACAATTGAGCCTAATGTGTAGGCTGTGATGGCATTACAACCGTAATATTGTAACCAAGTGAGTCCTTGCCTGTGCCCCTTTACATCAATCCACCAATAGAAGATGGCAAGAAGAAGGAAGCACCAGCCGCTGCTGTAGAGTGTCATGCTTGCGCTCCATATACGTTTGATGATAGGATGCCACATGCCCCATACCTCGCCTGCGGCAATAAGTATAACGCCTATGACGAGTATCTTTAATGCTGTTCTTTCTCTGTTGCTGTTGCCGTTTTTTATTATCTGTCCGGCGATGCTGCCCATTGCAACGGTACAACAGAAGGTGATGCTGCTCCATATCCATGTGTAGTCGTACCAGTCGGCATGTACCCATATCCCGTCAACCAAGGTGGTTCCGTCGCGGAAACGTCCAAGTATCGTGTTGTCTACAAGGGCGGCAAAATTACCGTGTTGGCTCCAGTCTCCCGTTAGTATAAAGGGAATTGTATAAATTATAAGGAGCAGGGCAATTGTTGCAATTTGCCATTTGGGCTTTAGATAGAGCGTTATGGGTACGGTGAGTAAGTAGCCTGCTGCAATTGCCTGTAATGTGTTGCTGTACAGATATAATCTGTTGCTGTCGAATGCAAGCAGATTACCTTGTATCACCATTCCGAGTATAAAGAGTATTATAACTCT
>CAJGCJ010000122.1 GCA_904501775.1 uncultured Bacteroidaceae bacterium | reverse complement strand
GACGTTTCGTGGCCGAAAACGAAGGAATAACAGGATTGTGCAAGATAATCACAACGGCAGACAACAAGGTTATTGGTGCGCATTTCTTAGGAAACACATCAAGCGAATTCATCTGTGCAGCAGGCATGGCTATCACGCATAAACTGAGCATAGAAGAGTTGAAACGGACAGTATTCCCACATCCGACAGCTTGCGAAATCATAAAAGAGGCTCTTTTTGAGTTATAAGAAAAACATAAATTTCATAAATCTTATAAAACAAAAACAACAATCTATAGGTTAATCGAACAAAAAAGCGTTCCTTTGCAACAATAAAAACAACACAGAATCATGAAAGAATGTAGGGTAAGGCCAACCAACGGTAAATTAGGCGTAATGTGTGTAGGACTCGGCGCAGTAACCACCACCACCATCATAGGAGTGTTAATGTCGCGTAAAGGCTTGTCAAAGCCCACAGGCTCATTCGCCTGCGACGGAATAATGCGTCTGGGTAAAGGACAAGATAAGATATACAAAGAGGTTAAGGATATCATACCCATAGCAAACCTTAACGATATAGTATTCGGAGCATGGGACATATATGAAGACGATGCTTACGATGCAGCCATTAAAGCAAGCGTGCTGCGCACAAGCGACATCGACCCCGTTAAGGATGAACTCAAGGCAATACGCCCCTACAAAGCACTGTTCGACAAGAGCTATGCAACCAACATCGACGGCCCCAACGTAAAGGAGGGCGTCAAACGTTGGGACCTGACACAGCAGGTACGCGAGGATATAAGACATTTCAAGGAGATAAACAATTGCGAGCGTGTTGTAGTCATCTGGATTGCAAGCACCGAGAAATACATTCCCCGTGACAATGAAGTACACGGCAGCATCGCTGCTTTTGAAGACGCAATGAAGACAAATGACGTGGAGCGCATTGCTCCCAGCATGTGCTATGCCTATGCAGCAATGCGCGAAGGTTGTCCGTTTGTAATGGGAGCACCCAACTTGTGTATCGACATACCCGCCATGTGGGAATTGGCCGACGAGATGCAGGTACCTATCACAGGCAAGGACTTCAAGAGCGGACAGACCATGATGAAGACAGTACTCGCACCCGCATTCTTCACACGCCAGCTTGGAGTAACCGGATGGTTCTCGACCAATATTCTTGGAAACCGCGACGGAGTAGTTCTGGATGCACCCGAAAACTTCGAGACCAAACGCCGCAGCAAAATGTCGGCTGTAGAGAACATACTCGACAGCGATATCTATCCCGACCTATATTCCGACATCTATCATAAGGTACGCATCAACTACTATCCCCCACGCGGCGACGAGAAGGAGAGCTGGGACAACATTGATATCTTCGGTTGGATGGGCTACCCCATGACAATAAAGGTAAACTTCCTGTGCCGCGACTCTATATTGGCTGCTCCGCTTGTACTCGACCTTATACTTTTCAGCGATGTAGCACTGCGTGCCGGAGAGTATGGCATACAGGATTTCATGTCGTTCTATTGCAAGGCACCAATGCACAAGGATGGAGAGAAGCCTGTACACGACCTGTTCAAGCAGTTCGCAATGCTCAAGAACAAGATAAGAGAACTCGCAGGATACGAAGCCGATCAGGAATTGGATTAAGGAGACGGCCCGTTTTCAATATGCAACAAATATGCAATAATCAGAGATTATTGCATATTTGTTGCATATACACCTCTTTTATACACTATAAAGCAAAAAATATTGCATTTTTATTATGTAAATAATTATTTAATAGTTATTTTTGCAGCCGAAAAATAAAGCAGAGAAAATGAAAATAAAAAATTCGCGCCTCGATGCGATAAGACTCATTCTATCTACACAGGAGATAGGCAGCCAAGAGGAGCTGCTAAGCGAGCTTACAAAAGAGGGATTCAAGCTGACACAGGCAACACTGTCGCGTGACCTGCATCAGCTTAGGGTTGTAAAGACAGTCGGCGTGCAAGGAAAATACAGATATTTACTGACACGTCCTCACCAGCACAGACGTGAAGGCGAGGAGGGAGAGATAAGACCAATATCACCGGCACAGGAGGTAAACGGTTTCCTGTCGATAAAATTCTCGGGCAACATTGCTGTACTGCGCACAAGGCCCAGCTACGCAAGTACACTTGCCTATCACATAGACACATACAACCTGCCCGAAATTGCAGGCACCATAGCAGGAGACGACACTGTTTTCATCGTAATAGCCGAAGGTGTCACAAGAAACGCAGTACTGAAGGTACTCAGAACAATTATACCCAATTTATAATACGGAATATGGAAAAAGAATATAACGACGATATAGAAGTAATTATTGCCGACGCTTCACACGAGAAATATGTAAATGAGATACTCGATACAATAAGCGCGGCAGCAAAAGTACGAGGCACAGGCATTGCCAAAAGAACACACGAATATGTAGCACAGAAGATGCGCGAGGGCAAGGCTGTAATAGCCCTGTCAGGAGAGCAATTCGCCGGATTCTGCTACATCGAGAGCTGGGGCAACAAACAGTATGTTGCCAACTCGGGACTTATTGTATCCGAGAATTTCCGCCGTCATGGACTGGCCCGACGAATAAAGAAAAAAGCATTCGAACTCTCACGCACAATGTGGCCCGAGGCAAAGCTTTTCGGCTTGACCAGCGGTGGAGCGGTAATGAAGATAAACACAGAACTTGGATATGTACCCGTCCCCTTCTCGGAGCTGACAGATGACGAAGCCTTCTGGAAAGGATGTCAGGGATGCGTAAACCACGACGTACTTATGCGTACCGACCGCCGTTATTGTATCTGCACAGCAATGCTGTACGACCCGGCAAAACAGAGCAAGAAAAAACAAGATTAATAAAACAAAAACATACATATATAATTATGAGCAAAAAGAAAGTAGTTGTTGCATTCAGCGGTGGCCTTGACACATCATATACAGTGATGTATCTGGCAAAGGAGAAAGGCTACGAAGTGTATGCAGCATGCGCAAATACGGGTGGTTTCAGTCCCGAACAGCTTAAGCAAAATGAAGAGAACGCCTACAAGCTTGGTGCAACAAAATATGTAACACTTGACGTAACACGCGAATACTACGACAAGAGCCTTAGATACATGATATACGGAAATGTGCTTCGCAACGGCACCTACCCTATTTCGGTATCATCGGAGCGAATTTTCCAAGCATTGGCCATAGCACGTTACGCAAATGAAATCGGTGCTTCTGCTATTGCGCACGGCTCAACAGGAGCCGGAAACGACCAGATTCGTTTCGACATGACATTCCTTGTACTTGCACCCGGTGTAGAGATAATAACCCTTACACGCGACATGGCGCTGACACGCGAAGCAGAGGTAAAATATCTCAACGACAACGGATTCCATGCCGACTTCACAAAGTTGAAATATTCATACAATGTAGGTATATGGGGCACATCCATCTGCGGTGGAGAGATTCTCGACTCGGCACAGGGACTCCCCGAGACAGCCTACCTGAAACAGGTTGAGAAAAACGGCAGCGAAGAGCTGCGACTCACTTTTGAGCAGGGCGAACTTAAAGCCGTAAACGGCGAGAAATTCGACGACACCATCAAGGCAATACAGAAAGTGGAAGAGATTGGAGCACCCTACGGCATCGGACGTGACATGCATGTAGGCGACACCATCATTGGCATCAAGGGACGTGTCGGATTCGAAGCAGCCGCACCTATGCTCATAATAGGCGCACACCGTTTCCTCGAGAAATACACACTGAGCAAATGGCAGCAATATTGGAAGGACCAAGTTGCCAATTGGTATGGAATGTTCCTTCACGAGAGCCAGTACCTTGAACCCGTGATGCGCGACATCGAGGCCATGCTCGAGAACTCACAGCGCAACGTGACAGGTACAGCAATCCTTAAGCTTATGCCCAAGCATTTTGAGACAGTAGGAGTAGAATCAGTGAACGACCTTGTGAAGAACAAGCTCGGCGAATATGGCGAAATCCAAAGAGGATGGACAGCCGAGGATGCCAAAGGATTCATCAAGGTGACATCTACACCGCTTCGCGCATATTATCTCAACCACCCCGACGAAAAAATCTAAGACTATGATACGAGTAGGAATTATTGGAGGAGCAGGATACACAGCAGGAGAGTTACTGCGCCTGTTGATAGGACACCCCGATGTCGAAATATGTTTTGTTAACAGCACCAGCAATGCAGGAAACAAGATAACAGATATCCACAGCGGACTACTTGGAGAGACCGACCTTGTTTTCACCGACGAGTTGCCACTTGACAGCATCGACCTTCTCTTCTTCTGCACAGCGCATGGAGACACAAAGAAATTCATAGACAGCCATCAGCTGCCCGACGAGTTGAAGATAATAGACCTGTCGATGGACTACCGCATAAAGAGCAACGAGCACGACTTCATATACGGATTGCCCGAGCTGAACAGACGCCACACCTGCAAAAGCCGCTATGTAGCCAACCCCGGCTGCTTCGCGACATGCATTGAGCTTGGCCTTCTTCCTTTGGCAAAAGAGCATCTGCTGAAGGGCGATATATCGGTGAACGCCATCACCGGCAGCACAGGAGCAGGTGTAAAGCCCTCGGCTACCACACATTTCAGCTGGCGCAACAACAACATAAGCATATATAAGCCTTTCGAGCACCAGCATATACCCGAGATTATTCAAAGCATAAAGACATTGCAACCCGACTACGAGGGTTCAATTGACTTTATCCCATACAGGGGAGATTTTCCACGCGGAATATTTGCAACAATCGTGGTAAAGTGCGATACCGATATAGATACTTTGTATAATATCTACGAGAGCTACTACGAGCGCGATTCATTCACACATGTGATACCTACACCGATAGACCTCAAACAGGTTATAAACACCAACAAGTGCCTCATTCATCTTGAGAAGCACGGTGACAAACTGTTGATAACATCAATAATTGACAACCTGCTGAAAGGAGCCAGCGGACAGGCTGTACACAACATGAACCTGCTGTTCGGCCTTGCCGAGACCGTAGGACTTATACTGAAACCATCGGCATTCTAAAGAAAATGAAACTATACGACGTATATCCCCTTTTCGACATCAACATAGTCAAAGGAGAAGGCTGCAATGTGTGGGACGAGCACGGCAACGAATATCTCGACCTTTATGGCGGACATGCCGTTATTTCGATAGGACACGCCCATCCTCGCTATGTCGATGCCATAGAGAAACAGGTAAGGAATTTAGGGTTCTATTCAAACTCGGTAATAAACCGTCTGCAAGAGAGGCTTGCCGAGAAATTAGGCAAGATAAGCGGTTACGACGACTATACACTTTTCCTTGTGAACTCGGGAGCCGAAGCGAATGAGAATGCCCTCAAGCTTGCATCGTTCCACAATGGACGCACAAGAGTCATTGCATTCAACAAAGCCTTTCACGGACGCACCTCACTCGCTGTCGAGGTAACCGACAATCCCAAGATAATTGCGCCCGTAAATGCCAACGGACACACCACTTATATCGCATTG
>CAJGCJ010000121.1 GCA_904501775.1 uncultured Bacteroidaceae bacterium | reverse complement strand
ATTGTCGATTCTGATAGTAAAATTGACAACACTCGCTTTTCGCAACCCACGCGGCACCACTGGCGCGGTGCTTCGCGTGACCTTTTGCTGCTCGCGTTGCCGATTATATCTTTTAAATTGACAACGCCGCCTTATCGCGGCCCAAACGGTACGAGCTTCGCCCCTCCTTCGTTTGACCAACCGCTGTCGGCATTGTCGATTCTCAAAACAGGAAAGAGGAACTCTCTTTTTTGAGAATTCCTCTTTTGTCCAATCGTGCGCCTGATAGGACTCGAACCTACACGTCGCAAAACACCAGATCCTAAGTCTGGCGCGTCTACCAATTTCGCCACAGGCGCGCTCTGCTTATTTCGTTGTGCAAAGATAGTGCAATTTTTTAATTTGGGGTACTCTTTTCGCTATTTTTTTTATAATACTCCATGATGAGCCCACATGCACTCTCTATCATAGTGTCGCGTCCGCTGTTCCAGTCGTCCGATGTTATATGTACGGTTGTGTCGGGTGCAATGCCGAACTCGGTGTCGTTCATCCCGCTGTCGAGGATGGGGCAGGCCGAGAAACGTACTCCCCAGCCGTTGGGCAATGTGCTGTTAAGGGGCATTCCGCTGCCACCGCCTGTCTTGTCGCCAAGTACAAGCACATGTGGCAGACTGCGCATAAGCATTACAAAATGGTTGGCCGAACTGTACACACCCCTGTTGGTGAGCAGTACCACCGGCTTTAGCCATATTGCTCCATTGCCCGGCTCAAGATAGAGGGGCTCGGGCGACGAAAAGTCGTCGTGTCCCTTGCCTGTCTTGTGTTTTATGTATCCGCAGTGTATTTTCATCTCTGTAAAGTGTGATGCCAGCTGCTCGGCCGATGTGAGCATGCCACCACCGTTGTTGCGGATGTCGAGTACAAGTCCTTTGCATTTTGATATGCCGAGCATAAGTGCTGTGATGTTGCTGTTGCCGAACGAATTGGCAAAGCTGCCTACATAGGCGTATGCAATGGAGTCCTTTATTGTGGTGTAGTATATTCCGTTGTTTATTCTGAAGTCGTTGCCAAGATAGTTGCGCTGTATCGAGTCGCTGAAGTTGATGGGGTAGTTGAGTTTCCAGTCCCAATAGTATGCTGTTCCATACTCCGATGTAAGGTTGACATGTCCGTCACGCAACTCTTGCAGCATCTGTGCCATCACATCGAACAGTTGTGCATCGCTCTCGGCTTCGGCAGCCATAGGGCGGTATTTGTCATATACGGCATCCCAGTCGAGTCCGAACTCCTCGCGAGCCTGCTCAAAGAAACAGTAGCGTTGGTCAATGATGCTCCACAGAGCATCGAAATTGCCTGTTGTCGAGTTATTGAAACTATCCTCTTTTACGCAGCTTGTGCACAAGCAGGACACGATAATTACTATATATGCTATAACTCTTTTCATCTTTTAGTATGGGCTGTAGGCTTCAATGGGGTCGTTGCGCTTCACTTTGTATATTGTTTTTGTGAAACCTATGGCTATAGTGTGGCTATACTCGTGGGTGCGTATGTCGTTTACCTTCGATTGGTAAAGGTCGGCAATGTATGCTACTCTCATGGTGCTTTTGCCCATAGGTATGTCGAGTGAGAGCATGTGTCGCCACGACGGGCTATTTACGATGTTTGAGAAATTTACTATTCCGTCGGTGTGTCCCAAACCGAATATCTCGTAATATGACTGTCCGAACTCGGGCGAAAACATGACCCCGGCCATTGGAATGTCTATCTGGTAGCGTGCCTTGCACTTTCTGCTTCCTATATTGAACTTGTATATTGCCATTCCCGAGGCTGCTATGGCGCTGCGCAGCTTTACCGATACCGGGTTGTTGCCGTTCGAGGGCAGGTAGAGCGCACCGCCTGTCAGTTCAATCTGTGCTCCGGCAAGCAGCTGCAGCCTGTCGCTTATATCGAAAGCGTGATATCCGCTCCAACGACGCGATGCCATTGCCACAAGCTGTGTGCTGTTGTGCAGTGTGGCATATCCTATTGTAAAGTCGGTCAGTGTCTGGTATCTCCAGTTGTAGCTGCCGGTGTGTGCCTTGCGGAAGGTCTCGTGGCTGTAGTGGTAGCCTGCTCCTTTGTAGTTGTACCCCGATAGATAGGTGTCGAGGTTGTTGAGCATGCTTATTCCGTGCAGCGAGCTGCGCACCACCACGCGATAGGGGTTTATGCTGTCGCTTGCAGCATGTTGCGCCACCGCTGCCGATGCTGTTGTTATCAGCAGAATGGCTGCAAGTATAAGACTCAGCCTACTCCTCATTGTCGTCGAAAAGTGAGGGCTGTTGTATCTCTTCTTCCTCGTCATTGACGGGAATCTCCTCCTCGGGCTCAGGCAGAACGGGCCGGCGTGTGGGCTCAAGCTCAATTATCTCGTCAAGCTCGAATGTGGTAAGACGCTTGCCGCGTGCCTTGAAGCTCTTTACTGCGATGAACTCGTCTACCTCTATCACCAACGGCTCGCGGAAACTGTCGTTGCCGCCGAACATCACCTGTATGCGCGGATAGGGTGTCTCTGAGAACCATATCAGCTTGTTCTCCTTGCTTTCGCCCAAGCAGTTCTGCTTGCGTGGTGCGGCATCTATGGTGAAACGCTTTACATAGGGGAAGTTCTGTTGCGAAGCATCGTAGAGCGCAGCCGACCACACCTTCATGGGGTCATATTTCTCTATGACAAGAATATCCTCTTCGTAGTGGTTGTTCAGGTCGATAGGGCTCAGGTAGAAATCGCCGTTCTTCAGTATTACAAGTATCTTGTCGTCGTTGTGGAATTCGCCCAGATACTCGCCGTGGTTGTCGAAGTTGATGCGCAGAATATCGCGGTCGAACCACACATGGCGGCCACCGAGCGTAGAACTTCCGTGTCGCTTCAGTGTTATGCGGTGCACCTCGTTCTTGGTGAGTATGTTACCCATCGACTGGCGTCCCTTGATGGCAATAGTGCTGAAGTCGCGCTCTATTATTGTGTTGCGCAGGCGCGGATTGGGACGCAGTGTTACCTTTATTACCTCGGCCTCGCCGTTGGGGTTGGCACTGAAATAAGTCACCTTTGAGCCGGGAGTTCCTTGTGTAAGGTCATACTCGCGGTCGCGTGTCATTCCTGTTGCAGCGAAACGCTTTATGTAGTGTATTCCGTTCTTGCCGTCGCGGTATACGGCGTTGTATATTGTGCGTTTGTCGTTCTTCTTGAACACATCGAGGTGAATGATGTTCTTGCCTACAAACAGTTTCTCGCACACTTTTACAATCTTGAACTTGCCGTCTTTGTAGAAGAGGATTATGTCGTCGATGTCCGAGCAGTTTGTTACAAACTCATCCTTCTTCAATGATGTGCCTATGAATCCTTCGTTTCGGTTTATGTATAGCTTCTGGTTGGCCTCCACCACCTTGGCTGCAACTATAGTGTCGAGGTTGCGTATCTCGGTGAGTCGGGGGAAGCGTGCGCCATATTTCTCTTTCAGCATGGTGAACCACTTTATTGTTACCGCCACCATGTTCGACAGCTGCTTGTCAATTTCGGCAATTTCCTTCTTCAGTCTTGCAATAAGCTCTTCAGCCTTATCCTTGTTGAACTTGAGTATGCGCGCCATCTTTATCTCCATAAGGCGCAGCAGGTCGTCGCGTGTCACTTCGCGTATGAAATCTTTCTTGTAGGGCTCAAGGCGCATGTCGATGTGCGATAGTGCGCTGTCCATGTCGGGTGCCTGCTCGAACTCCTTGTCCTTGTATATGCGCTCCTCGATGAAAATGCTCTCGAGCGAGGCAAAGTGCAGCTGCTCGAGCAATTCGCCTTTGCGTATCTCAAGCTCCTTGCGCAACAGCTCTTTTGTGTTGTCTACCGAGCGGCGCAGAATCTCGCTCACCGTGAGGAATACCGGTGTCTGGTTGTCAATCACACAGCAGCAGGGTGTGATGCTTATTTCGCAGTCGGTGAAGGCATACAGCGCATCTATTGTCTTGTCCGACGATACGCCGGGAGCAAGGTGCAGCTGTATCTCTACCTTGTCCGAGGTGTTGTCGTCGATGCGACGCACCTTCATCTTGCCGTTCTCTACGGCCTTAAGTATCGACTCTATTATTATGGGTGTAGTCTTGCTGTAGGGAATTTCGGTTATCGACAATGTCTTTCCATCGTCCGACTTTGTTATCTTGGCGCGTATGCGCACACGTCCTGTACGGTCGCCGTCGTGGTAGCGCGAAACGTCGATGCTGCCGCCTGTCTGAAAATCGGGGTAGAGCGTGAACTCCTCGTTCTTGAGGTACGATACTGCTGCATCGCACACCTCGTTGAAGTTGTGTGGCAATATCCTTGATGACAATCCCACAGCAATACCCTCGACTCCATGTACCAACAGCAACGGGAACTTTACAGGCAACGTGATGGGCTCTTTGTTGCGTCCGTCATACGACAGTTTCCACTCTGTTGTCTTGGGGTTGAATACGACATCGTGTGCAAAGTGCGACAGACGTGCCTCGATGTAACGGGGGGCAGCTGCCGAGTCGCCTGTGAGGATGTTACCCCAGTTTCCCTGACAGTCGATGAGAAGATCCTTCTGGCCCATCTGCACAAGAGCACCGCCTATTGAGGCATCGCCGTGCGGGTGATACTGCATCGTGTGTCCCACGACATTGGCAACCTTGTTATAACGGCCATCGTCGAGTTCGCGCATGGCATGCAGAATGCGTCGCTGTACGGGTTTAAGTCCATCGTACAGGTGCGGCACGGCACGCTCCAGTATCACATACGACGCATAGTCCAGAAACCAGTTCTGGTACATGCCTGTGAGCTTGTGCGTAGGCGATGAGTCTTGCGGCGGTGTGTAGCTGCTATGTTGCTGGGTGTTACTGTCGTCGTTTATCGCAGCGTCATCGGCAATGCGTTTCTCGTCGTTGTCGTTATATTCCATAAAATATACTCTTGGCTTAACGGGTTGTTTAGTATTGTATGCGAAAGAGAGCCTGCAAGTGAGTGAAAAATATTTCAACAGAAACAGATGCAGCCAATCCCCACAATATAATATTGCAAATATAATGCTTTTTTTTGTGTGAGCGGGCTCTTCGGCTGAAAGCTATTATAAAAAACTCGGTTTTTGTTAAAATAAACCATAGAAAATGTGTTGCTCAATTATTAAGGAAACCGAATTTCTATAGGCTGCAGTATTTGATTATCTGTGAAATATGCTTGATTTGTTATCATATGGTTATCATATGGTTGAGGTGTAATGCGAATTTGTAGTAAAAATTTGTGAATAAACCGTAATATGAGTAAGTTTGCAATTTTGATACAAATGTAATTCTTTGTAAGGTCTTGTGGTATTAACCGTAAAAGAATATACACAAACATAAAATGAAACAGATACTCAATAAACTGTCGATTCTTCTGTTGTTGCTTCTTATGGCAGCAACAACGCAGGCGCAGCAAAACAGAAAGTTCCATGTGCAGTCATTCGAGCAGAATCAGTTCGATACCTCGGCACGTGTGAAAGCTACCGAAAAGTACGACGGCAATGGTGACAGATACTCGATAATAAAGGT
>CAJGCJ010000120.1 GCA_904501775.1 uncultured Bacteroidaceae bacterium | reverse complement strand
TTACAAAATTAGTTATCAGCGAGTTGTACATTGTTATGCAGAATATGGCAGAGAGTAGAAATAAACTCCAACGACCTATAAACTTACCTCTCTATCGGGTAATGGATAAGAAACCGTTCGCCCTCATTACCTTTCATTTCCGTGCACTTTTGCATCGGCGAGGCTTTCATCAAAAGTCCTCATAAGTCATTGAACACCAGTACCGCCATCATTATTTTTCCTCATTCCTTAGATTTTTCCAGAGATATTCGATATCTTTGTGTACAAAGATAGGTTATTTAATATCTGTAAGAATCTAATCATCAACTAAATAACACATTTATGAAAAAGACCCTGCTTACCTTTATTGTTATGGCATTGCTTACAGCCATACCAACTTGGGCAAAAGTAACCCACCTGCTGCCCAAACCCCAAAGCGTAACAGTTACAGAAGGTACATTTCCACTTAACAGAGCCATCAAGGTAACAGACCCCACCGGATGCAAATACCTTGAGAAGTTCCTGACCGAGTATGGATGTACAGTATCTTCCAATGCCGATGCTACGCTTACCGTCACTTTGGTCGACAACATCGAGGGTGCATACGACTACGAGTTGAAAGGATACGATAACGAAGCCTACACACTCGACATAACAGCAGATGCGATAAACATCACAGCTGTTACCAAGACCGGTGTCATCCGCGCCGCACAGACACTGTCACAACTTGCCGAAGGATACAAAGATGTATCGGCACTCGAACTTGTAAGCATCAAGGACTGGCCTGCATTCAAACTGCGCGGATACATGCACGACGTAGGCCGCTCATTCGTCGAGGTAGAGACCTTGAAGAAACAGATTGACATACTTGCACACTTCAAGGTGAACACATTCCACTGGCACATGACCGAGAATCAGGCATGGCGTTTTGAGGTGAAGGCTTTCCCGCAGCTCACAAGTGCATCGTCAATGACACGTTTTGCAGGCAAATACTACACACAGGAGCAGTGCAAGGAGGTGCAGGACTATGCTGCAGAACGCGGTATAATAGTAATCCCCGAGATTGACATGCCCGGCCACAGCGAAGCATTCGTCCGCGCAATGGGCTACGACATGCAGACATCACAGGGAGTAAAAGACCTTCAGAAGATTCTTGAAGAGGTTGCAGCCGTATTCGACAAGGCACCATATATACACATCGGTGCCGATGAGAAGAGCATCACATACGGTAACTTCCTCAAGATAATGACCGACAAGATACACTCTCTTGGCAAACTTGCAGTATGCTGGAACCCCATCAGTGGTGTAACCATCACATCAGCCACCGGCTTTGACATGACACAGATGTGGAGCACCGCAGGAACAAAAGTTGCCGGAATTCCCAACATCGACTGCAGATACAACTACACCAACCACTTCGATGTCTTTGCCGACCTCGTAGGTATTTACAAAAGCAACATCTACTATGAGCAGAAGGGTAACCCCGAGGTAGCAGGTACAATATCGGCACCCTGGAACGACCGTAAGACCGCTACAGAAGAGGATATCTTTGCACAGAACAACATCTACGCAAACACCATTGCATCGGCCGAGCGTGCATGGATTGGAGGCGGAAAGCAATACATTGAGAAAGGCGGCACAATGTTGCCCAACGGTGGCGATGAGTACTATGAATTTGCAGATTTTGAACGCCGCCTGCTATTCCACAAGGACCGCACCCTGAAGAGCGTGAATGTACCCTATGTAAAACAGACGAACATACGCTGGCGCATAACAGATGCCTATCCCAACAATGGCGATATGAATGCCAAATTCGCGCCTGAGCTTGAAGAGGGTGATATGCAGGAGAGCTATACACACAACGGAGTGACATACGGCTCAAGCGTAGCTACAGGTGCAGGTATATATCTGCGTCACACATGGGGTAGCATAATACCCACATTCTACAGCAATCCTCAGCTCAACAACACTGCATACGCATGGACCTATGTATATAGCGACAAGGAGCAGACTGTAGGTGCACAAATAGAGTTCCAGAACTACGGCCGCAGCGAGAAAGATACAGCTCCCGACGCAGGCAAATGGGACCGTAAAGGCTCAAAAGTGTGGTTGAACGGCGAAGAGATACTCCCCCCAACTTGGGAAAACAGCGGCAAGAGCATCAACAATGAGGTTGACCTCAAGAACGAGAACTTCACAGCACGCAAGCCTATTGAAGTTACACTCAAGGAGGGTTGGAACAAGGTATTCCTTAAACTCCCCTACGTTAATGCTGACGGTGTCCGCCTGAACAAATGGATGTTCACCTTTGTACTTACCGACCTTGAAGGAAGAGACGCTGTAGATGGACTTATCTACTCGCCAAGCAAACGCAAAGACACAGGCGCCGAGATATTGGAGGCAAGAATGGCCGAGATAATCCGCGACAGAGACAGCAGAACAGGCACACTTCCGGGGTTTTACCATAAAAGCGCTGCAAAAGAGCTCAATGAAAAATTGAACGAGATAGAGCCTACCCTCACCGAGGAGATGAGTGAAGAAGAGCGCGACATCCAGATTCAGGAGCTGGAGGAGGCATATAAGCAGTTTCTCGCAAACTGCGAGACAGCCGGCATAATTCAGCCTAAAGAGAATGTAGTATACAGAATGTACACACCCGAGCGCGAGAGTCGTTACCCGACTCCCGCCTCAAAGGGTGACAACAAGTTCATTGTAGGAAAAACACCCTCTGAGACATCAAACGCATCAAACTGGGAGTTCGTAAAACGCGAAGACGGCACATACGACATAAGAAACATCGAATACAGCGTATACATCTCACCTGCAGCAAGCTATAATACTGGTTTCAAGACCTCGGCAGCAGTTCCACAAAACGGTTGGAAAGTATTGGCAGCAGATACTCCGGGATATGTCATCATAGCAAGCGGAGAGGCACAGTTCAACCAAACAGGCCGCGACCTCGGATACAGAATATTCAATTGGGGATACAACAGCACAGGATACCCTAACACATACAACCTGTCAGACACAGGCTGCAAGTACAAGTTTCAGGTAATGGAGGACAACAGCGGCGACAAACCCGAAGAAATTACAGCCGAGATAAACGAGGCAAATGGTGTCTTCACAGCCAGTAATACGAACAAGACATGGCACTCAAAATGGGAAAGCACAGTGTGCAGCGGACTTTCACTTGAAACAGATGCCAACAACATGATATTTTCAAATGGATATATAGCAGGTTATTCGGGACAGGTACAGAGCTCTACATACAAACTTTCAGCACCCGAAGGCTATGTAATCACAAACATCAGTTTCGACTACACAAATACCGATACAGGAACACATAGCATATCTTTGGAAATCGAAGGTAAGAACTACACATCAACATCAGAAAAGAAGAGCCTCTCAGTGAATATCAAGAACCAGTCACGCAACTTTTCATTTGTACAGTCGGGCGTGAATAAGGGCATCACATTCTCGAACTATATCGTAAAAATGGAGCTTGAAGACAACAACGGCTCAACAGGAATCGAGAACATTATGACTGACAACACAAAAAGCGATGCTATCTACGACCTTATGGGACGCAAGGTAGAGAACCCCGAGGATGGTATATACATCATTAACGGCAACAAAGTTCTTGTTAAATAAACATTATTATCTGAATAAAACAGACTGCACATAAACTCCTTTCTTACAAGCACCGGATTAGACAAATAAAAAAAACGCTCAACTTTGCAGTTGAGCGTTTTTTGTTATAAATACTGTCTGAATTATTCAGCACGAAGTGTGAAACGCTGGAAGCCTGTTGCTGTAAGCTCCTTGTCGAAGCCCTTCAAGAAATCGGCAACAGTAATCTTCTCGTTCTGGCAGTATCCCTGCTGCAAGAGGCAAACCTCCTTGTAGTACTTCTGGATACGACCGTCAGCGATACGCGCAATCATAGCCTCGGGCTTGCCCTCTTCACGAGCCTTCTCCTCAGCAACAACACGCTCCTTAGCGATAAGAGCGGGATCGAGATCCTCGCTTGTAAGAGCAAGAGGAGCAGAAGCTGCAATCTGCATTGCAATCTCGTGACCAGCCTCATCGTTAGCCTGGCTAAGAGCTACCATTGTGCAGAGCATGTTCTTCTTCTGGTGGTTGTAGGTGTAGATGTTCTCGCCTACGAGTGTCTTGTAACCATCAAGCTCCATCTTCTCGCCGGTGATACCTGAACGAGCAACGATAGCATCCTGAACAGTACCATCACCCAAAGGAAGAGCCTTAACCTCGTCGATAGTAGCGCACTTAGCAGCTACAGCAGCATCGAGGATATCAGTTGTAAGCTTAACGAAATCAGCACCCTGAGCAACGAAGTCAGTCTCGCACTTAAGAGCGATGATTGCAGCAAAGCCATTCTCTGCCTTTACAAGAACACAACCCTCAGAAGCCTCGCGGTCGCTACGCTTAGCAGCTACCAACTGACCCTTCTTACGGATCATCTCGATAGCCTTGTCAAAATCACCCTCACCCTCGGTAAGTGCGTTTTTGCAATCCATCATACCAGCTCCGGTCATTGAACGCAGCTTGGCAATATCAGCCATTGTTACAGCCATAGTATAAAAATTTAATCGTTAAAAATTAATTATTCTGCAGCATTCTCAGCACCCTCGGCATCAGCAGCCTTGTTAGCACGTGCACGTGTTGTGCGACGGCGAGCGGGTTTCTTGTCTGCATTCTCCTCTTCACCCTCAGCAACCTCGGTATCGAGCTTCTCAACCTTACGCTCCTCGAGACCCTCAGCAATAGCTGCGCAACATGCGTCGAGGATAACCTCTACTGACTTTGTTGCATCGTCATTTGCGGGGATTACGAAGTCAACGTCACCGGGATTTGAGTTTGTATCCACGATAGCGAATACAGGGATACCAAGACGGTTAGCCTCGTGTACAGCGATGTACTCCTTCAATACGTCAACTACGAAAATAGCTGAAGGAAGACGAGTAAGGTCGGCAATTGAACCCAAAGTCTTGTCCAACTTAGCACGCTGACGTGTAATCTGAAGAACCTCGCGCTTAGAAAGGTTAGAGTATGTTCCGTCTGCCATAAGCTTATCGATGGTAGTCATCTTCTTCACAGCCTTGCGGATTGTGGGGAAGTTTGTGAGCATACCACCGGGCCAACGCTCGATAACGTAAGGCATACCTACTGCCTGTGCTTTCTCTGCTACTATATCCTTGAGCTGTTTCTTTGTAGCTACGAAAAGAACCTTCTTACCGCTCTTTGCAATCTGCTTGAGCGCGTCTGCAGCAGTGTCAACCATAGCGGCTGTCTTGTGCAAATCGATGATGTGGATACCGTTACGCTCCATGAAGATATAGGGAGCCATAGCAGGGTTCCATTTACGTTTCAAGTGACCGAAGTGTGCACCGGCCTCTAACAATGTTTCAAATGAAATTCTTGACATTTTTTTTAAAATTTAAATCGTTTACCTTCTTTTTAATTAATTCTAACCAACCTTCAGGGTAGTCCATTCAGCATGCAACAAGGCTTTGGAATCAAGCTGCGCAATGCAGACAATAAGAGTCAAAACGTGGAGTCCCTGATGGTTTAGATACTAAACGTCTCTTTTCGGGCCGAATATTAACGTTTACTGAACTGGAATCTACGACGAGCTTTGGGCTGTCCGGGCTTCTTAC
>CAJGCJ010000119.1 GCA_904501775.1 uncultured Bacteroidaceae bacterium | reverse complement strand
TAGGCAGATATTGCTTTTTTTGTGCGGCTTCGTATGGCTCAGGCACTCCTAGTCTTCATTGTAATGTACGTGTCGGCTTTTGGTTCTATCAATTGTTCTCGAGGCTCTTTTTGCCGCCGATTACATAAAGGATAAGACCAAGAACCATTGCGCCGAGTGAGCTCATTGTAATTGTGTTGTTGTTGGACCAACCGTTGAAGTAGCTAAGTACCAAGACTACTGCTGTGATAAGCATAACTACAAGACCTAAGTGTTTTAATACCTTCATAATTATAATAAGTTGATTTTTTTTGTTCTGACTGCAAAGTAACATATAATTCTCCATAGAATAAAATTTTTTCAACTAAAATTTATATAAGTGGTTGTATAAATTCGTTCCTTTTAATGTCTGCGGTAATGAGACAGTCTTAAAAACAGCCTCCTCTCCAATTGCCCGATACTGTTTCTTGGCGCTGTGGTGTGCTGGTGTTTGCTGCTGGAGATATGCGTTGTCTTATAAAATAGGGAAGTTGTGTATGCTTTTGACAGGGTGTCAACGCGTATTCGGCGCCTACTTGTCTATAAGATGCTAAAAACATTGCTCTAAAGCTTTGTTATGTCAAAAATTATCTCTATCTTTGCACCCGCGTTTAGATAAACGAATGTTTAACCAAATTTATTAACAAAAAAATGAATCAATACGAAACCGTTTTCATTTTAACTCCCGTTTTGTCTGATTCTCAGATGAAGGAAGCGGTAGAGAAGTTCAAAGGCTTTCTCACAGCTGAAGGTGCTGAGATTGTCAATGAGGAGAATTGGGGTCTTAAGAAGCTTGCTTACCCCATCGAGAAGAAAACAACCGGATTTTATGTAATGCTCGAGTTCAATGCCGATCCTAAGGTAATCTCTAAGCTCGAGGTACAGTATCGTCGCGATGAGCGTGTTATCCGCTCTTTGGTTGTTAAGTTGGATAAGTATGCAGCAGAGTATGCCGCAAAAAGAAGAAGTTTAAAAGCAAATAAGGAGGATTAATTATGGCACAGACACCTTCAGAAATCAGATATTTGACACCTCCCTCGGTTGATGTCAAGAAGAAGAAATATTGCCGTTTCAAGAAGAACGGTATCAAGTATATCGATTACAAAGATCCCGAATTCCTCAAGAAGTTCCTGAACGAGCAGGGTAAGTTGCTTCCCCGTCGTATCACTGGTACATCTTTGAAATTCCAGCGCCGCATTGCTCAGGCTGTTAAGCGTGCACGCCACTTGGCTTTGCTGCCTTTTGTAACTGACATGATGAAATAATAAAGGAGGAATAATTATGGAGCTAATACTTAAAGAAGACGTAATCAACCTTGGTTACAAAGACGATATCGTAAAGGTAAAGGACGGTTATGGCCGTAATTATTTGATTCCTACAGGCAAGGCAGTTATCGCTACTCCTTCTGCAAAGAAGGTATTGGCCGAGAACCTTCGTCAGCGCGCTCACAAGCTCGCTCAGATTAAGGCTGCTGCTGAGGAACTTGCAAAGAAGCTCGAGGGCGTTTCATTGACAATTGCTGCTAAGGTTAGCGAGACCGGTACTATCTTTGGTTCGGTTGGTGCTATGCAGGTAGCTGAGGAGCTCGCAAAGCTCGGTTATGAGATCGACCGTAAGATTATTGCAACAGATGCTGTTAAGGAGGTTGGTGAGTACACCGCTACAGTAAGACTCCACAAGGAGGTTGCTGTTAAGGTTCCTTTCACAGTAGTTGCAGAGCAGGCTGCTGAATAATAGAGAATCTATTTATAGCAAAAGAGTTTGACCAATTGGTCAAACTCTTTTTTGCACCATATATTAATGTTTCTTCTTTCGGGTTACAAACCCTGACACACCTTTTGCAGTGGATGTGATATCTGTTGCTTACAATAAATAACCGCGTTAGAATTTCTTAAAACGTATTTTAGCAGAGTCCGATTTCAGCGTCATGCCATTGCGGTCGAGGTGCAGCACAGCATAGCTTTCGTCCTTCTTATATACACCATAATCTTTCAGACAGCTGTTGTAACTGCCGATAAGTTGCAGGTGCAGCGAGTCGCCTGAATGCCCGAAACGGGCATACTCCCCACCAATCTGCAACAGCTGCAGCTGCACTCTCCAGAACAGTGACTTCTCTTTGCAGTCGATGCCTGCTTTGTTGGCAGGTGTCAGTTGCATCACTTTCCAGAAACCGCCCAAGTCGCCGTTCCTGTCCTCTTTTTGGCAGCTGCACAGCAGAGTAGTGATGCACAGCAGCAGTGAAATAGCTTTCCTCGTCATACATTAGAACTTTATTATACCTCTTTTGCTTATACTCACCATTCCTCCTGTGCTGTTGCCATGCAAGTTACCGTTGTCGAAAGCAAGCGAAGCCCTGACGTTCCATCCTTTCAGGCTTTTGGGGCTGTATGTGAGCTCTATCATCCCGGAAATGTTCTCCTTTATCTCGGTGAAAGGGTGTGAATATGTGCCCCAGTTGTTGCTCTTTGTCAGCAGCAGGCGGTATTCGAGTCGCTTTGTTGGTGCACCCTCAATCCCAAAGTGGAACGCCTCTACGCGGTTATTGTAGCACGTCAGCACTCCATCGGTGTTGTAGATGGGCGATGTACACAACGGGTTGCCAATCATCATTCCATAGTTGAACCAACCGTTGTACCAGCTGTGGTTGTAGTTGTCGTCGCCACAACTTATCTGATCGGGAATCTCATCGCTGCTGTCGTGATATATCGGCCCCGAGTGGTTCTTTAGATTGAAGTATTCTATAACCACGCAGTCAATCCATTTGCAGCTTCTTAGCTTCAGCTCCATGCCCACGAGCTGCTCTTTCCATAGTCCATACTCCCAGAACATCTGCGAGTGGTCGTCGAACAGATGTTCATAGTATGCCCTTAATAGCCATCCGTTGTCGTGCCATGTCAGTGCCGTGTGCCAGCTTCCAAGTTGGTTACCTGCAATGTTCGCCTTGTCCATGCCGTGATAATCGCTGTCTCCCTTCATGGGCACGAAAACCTTCCAATAGTCCTTTATCCCGGTTGGGTTATGGAAATACCTCCTCGGCTCGTTATGCATGTTATACACCGTTCCACCGAACTGTGCAGCCAACTCGAGCCCCAGCTCGTATGTCAGCGGAAAGCGCCTTTCGTTACCTATTTTAAAGTACCCCGCCTTCGAGTGATAGCGCACCCCCACAGTGCGTCCCTTTCCCGTGGCAACAAAATCCTTTTGCCACTCCTCGTCGGTGAACCATCCGTATGCAATGTGTCCGCGCACAGAGAACCATCCCTTGGTGCCGAAGATATCCCAATATCGTGGAATCTCAATTCGCACTTGCGGGACAGGGCGCGCGTTACCACTCTCGGTGAGCCCACCTGTCGTTAATCTGTGGTTCTTCAGGCAGCTCCATCGCTCCTTTTGTCCTATCGACAGGGTAAACATCTTATAGCCAATATCTGTGTATGACTGTTGTATAAACGCACGCGATGCCTGTTCGTCCATCAGCACAATGTCGGCGCAGAACTCCACCCTCCAATTGCCGTTCCCGTGCAGATGCCTGCCCTTTACGGCAACACGCGTGTAACTGCAGAATCCGTCAATGCTGCCAAGCCCCTGGCGGTTGCTGACATGCCAGAATGGGGCATTGCGGCCATCTGCCACAGCCGCCGCGTTGAACTCGACCTTGTAATGTATCTCTTGTGCCATTGTTACGCACATATATAACATGCCAAGCACAGCAAGTAAAACTCCTCTCATCTATGAATGCTCTTGTTACAGCCTATTGACTAATAACAAGCAGGCACCCGTAATTCTTTCAATAATGGCACTTTAACCAAACTTTAACAAAAAGCATTTGCATACTGTGAAATGTGTATAATTCCAAATTATGTTGCTTACAAGTTGAATAAATATTTAAATAAGAATATGAGAAAAAGAATTTTGTTTCGGGATGTTGATTTCTGCGAAAATGGTAAGAAATCTGTTGTAAATAAAGATTGGGCTTTTGCTCTTGTGTATGAGAGTTTTGTTATAATAAGACTTCCCAAGTGCCTGTTTCTTTGAGAAATGGACTCTTGGGAAGCCTATACGCATATATTTCCAGACTCATCATTGACAAAGTGTTTCTCGTCATTTTTCTTCGTCAAATGGTGTTGTAGTCGTCTGTTGCCATTGAGAGTATGAGCATGAAGGCTTTTCGGCGTTCGCTGTAGCGCTCTTCAATGTCGTTAATGGTGTTGTAGTCCTTAATCTGCAGTGCTGCACGGAACATTATCTCTTTTGCTGCATCCTGATTGCCGGTGAGTCGAAAGGCGAGGAGAAATATCTCTTCAACTGTTTCGGTACATAACTCAATTCCTAGTAAATCCTGTTGTCTTACTTTGCGTCTGCTCATATTACCTGTCTCTTTTGGTTAAAAAACCGGCAATATATATGTAGCATTGCAAGGTGGTTAGTTTTTAAGGAATGGGTTTAAGTTTTATTAACAAATACAGCACTCATTAGCTTTCTGCTTGGTTATTGGCTAATGAGTGCTGTTATTTAGTTGCGTCTTATTCTTATCTGTATTGCGCGGTCGATGGGCTTGTCGTTGATGAGTACAAGGTATCCACCACCACCGGCACCGGTTATCTTGTAACCCTTGACATAATCTTTGTATTCGTCAATGGCGAGCTGCACGTGGGGTGCTATCATGTTGGGGAACATGGCTACCTGTGCCTCGAACGATGCGGTACATGCACGGCCCCATGCGTCGATGTCTTTGCTGTTGATTGCTTTCCAGCACTCATCGGCTGCTTGACTCAGTGCCTGTGCCTTAGCGGGGGTGATATCGGTGTTGGCAAGTACGTCGTATTTGCTGTCGCGAGGTGCAAGGGGTATGAGCCAGATGTTCTTCTCGATGAAGTCGAGTACTTCGGCATCTTTTACGCTCTCGATGTTCTCGGGCCAGTAGTCGCCGTTGTAGTTGAGGCGGTTAAGGCCGGGCATTACGATGCCTATTGCGTCCTGTGAGCCGCTTACATAGGGGCTTCCGGGAGGGTTTTCGTAACGGAATACCATCTTGGCGAGTGTCTCGCGGTCGCCCTCGGGTATGTCGACGTGCCACATCTCAATGGCTGCCTTGCGCGAAGAGGTGCTCATACCACCACGGTTGTTGAAGTTGTAGTCGGGCTCTATGCTTATGGTGAGCACGGGGCCTGCGCAGTATTTGCTGACGTAGGGTTGGTCGAGCCATCCGCCGGCGAGGTCGAGGCGGTAGGGTATGTTACACTCCTGACGCAATGCTGTGGTCGAGCGTGTGGGAAGGCCTGCCTCGGGTATACGTGTGCTGACAACGAGTTCGATGCCGTTCTCCTCGCAGAAACGTTTCTTACCGGGTGTGTATCCGTCGCTGTTTACAAAGAAAATATCGGGTTTAAGGCGCTTTACGTCCTCGGCGAAGTCCATGATGCCGCTACCGCTATTTACAAATGCATCGGTGACATAGCGTATTGCCTTTACCATGTATAGGCGTTCGCGCTCGGTGTTGATGGTCTTGCGGTCCTTGAGCTCACGGATGGTGGCGTCGGAACCGATTCCTACATAAAGGTCGCCGTGTGTGGATGCTTCTTTGAAGAATGCTACGTGTCCCGAGTGGAGCATGTCGTAACATCCCGATACGAATACTTTCTTTTTCATAATATG
>CAJGCJ010000118.1 GCA_904501775.1 uncultured Bacteroidaceae bacterium | reverse complement strand
AGTGCATCGGAGGATGAGGACATCGACAACGATGTAAGAATATTTCAAAATGCACTCGACTTCTCGGACATCAAGGTACGCGACTGCTACATTCCCCGCACCGAGATTGATGCCGTTGAAGTTACAGCACCCATAGAAGAGTTGAAGTCACTCTTCATCGAATCGGGGCACTCAAAGATTATTGTTTACAAAGACAATATCGACAACATTATAGGCTACATACACTCTTCGGAACTTTTCCGCAGCGAAAACAGATGGCAGCAGAGAATATGCAAGATGCCAATTGTACCCGAGACGCTGTCGGCACAAAAACTTATGCGCACACTCATGCAACAGAAGAAGTCGTTGGCAGTGGTTGTAGACGAATTTGGAGGCACTTCGGGTATAATATCACTTGAGGACCTTCTCGAAGAGATTATCGGAGAGATTGAAGACGAGCACGACAACACCCACCACACAGCAAAGGCACTCGGCAACGATGAATACCTTCTTTCGGGCCGTCTGGAGGTGGAGCGCGTGAACGAAATGTTCGACCTCGACATCCCCGAGTCGGACGAATATCAGACAATCGGCGGTTTCATACTGGCCTACCACCAGCGTTTCCCACAGCTGAACGAAACCATAAACATCGATAAATATCAGATACAAACCATAAAGAAACGCAGTATGAAGATAGAATTGGTAAAATTGAAGGTAACCGATAAAAATGAGAATTAAAGCCATTTACACCAATATTTTTTTACCTCAATATTATTAAAAATCAAAAGCATTTTACTATCTTTGCCGCGTTTACATTGGATATAATGAATATATAAATTAAAAATAATAAAAAAACTATGGCCACACTACAAAAACTGCGTAACGCAGGCCCCCTACTTCTTATATTCGTAGGTCTTGCACTACTTGCATTCATTGCAGGTGACGCATTGAGAATTTTCCAATCTCCCCAAGGTTCACAGTCGGTTGGTTCAATCAACGGAGAAGAGATATCTGCAGTAGATTTCCAGCAGATGTACGAAGAGCAGTCAAATGTATACAAATACATGAGAAACAGCAGCACATTGAGCGAAGCCGAACTCAACAACATCAAAGACAGAGTATGGAACAGCTATCTGCAATATCAGGTAGTAAAAGCTGAAGCCGACAAGATCGGTCTTACCGTTACTGCAGCAGAGCTTCGTGACATCGTAAAGAAAGGCGAGGACCCCATCTTCCGTCAGTTCCCCATCTTCAACAACGAACAGGGCAAATTTGACTATGACGTAGTAAGCAACATGCTTGCAACATACGAAGAGAACAAGAACAACCCCACATACATGCAGTTCTACGAGTGCTGGAAGTTCATGGAGAAGAACATCATGCAGAATGCACTTATCCAGAAGTACTACGCGTTGCTTTCAAACTCATTCATCTCTAACCCTGTAGCTGCAAAGTATGCATACGAGAGCAGCACAAACACATACGATGTTGAGTTGAAGGTATATCCCTACAGCGCAATTGCCGATTCAACTGTAAAAGTAAGCGATGCAGATCTCAACAAGACATATGACGCTATCAAGGAATCTTATCGCGAGATGTACGAGAGCCGCGACATTAAATACGTCAGCTACAAGGTTACACCCAGCGCAGCAGACCGTGCAGACCTCAAGAATGAGCTTTCGGCTTATGCAGACTCTTTGAGAGCAGGTGACGAGGACTATGCAACAATCGCTCGCCTTTCAAACAGCGAGGTTCCCTACTCTACTTTGGCTTGGTCAAAAGAGGCATATCCCGAGGAGGTACAGCTGCAGTTGGAGAAGGCAAAAGAAAACGAGGTAGTAGGTCCTTTCTACAACCAGTCTGATGACTCATACACCGTATATAAATATATAGGTAAAGAGACAGTTGCTGACTCTATACTCTATCGCACACTCTTTGTAACAAGCGAGAACGCAGAAAGAACAGCAGCGTTGACAGACAGCCTTCTTAACGTACTTAACAAGAAGGGTGCAGATTTCAAGCAGATTGCGACAGACATGGGTCAGGCACAGTCAGACTCAATGTGGTTGACATCACCCATGTACGAGGGTTTCCCCATGGTAGGCGACAACCTTGCATATGCAAAGGCATTGCTCAATGGCAAGAAGGGTACATACGAGGTACTTGCTCTTGAGAGTGGCAATTCAAACATCATCTATCAGGTAATAGACAAGAAGAACCCCGAGACAAAGTATCACGCATTCGTCATCAAACGTACATCAGAGTTCAGCAAAGAGACATACAGCGACGCTTACAACAAATTCAGCCAGTTCGTAGCATCATGCAACACCGCTGACGACCTTGATAAGAACGCCGAGGAGTATGGCTACCGCGTATCACCCACACAGGAGATCTACAACTGGGCATACGGCGTAGGTAACATCTCGGGCACACGCGACGCAATACGTTGGACATTCCGCGATGCAGAGGAAGGCAACGTATCACCCCTGTACGAGTGCGGCAACAGCGACAACCTCCTTGTAGTTGCTCTTAACAAGATCAACGAGAAAGGTTACACTTCAAAAGAGAAGCTTGCAGGCATCACACGTACAAAGAGCATAAACGCGAAGAAGGCACAGAAGATTATGGCCGAAATCAAGGGCAAGAACTTTGACGAGCTCTCAAGCATTGCAGCAGTAAAGACAGACAGCGTTAAGCGCATCAGTTTTGCAGCACCTGCATACATCAACAAGACAAGCACCAATGAATCGGCAATATCAGCAGCTGTTACAAAGTTGCAGCCGGGCGAAGTTAGTGCTCCTATCGAAGGCGTAGCAGGCGTATATGTAATCAAGCTCATCGCAAAGAATGCAAAGGATGGAGAGTTCAATGCAGCAAACGAAGAGGCATCACTCAAGACAACCGGCAAGAATTTTGCAAATCAGTTCTTCATGCGCGACCTTGTTGAGAAGGCAAATATTGAAGACAACAGATACCTCTATTTCTAATAATAGAAAAGACAAACACAAAAACAAGTCCATTCGCAATTGAATGGACTTGTTTTTTTATAAAAAAAATGAAAAAGTATGTTACAACAGCTACACTTTTTCGTTTTACATAACAGAAAGACACAGAACAACAACGACAGATGAGTGAAGAAATACTTGTATCCACGTTTACAGCCATGCGAAGGAAACTGATTCAATTGGCTGCAAGATTCTCAACGGCAAGCAGTGACGCCGATGACGCGCTACAGGAGACCTTCTGTCGATTATGGCCTCGAAAAGATGATATAAAAACGAATAAAGAGGCCGAAGCACTAAGCATTACAACACTGAAGAATATAATTATAGACCAACACCGTAAACGTAAGATAGAGACCATAAGAATTGACGAAGAGCATGACACACTCGACGAAGAGAGCAGCGACAGGGAGGAATTGTTCAACGAAGTAGAAGCTATTATAGAGAAAGAGCTGACACCACTCCAGAAGCAGATTCTCGAAAGCAGGGAATATAAAGGAGAACCACTCGAGTCAATAGCAGAAAGGCTCGGCATGCAGCAGACAGCAGTGCGGATGCAACTGTCAAGAGCAAGAAAAAAGATAAGAGAATGTTACCGACGAAGAAACGCCATATAAAAAAAGACAATATGAAAACTATACGTACAATACAGGAATGGCAAACACTGACGCAGCGCTACTTCGAGGCAACCACTACACCGCAAGAAGAGAACGAACTGAGAATGTTTCTGACAAGTAAGGCTTCAGACGACCCCTGTTTCAATGAAATAAAGGCTGTCATGGGTTATCTTGCCGTAGGAAAAGAGCTAAGAATGCACACTACAAGCAAGAGCCGCAGATACGACATATCAAGAATTGCAAGTTACAGCGCAGCAGCAGTGATAACAGTTGCCTGCATATTAGGAATATGGCATGTAAACCTTCAGGAAGAGAATATTTACATAGCATATATCGACGGCAAACGATATACCGACAAAGCCACAGTGTTATCACAAATGCAAAAGGCCATGACCCATGTAAACAACAATACGGAACAATACAGTGCACACGAACAGCTTTCCGACATATTCGGCACACTGAACGAGAACAACAAAGAGATAGAAATAAGAACTGAATAGAACAGCAACATGAGACACCTGACAGCACTTATAATAATCCTGCTCACTCTCACAGGAGTCAAGGCGCAGAGCGGCCTTGCCATAGAGCCGCTTTTCAGCGGCAGCGACAAGTGGAATCTGAAATTCGAAGCCACATACATCAAAGGGAAGATGCTCAAGGAGTATAATCTCACACTCTTTCGCAGCATAACAACATGCGACACAATACTCTTTTCCGACATCGAGAAAGCCATTGAGAGCGATGCCGCTAAAGCCATAGACAAAGAGTGCGGCTACATAAACGGCAAACTTTACTACGGTTTCTTCATGTTCAAACCCATAAACGGCCAAAACAGATACATATTTTACCGTAACAGTTCACTACGCAGCGACGAGAATGACGAAAGTACCGTAGTATACATGGAAGGCTACCCCAGCATAGAGGAGCTAAAAAAGATGTTCAGATAACCATGAAATAAAATAATAATACATATAGATCATGAAAAAATCAATTCTAACCGCCATGATAATGGCATTGTGTACGTCACTTGCTGCAATGACAAACATCGACTCGACCCAAGTGAGAAAGAGTGCAGAAACCGACAGCACACTTGTGATAAACAGGCCCAACAAGGTACATATTACCGATGGCGAAAATTTCATAAAAATAGTTGTTGAAGGCAAGGAAGACAACGACGCCTATAAATATTCTATAGAAAAGGAGTACACAAGCAGCACCTCTACCCACAAAGAGAGTGATGACTGGAATTTCAAGATTCCGTTTTCAGGTGACGACCAGAAATCAAAGAACAAGCCTTTCAAACCGTACATCGACATAACCATAGAGCCGCAATTTGGTATAGGCTTAGTGAGCGCAACCGGCGAAGGTGACGGAGTGGACCTCCCGTTCAGCAACGGCTCATTCGAGTTCATTCTCGACGAACTGCTGGATGTAGAGTACCATCTGACACGAAAGAGCTATATCAACTTCGGTTTCGGTATAAATTGGCGCAACTACCGCATGACAGGCGACAAACGTTTCGTCAAAGAGACCAACAATATCGTATTAAAGGATTATCCGGATGGAGCCGAGATAAATTTCTCACGAATAAAGATATTCAGCCTCGCCTTCTCCATGATATTAAAACATAAGATAAACAAGAACTTTGGCGTAGGAATAGGACCCGTTCTCAACATAAACACAGGCGGTAACATAAAGACTCGATGGAGGGTCGATGGAACACCGGGAAAAGATCGCTACTATGACATACATCAAAACTTTGTAACAGTTGACTTTAAAGGCATTGTATATATAAAACCGTTCTCGTTGTATTTCAAATATTCACCAACGAACGTAATATCAGAAAACCGAGGCCCCGAGTTCCGCTCAATGTCGGCAGGAATACTCTTTGGACTATAAACGATTGAAACATAACATATAAGCAGCACCGCGAGCAGTGCTGCTTATATGTTATACACTATTTCCAAAAAATAACATTTATATAGCACCCCAAAACTTTTGCAGATGTACAGACTTCCCTTTATGGATTGACAAAACCCTCCACATACCTTACAGCTTGCTTTACAGGTAAGCAGACGAGGCCGGATTAGGGGCATTAAGACAAAAAAAGCGAGTAACATTTGTTACTCGCTTTGCTCTTCAGGTAGGACTTGAACCTACGACCCCCTGATTAACAGTCAGGTGCTCTAACCGACTGAGCTACTGAAGAATTTGTCAGGAAAAACGCT
>CAJGCJ010000117.1 GCA_904501775.1 uncultured Bacteroidaceae bacterium | reverse complement strand
TTTGTAGATGTCCGGATTTTTCATATTAATGTGGTATACTCTGTAATATACTGAAAGGGCTGTGGAATCTTTAAGCAGTTTTGTATATCTGTTTGTATATCCATCTATTTGCTGTTGTTGTGAGTCGGTTGTATGCGTTTTCATTTCTATTATGCCATGTGGGTGGTTTTATGTGGTTTTTAACTAAGGTTTTGTTGTCGGGGAAGTGGTTCTTATTCCTCTTTTTTGCCGATAAAATAGACTTGTATATATTTTTTTGGAAAAAAATGGGCAAAAAGTGTTTTTTATAAGGATTTTTGTTATCTTTGTGCATCGCTAACCTATTTAACACTTAATATCATGAAAGAATTGGTTGAAAAAATTCAGGAGGTTTATGCTGCATTCGAGGCAGATGCCAATGCACAGGTTGAGAAGGGCAACAAGGCTGCAGGTACACGTGCACGCAAGGCATCTCTCGAGCTCGAGAAGATGATGAAGTCTTTCCGTAAGGTTTCTCTCGAGGCTAGCAAAAACTAATTTGTGTAATTGCACATTTAGCCTTCAGGTAAATTAAATAAAAGCTGCTCATGTGGCTTTTATTTTTTTTGTTTTATCGGCATGTTTTTCTTATATTCGCAGTGTTGTGTTAATAAGGTTTATAAAATAACTTGTCTATAATAAAATGTCTGCTTTGTGGCAGGATGTCGTTAATGACAAAAACAAATCCATTATCATGAAAAAACGATTTTTCTTGTTTATCGCAGTGGCTCTTTCCACTTTTTACGCAGTCACAGCACAGTCCCTCAACGGCTTCGCCTACAAGGATGTAGTGGCTCCCGACGGTGGCGAGTGGGAGGCATCCATGGAACTTGCTCTTAACAAAGAACAGCCAAATGCTTGGTTCTTTACATTCCGTACCGAGGAGAATGCAAGGAAGGTGCTGCCCGAGAACAGTGAGTATTATATTTCGCTCGACGGTACATGGAAATTCAATTGGGTGGCAAATCCCTGGGAGCGTCCTGCTGAGTTCTACAAGCAGTCGTACGATGTTTCGGGATGGGATGATGTGCAGGTTCCGATGAACTGGAACGTGTATGGACTGCAGCCGGATGGAACTCAGAAATATGGAACACCTATCTATGTCAACCAGCCTGTTATATTCAAACACTCTGTGGCTGTTGGTGACTGGAAGGGTGGTGTGATGCGTGAACCGGCAAAACACCATACCACATATTATAATAGAAATGAGGTGGGTTCGTACCGACGTAACTTTACTGTACCTACTGACTGGAAAGGACGTCAGGTGTATATCAATTTCGACGGTGTCGACTCTTTCTTCTACCTGTGGATAAATGGCATATATGTGGGCTTCTCGAAGAACTCGCGCAACAAGGCTGCGTTCAACATCAGTAAATATCTTGTTGAGGGCGAAAACTGTGTGGCTGTAGAGGTATACCGTAACAGCGATGCTTCGTTCCTTGAGTCACAGGATATGTTCCGCCTGCCGGGAATATTCCGCACTGTGTCGCTGACTTCGACAAATGCAGTTGAGATACGCGATGTGCGTGTAGTAACCGACCTTGACGATGAGTACAAGGATGCTGTCGCTAAAATAGATGTCGATGTGCGTAACTTGTCGAAAAAGGCAGTCAAGGGGTATAAGATTGAGGCGCAGTTATATAAGAACAAGTTGTATAGCGACGAAAATACTAAGGTTGCGGATGCTGTGTGCAGTGCACAACTTGCAGAGCTCGCTACAGCTGATGCGACAACGGTGCACATGGACCTGAAGGTTAGCAACCCTGCAAAATGGAGTGCCGAAGAACCTAACCGCTATACTCTTGTAGTGAAAATGTTCGACAAGAAGGGTAAGGTGGTTGAGATGGCATCCACATATATGGGATTCCGCGAGGTTGAGATTCGCGATACAAAGGCCGATGACGATGAATTCGGAAAAGCCGGCAGATATTACTATCTGAATGGCAAGCCTATCAAGATGAAGGGTGTAAACCGTCACGAGAATAACCTTGAACGGGGACATGCCGTGACGCGCGAGCAGATGCTGAATGAGGTGATGCTGATGTTGCGTGGAAATATAAACCATGTGCGCAATTCCCACTATCCCGATGCTCCCTATTGGTACTATCTGTGCGACAAGTATGGTATATATCTCGAGGATGAGGCCAATATCGAGAGTCACCAATATTATTATGGAGATGCGTCGCTGTCGCATGTGCCCGAGTTCCTTGATGCTCATGTGGCCCGTGTAATGGAGATGGCACATGCTACAATCAATAGTCCGTCGGTTGTGATATGGTCGCTTGGCAACGAAGCGGGTCCCGGTATAAACTTTGTGAAGGCTTACGAGACACTCAAGGCGTTCGATTCATCGCGACCTGTACAATATGAGCGTAATAACAATATTGTGGATATGGGCTCGAACCAGTATCCCTCTGTAGGATGGGTGCAGTATGCTGTTCAGGGTACAGCCAATATAAAATATCCGTTCCACATATCGGAGTATGCCCACTCTATGGGTAATGCTGTGGGTAACCTCAAGGATTATTGGGATGCAATGGAGAGCACCAACTTCTTTATTGGTGGTGCTATCTGGGATTGGGCCGATCAGGCATTTTGGAACTATGACCCCAAAACCGGCGATAAGTATATGGCATACGGCGGTGACTTCGGCGACCGTCCCAACGACCACACATTCTGTATGAACGGTATTGTGTTCCCCGACCACTCGCCCAAACCCCAATATTGGGAGGTTAAGAAGGTGTATCAGAATGTGGGTATATCGATGCTTGAGAACGGAAATATAAGATTGTTCAACAAACGCTATTTCAATTCTTTGAGCGATTTGGATATACGTCTCTCATTGTGGGAGAACGGCAAAGAGGTTGAGCACTGCTTTGTTCCCGATCTTGCAATAGCAGCACGAACAGCCAAGGATATTAAACCCTCGTTCGAGAATATTGAACTTAAAGATGATTGCGAATACTTTATCAAGGTGCAGTTGATGCTCAAAGAGGATGCTCCATGGGCCAAGAAAGGCTATGTGCAGATGGAAGAGCAGCTTTTGCTTAAGGCTGCCGAGAAGAGTATTCTCCTTGCCGATGTTGCAAAGGGTGGAAAGACCAAGTGGGAGCTGAGCAATGACGCTTCAATAACTACAGTAGCAGCAGTGGACGGTTCGTTCAATATTGTATTCGACAATAAGAAAGGTGTACTCTACAATGTAGTATATAACGGCAACGAGGTGTTTGCAAAGGGTAATGTTATGAGGATTGGTGCATATCGTGCTCCTGTTGATAACGACAACTGGGCTTGGAACAATTGGTATGCAAACGGTTTGCATAACTTGCAGGACAGTGTGATGTCTCTTGTTACAAACACAAATAAGGATGGCAGCGTTGTGTTGCAGTATATCGTTCGCTCACAGGCTCCCAACGCTGTGCGTCGTGTAAAGAACGACGACAACACATGGAGGCTTGTCGACGATGCACGTGCATTCGGTGAGAATGATTTTTATATGATTTCCAATCGCATCTACACAGTCTATCCCGACGGTTCTGTGGAGCTTAACAGCAGCGTCAGCGGCAGCAAGAATATCGACCTTGCACGCATCGGTTACGAACTGCAGTTGCCTGCCGAGTACGATAATTATACATACTATGGCCGTGGACCTCAGAACAACTACAATGATCGTTGTTCGGGAGCATTTGTGCAGCAGTATTCAAGTTCTGTTGCCGGGCAGTTCGAGAAATTCCCCAAACCACAAGAGATGGCCAACCGCGAGGATGTTCGCTGGGCAGCGCTAACCAACAAAAAGGGCGAAGGTGTTATATTCGTAGCTACCGACAGAATGTCGACCACTGCGCTTCCATGGAACGACGTAGAGCTTACCGTTGCAGCTCACCCCTACCAGTTGCCAAAGTCTTCGGGCACATGGCTGCATCTCGACAAAAAAGTGAACGGTCTTGGCGGTAACAGTTGTGGTCAGGGTGGTCCGCTCGACTGCGACAGGGTTAAATCGGTCGAGAATACAATGGGTTTCATTATGCGTCCTGTAAAGGCTGGCGAATATACTCAGAAGGCTAATGTGAAACCTTCGGGAGTTGTTCCTGTGGTGCTTTCACGCGACCTCAGAGGTATGGTCACAATGAACTGCTCAAAAGAGGGTGCGCATATTTACTATAAGATAGGTAAACGCGGCAAGGCAACTCTTTACACACAGCCTGTGGATATGAGTAAGGGTGGAGAGATTGTAGTTTGGGAAAAGGCAACTCCTAAGCTTGCTGCAACATACAGCTATGCCGAGGTAACAGCAATTCCCGTAACAGTGGTGTTCGCATCGAGCCAAGAGAATGGCAATGAGGCATCAAAGATGGTCGATGGCGACCCCTCTACAATATGGCACACAATGTATTCGGTGACAGTGGCAAGCTATCCCCACTGGGTCGATTTTGATGCTTTCGAAGAGACACTGATAAAGGGATTCAAATATCTGCCCCGTCAGGATGGAGGAAACAACGGTAATATAAGGGCCTATAAAATTGAGATAAGCAATGATGGCAAGAACTGGAGCAAGCCTGTTTGTGAGGGCGAGTTCGAGAGTAACAGCAAACAGCAGGTTGTAATCTTTAAAGAGCCTGTAAAGGCGCGTTATGTACGTTTTACAGGATTGAACTCGCAGAATGGTCAGGACTTCGGTTCGGGTGCCGAGTTTGAGCTAATCAAGCAGAAGTAAATCATAACCCTACTCCACGATATTCTGCGGAGTACGGTTTTTATAATAATTTTGTATTGTATGGACTTTAAACGCAATATTATAGTAACAGGAGGCGCAGGCTTTATAGGTAGCCATGTGGTGCGTCTATTGGTGAATAAATATCCGCAGTATCGTATAATTAATGTCGACAAGCTTACTTATGCGGGTAATCTTGCCAATCTTAAGGATGTCGAGAATCTTGGGAATTACATGTTTGTAAAGGCCGATATCTGCGATTATGAAACAATGTTGCAGTTGATGCACGACTATTCTGTAGATGGTATCATACATCTCGCTGCCGAGAGCCATGTCGACCGTAGCATAAAAGACCCATTTACCTTTGCGCGTACCAATGTGATGGGAACGCTGTCGCTGTTGCAGGCTGCCAAGGTATATTGGGAGTCGTTGCCCGAAAAGTATGATGGCAAGCGATTCTATCACATCTCTACAGATGAGGTTTACGGTGCTCTGGAACTTACACATCCGCAGGGAAAACAGTCTGATATTAGTGCACACGAGGTGTATGGCGATGATTTCTTTGTAGAGACAACAAAGTATAATCCGCATAGCCCCTATTCGGCATCAAAGGCTTCGAGCGACCATTTTGTGCGTGCCTTTCACGATACATATGGAATGCCAACAATCGTTACCAACTGCTCCAATAACTATGGCCCTTATCAGTTCCCCGAGAAACTGATACCCTTGTTCATCAATAATATACGTAACCGTAAACCGTTGCCGGTATATGGCAAGGGTGAGAATGTGCGCGACTGGCTGTATGTGGTAGACCACGCTCGTGCGATTGATCTCATATTCCATGAGGGAAAAGTTGCCGAGACATATAATATCGGCGGTTTCAATGAATGGAAGAATATTGATATAATAAAGGTCGTTATAAAAACAGTAGACCGCCTTTTGGGGAACGAAGAGGGAGCTTCGCTCGATCTGATAACATTTGTTACTGACCGCGCCGGCCACGATTTGCGATATGCAATAGATTCGCGTAAGCTGAAGAGCGAACTTGGCTGGGAACCGTCGCTGCAGATTGAAGAGGGTATTGAAAAGACAGTGAAGTGGTATCTCGAAAATCAGGAGTGGATGGATAATATCACAAGTG
>CAJGCJ010000116.1 GCA_904501775.1 uncultured Bacteroidaceae bacterium | reverse complement strand
AGCCAAGCTTGCTCCAATATTTTACAGCGACAACGCGAAATGAGCGTTGTTTGCGACAACGGGCGCTTTAGTGCCCCAAAGGGGTGCGACTTGTCGCCAAAGAAAATCTTAGAGTATTATCTCAAAGATAGCAACAAACGAGCGAAATAAAGCCAAGCTTGCTCCAATATTTTACAGCGACAACGCGAAATGAGCGTTGTTTGCGACAACGGGCGCTTTAGTGCCCCAAAGGAGCGCGACTTGTCGCCAAAGAAAATCTTAGAGTATTATCTCAAAGATAGCAACAAAAAGGCGGAATATATATAGTGCCTGTAATAAATATCCGGGGTTATTTATAGTGACTTTTTATTATCTCGGCCTTAGCCTTGCCTACAACTTCGGCAAGCTGTTCCGCTGTAGCCTCTTTGATTCTTTTTACGCTTTTGAATTTATTTAGCAACTCTTCTTTACTCTTTTTACCGATACCTTTTATTGTGTCGAGTTCCGATGCAATCTGACGTTTACTGCGTTTGTCGCGGTGGAATGTTATGGCAAAACGGTGCACTTCGTCCTGTATATGTGTCATAAGACGGAAGAGTGCACTGTGCTGTTTCAATCCTATCGATTCTCCGTTTTTGCCGACGATAAGTTCCGATGTCCTATGCTTGCCATCCTTTACCAGTCCGGCAATGGGAATGTTCAGCTTCAGTTCGTCTTCTATAACCGTTCTTATGGCTTCTATCTGTCCCTTGCCGCCGTCGGCGATAATCAGGTTGGGTAGGGGAGTCTCCTCCTCTATGGCGCGTCTGTAACGGCGTCTTACAACCTCTCGCATCGATGCATAATCATCGGCTCCGTCGACCGTTTTTATGTTGTATTTCCTGTAGTCTTTTTTTGACGGTTTCAGTTTCTTGAATACGACGCATGCAGCAACAGCATCGCTGCCTTGTATGTTTGAATTGTCAAAAGTCTCGATTATAACGGGCAGTTTTTCCATACCCATTGCCTGCTGTATCTCCTTCATCAGGCGAGTCGCTTTCTGTTCGGGATTCAGTTTCTCTTCTTGTTTTAGTCTGTCTGCCTTGTACTGTTTTACGTTCAGTTTTGATAGTGACAGAAGTCTTGCTTTCTCACCTCTTTGAGGAGTGCTTACTATGGTGTTCTCTATGGCAAGTTCAATATTGAAAGGAACGATTATTTCCCGGGCTTTGCTTTTGAATCTCTCCCTCATTTCCACTATACCCATAGCGAGTAGTTCTTCGTCGCTTTCATCGAGCTTTTTCTTGTATTCAAAAGTATATGCCTGATTTATGCAACCATTCGTAATGTGCAGAAAATTTATATATGCACTCTTTTCGTCGCTTTCAATGCTGAATACATCGATATTGTTCAGGGTAGGGCTTACGACCTCGCTGCGTGTTCTGAAGTTTTCGATTAAATCGAATCTCTCCTTTATCTTTTGTGCCTCTTCGAATTTCAGTTCGGCGGCCTTCTCTTTCATTTCATTCAAAAGAGTCTCCTGTAAAGGCTTTATATCTCCTTTTAATATCGACTTTATTTCGCTTATCTGTTTCTGATAATCTTCGTGTGTTATGCATCCGATACATGGAGCGTTGCACTTTTTTATCTGATATTCCAAGCAGGCATCGTATCTTCCTTCGCGAATTGTTTCGGGTGTCAGTTTAAGGTTGCAGGTGCGCAGTGCATATAACTCCTTTATGAGCTCTATCATTGCGTTCAGTGCCCCGGCATTGCTGTAAGGTCCGAAATATGTGCCGGCTCCCCTTATTATCTTTCGTGTCTTGAAGAGTTTGGGAAAGTAGTCGTTTGTTATACAGATAGAGGGGTAGGTCTTGTCGTCCTTCAATAAAACATTATAGCGAGGCTGATGCTTCTTTATGAGGTTGTTCTCAAGAAGAAGTGCATCAGTCTCGCTGTTCACTACAACATATTTTATATCGCAAATCTTCGAGACAAGAAGTCTTGTCTTCAGGCTTTGCTGCTCTTTGTTAAAATAAGAGGATACGCGGCGCTTCAGGTTCTTCGCTTTTCCAACATAGATTATAACCCCTTCGCTGTTCAGATACTGATAGCATCCGGGGGAGTCGGGCAGGTTGTTTACGATGCCCTTAAGGTGTTCTTCATTATTGCGCTTATCCTCTTTTTTCATTTAGTCGCCCTCTACTGTTAAAAGCGATTGTACGTCTGCGTCTTCGGGGAAGATTGCACGTCCGTTTAGGCCGTCGAGCTCAATAAGGAAGTTTATCATAACATTCTTTGGGTTGAGCTTCTTTACAAGATTGTAAGCGGCCAACATGGTCCCGCCTGTAGCAAGAAGATCGTCGTGGATAAGAACAACGTCGTTCTCGTCTATTGCATCCTTGTGAATCTCTATTGTGTCGGTACCATACTCTTTGCTGTAGCTCTCGCTTATTGTTTCGGCTGGTAACTTGCCGGGTTTGCGGATAGGTACGAATCCGGCATTTAGTCTTATTGCCAAAGCTGAGCCCATAACAAAACCTCTCGACTCGATGCCTACGACTTTTGTGATGCCGCAGTCTTTGTATAACTCGTAAAGTGCATCGTTGAGTTCTTTCAAGCACTCAGGTTTTTTGAAGAGTGAAGTAACATCCTTGAACTGTATTCCGGGTATAGGAAAGTCGGGAATGTTTCTCAGATTGCTAAGCAGTAAATCTTTGTTCATGGCTTTATGTTTTTGTTTAGTTCTCTATTGTTCCACGTGAAACATTTATTTATGGGCAAGCACCAGAAGTACATTTATGTCGCTTGGCGACACACCGGGAATTCTGCTTGCTTGGGCAAGCGTCTCGGGCTGTATTGTTGTGAGTTTCTGTCGTGCTTCGGTCGACAGCGATTCAAGATTGTTATAATCGAAGCGGCCTTTGATGCGGATGTTCTCCAGTCTTTGCATCTTCTGTGCAAGCTCTCTTTCGCGTTCTATGTAACCGCGGTACTTTATCTCAATCTCGGCCGACTCTACAATCTCGTCCCTGTCGTCGCCAAGTCGTGAGAGTCTCGACTCGAGCGCAGGAATGAATTTTGCAATTCCTTCTATTGTCACCTGCGGGCGTTCTATTATCGATGCGAGTTTGCATCCTCGTGTGAGTGGAGTAGTGCCCAACGTCTCGAGTCCTTCGTTTATGAGGTTTGCTTTTACCGAGAAGCTTTCGATGAACTCAATTATCTCGTCTCTCTTCTTTGTTTTGTACTGCAGACGCTGATATCTCTTCTCGGTTGCAAGCCCCAGTTTATATGCCTTTTCGGTCAATCTCGAGTCGGCATTGTCGGCTCTCAATAATATGCGGTATTCAGCGCGTGAGGTAAACATTCGGTAGGGTTCATCGACACCTTTCGTTACAAGGTCGTCGATTAGAACACCGATATATGCTTCGTTGCGGTGCAGTACAAATTCTTCTCCACCCTTGATTTTTTGTGCAGCATTTATTCCGGCGATTATACCTTGTCCGGCGGCCTCTTCATATCCGGTCGTACCGTTTACCTGTCCGGCGAAATAGAGATTCTCTATAATCTTCGATTCAAGCGTATGTCTTAACTGTGTGGGGTCGAAGTAATCATATTCAATTGCATATCCGGGGCGATAGGCCACTGCATCCTTTAATGCCGGAATCTTTCGTAGTGCGTTCAACTGTATGTCCATTGGAAGCGACGACGAGAAACCGTTGACATAAATCTCTTGCGTTGTCTCGCCTTCGGGCTCAAGGAACAGCAGGTGTCTGTCGCGCTCGGCAAAGGTTACAATCTTTGTTTCTATGCTTGGGCAATAACGTGGTCCTATGCTCTGTATCTGTCCGTTGTACAATGGCGAATCGGCAAGGCCGTCTCTGAGTGTCTCGTGCACCTCGGGGTTGGTGTAGCATCCCCAGCATGGTTTCTGTTGCAGACTACGTTCTACTTTGTCGAACGAGAAACTGTGAAAATCGGTGTCACCCGGTTGAATATCAGTGAGTTGTAGGTTTATGCTGCGTTTGTCGAGGCGCACAGGGGTGCCGGTTTTCATTCTTCCTGATGTGATTCCATGCTTTATGATGGATTCGGTCAGTCCTTTGGCTGCAGGCTCGGCTATTCGGCCGCCTTCAATCTGCACCTTGCCAATGTGCATGAGTCCGTTGAGGAATGTTCCGGCTGTTATGATTATGCTTTTAGCGCGGAACTCAGCTCCCAACTGTGTCTTTACGCCAACGGCCTTTTTGTTCTCGACAATAAGTTCGGTGGCGCAGTCCTGCCACATGTGCAGGTTGGGGATATTCTCAAGAATCTCTCTCCACAGGATGCTGAATTTTGTTCTGTCGCATTGTGCTCGCGGGCTCCACATTGCCGGTCCTTTTGAGCGGTTTAACATTCTGAACTGTATCGAGGTGCTGTCGGTAACAAATCCCATGTAGCCTCCAAGTGCGTCAATCTCTCTTACAATCTGTCCCTTGGCAATACCACCTATGGCGGGGTTGCAGCTCATCTGTGCAATCTTGTTCATGTCTATTGTCATCAGACATGTTTTCATACCCAGATTTGCTGCTGCAGCAGCGGCTTCACAGCCGGCATGTCCGGCGCCAATAACCAATATGTCGTACTCAAAAATCACAGTATTATCCTCTAATGTTATATTATCGGACGAAGATACAACTATTTTTTCACTTTTGATGTGTAGTAAAAATAAATTCGGTGGCGCCTAAATAAAAATCGGTTTTTAGTGTGTGTTTAACAAAAAAACTTTATTTTTGCTATTTGTAAAAGGTGAATTACTGGAAAATTCAAACAATTTATTAATTAAATAATTTAATATCAATTCATTATGTGGTTACTTAATTCTTCTGTGGGAAGAAAGGTGATTATGAGCGTTTCGGGTATTGCCCTTGTTCTTTTCCTTCTTTTCCACATGTCAATGAACTTGGTCGCTCTTTTCAGTGGCGACGCGTACAACATGATTTGTGAGTTCCTTGGTGCTAACTGGTATGCACTTGTAGCAACAGCGGGTCTTGCTGCTCTTGTTGTATTGCACTTTGTTTATGCATTCATTCTTACAATGCAGAACAGAAAAGCTCGCGGTACTCAGCGTTACGACTACACAAAGCAGCCTAAAGAGGTTGAGTGGGCATCACAGAACATGTTCGTTCTTGGTGTTATCGTACTTTTGGGTATGGGTCTTCACCTTTACAACTTCTGGGCTAACATGCAGCTCGTTGAGGTATTGCACATGCTCGGTGTTCACGTTGACGGCGTTGAGCTTGCTGCCGACGGTACACACTACATCAAGGAGACATTCTCTTGCATTGTGTATGTAATCCTCTATCTCGTTTGGTTGGTTGCTCTTTGGTTCCACCTTACACACGGTTTCTGGAGTGCAATGCAGACTCTTGGTTGGAACAACCAGATTTGGTTCAACCGCTGGCGTTGCATCGGTAACGTTGTTTCAAGCGTTATCATCCTCGGCTTTGCAGCAGTTGTTCTTGTTTACGCTTTCTGTCCTTGTGCAGGTTGCTAAGCATAATCCATTAATTGTAAAATCATAAAAAAGATATATTATGGCTAAGATTAGTTCAGAAAAACTGAATTCTAAAATTCCTGAAGGCCCGTTGGCTGAGAAATGGACCAACTATAAGGCACATCAGAAATTGGTGAACCCCGCTAACAAGCGTAACCTCGACATCATCGTTGTAGGTACAGGTCTTGCAGGTGCTTCGGCAGCCGCTTCACTTGGTGCAATGGGTTTCAACGTGCTTAACTTCTGTATTCAGGACTCTCCCCGTCGTGCTCACTCAATCGCGGCTCAGGGTGGTATCAATGCAGCTAAAAACTATCAGAACGACGGCGACTCTGTTTACCGTCTTTTCTACGATACAATAAAGGGTGGTGACTATCGTGCACGCGAGGCTAACGTTCATCGTCTTGCCGAGGTTTCGGGCGCTATCATCGACCAGTGTGTTGCTCAGGGTGTTCCTTTCGCACGCGAGTACGGCGGTCTTCTTGCTAACCGTTCATTCGGTGGTGCTCAGGTATCGCGT
>CAJGCJ010000115.1 GCA_904501775.1 uncultured Bacteroidaceae bacterium | reverse complement strand
TTCCCTTTGTTCAACAACTGATATCAAACCAACAACATAAACAATAACGGCAGATGAGCATGCTCATCTGCCGTTATTGTTTATGTTGTTGGTTTGATATCAGTTGTTGAACAAAGGGAAAGAGTAACCAACTCTTGCTGTTATTGTATTGTTTGCCGAGCGTCCATAGTCGTCTGTCTTCGAGTTATTGAAGATGTCGCTCAAACCATAGTAGTAGCGTCCTTCTATAAAGAAATTGCCGGCTTTGGTCTTTAACTCCACTCCTAAACCACCCACTATTCCATATTCGAACTTGTTCTCGGTAGACTTGCCGTATACGGGGCGTGAAGATGAGGGGCGCGACGCTATTTGCCAATCGCCTATATACTCCTCCTCTTCGTCAAGGAAGAAACCGAACTGCGGTCCAAGGTTGATGAAGAACTGGAATCCACGTGGCTCTTTACCGAATGCCAGATGTGCAAGGAATGGTACTTCGACGTATGACAGCGTGCGCTTGTAGCTGTTTCCGCTCTTGTCGTCAAAATCCTCTTCCCAACCACGTTGCGAGAAGTTTATCTCGAGCTGGGCTGCACATATCATCTTGAAATATTTTTCGCTTGTGTAGCGCAGGCTTATACCGCCGTTAAGACCCTTGTTGTATGTCTGGCGTATGGTCGGATAGATGTCCATCTGACTCAAGTTCATTCCGCCTGCAAAACCTATCTCCAAGATATTACGCGGCTCTTCTACCTGTGAGTATGCAGCAACTGATGTTATGAGTGCTGCAATTATTGATAATATTCTGTTTTTCATCTTTTGTCAAAATCAATCTTTTCGATGTTGTATGTTGGCGTGTAATGTACAAAGTATATCTTTTTGTTTACAAAGCCTCCCCAGTTGTTGACACGTTCGAACTTGAATCCTGTCTGCACCGGCGTGAATGGCAGTTTGTTAATCTCGTTCGACATGTTGTTGCCATGTCTGCTTATCGCATAGAGGAAGGCATAGCCGGTGTCGTAGCCTAACATTCCGTAGCGTGGATATATGTTCTGTGGTGCGCGATTGTACCATCTGATGTATTCGTTCTGGAACCGTGTGGCTTCGGGCAGTGTGTAATGGCTGAAGAACGATGTATAGAAGTATGTGTCAACTTCGTAAATCTGGTTGTGCATGTTTCCTGCATATATCTGCCATTCGGGGTAACCGAACAGCTTGTAGTCGGGAAGGTCTATGGTGTCGTTGTTCAGGACTTTAAGCGTGGGGATTATTGTTCCGAGTGTCGCTTCGCTCGACGATAGGGGAATAAAGATATTCTCTCTGTCCTCCTTCATCATGGTCTTAAGGGTATCCTCGTTTATCTCGGGGTTTATAAGGTCGGCAAGTTTTATTGTCGTATAGGGCACACTGCGCTGGTCGAAACTCTCGGAAAGTGCCGATACGAACTCTCTCTTGTTGTCGATGCTGTCGCTTACGAATATCACATTTGCGTTGGGGAACTGCACTGTGAAATGGTCGATGACTTCGGAGTAGAAATAGGACTGCATGGTGTTCACGACATATACCATGGGGTTGCGGAATATGTCGTCCTCCTTTGATGTAAAGGGTATTACCAATGGAATCTCTTTCTTCTTTGCGAAGTCGGCAAGCTGTTTGTTATGCTCGGGGTATAATGCACCGAATATGATATCCATGTTGTCGAGCTCGCCACTGTTTATCAACGGCTCAAGGGTCGAGTCCTTGCTGCCCGAGTCGTATGTGTAGATGTCGTATGAATATCCCAACTGTTTCAGTTGCTCTACAGCCATGAGAAAACCCTCGTAGTATTCTACCATGCGCGCTTGTTCCTTTGGTGAGTAGCTTTCGAGAAGGAAAGGCAATATCATCGCAACGCGTATACCTTCGAAACTGCCACGCAGTGAATCGCTCTGTAGTCTTTGGCTTATGCTGTTGAAAATTTCAGCATCGCTCTGTATTCTCTCTACAGTCTGTTGATTCTCCTTGACGTCTAATATTGCCGCATCGTCTTTTGAATATGGTATGTTCAGGACTGTTCCTTTCTTCAGCTTTTCACCTTTAATGCCGGGGTTGGCTGCATATAGTTCCTCTTCGGTTATTCCATAGGTGCGTGTTATGCGATAGATGGTCTCTTTACGCTTAACCTTATGGGTTGTGCGGATAGCCTGTTTGTCGGTCTGTTCTTGTGGCTCGGCAGATACTGTATTCTCTTTTGCTGTTACATTTGCAACAGGGGATGCAATACTGCTTTTTGATGGAATCAGAATAACCTCGCCGCTACGGAAATTGCTGATGCCCAATCCGGGGTTGGCTGCACATATCTCCTGTGGAGTGAGGTTGTACATCTTGCCAAGTCTGTAAAGGGTTTCGCCCGGCTTTATTGTATGGTATTTTGCATTTTCGTTATTGTCGGCCGATTCAGCAAGGGGAGTCTCCTGTTTCTGGTATATCTTTATCTTCTGTCCTATTGACAGTTTTTCTATACATTCGGGGTTGTGGTCTATTATATCCTTTACTGTAGTCTGATACATTCGGGATATTGAATATAGGGTCTGTCCTTTGCTTACAGTGTGTATGAAGTAGTTGCTCTCTTGTGCCTGTAGAGTGAATAGCGATAAGATGAAACACGCTGTTGTTATGATAAGTCTTGCTCTCTTCATCGTGGGAATGTTATAATTATTTGCAAATATACAACAAACGAGCGAAACGCACAAAGTTTACTTTGGTGCGTTTTACAGCGAGTGCCAAATATATTCGAGTATAGCTCAAATATACAACAAACGAGCGAAACGCACAAAGTTTACTTTGGTGCGTTTTACAGCGACAACGCGAAATGAGCGTTGTTTGCGACAACGGGCGCTTTAGTGCCCCAAAGGAGTGCGACTTGTCGCCAAAGAAAATATTCGAGTATATCTCAGATATACAACAAACGAGCGAAAGCTCGTGCAAGCGAATGAATAAAACTTGTTTTAATATTTTATGGCGAGCGTGGTATTTTCGTCTGAAAACGTTAACTTCGCAGAAAAATATGCGACAAGGCTCTATTGCATGTAATAATGCGGCCGTTTTGTGCGTTATTACTAAAACTGTACCAATTATGAAAAGATTATATATAATAGCATTTATGTTCTCTCTGTTCACTGTTTTGCCCATCATGGCGCAAAGTGAGATAGAGGAGCCCATACCGACTGCGTTGCTGACAGACAAGAATGGCGAGGTTGTTGAACTTGCCGAAGGCGACAATTACGAAGGCGAAGCCCCGTTGAATGTGCAGTTCAGGGCTAATGCAGCAGAGTATCCCGATTACTCTCTGGTGTGCACATGGACATTTATGAGCGACGAAAGCACCGAGCCTATTCTTGTCAGATACGATGCGGATGTTGACTATGATTTTCTGCAGGCCGGTTTGTATAGTGTGGTGCTGAAAGTGGTGTATACAAGCCGCGCTAACCCTAACCTTGTACTGGAATGGGAGCGCGATCCCTTTGTGATAAGTATAAGTGAGTCGTCTCTTAAGGTGCCTAATGCCTTCTCGCCGAATGGAGACGGTATAAACGACTATTTTAATGTCTATGATGTGAAGTCTATTGTCAAATTCAGCGGAGCTATATATAACCGTTGGGGACAGCAACTCTACACATGGGGCATAGATGAAATTGATTGTGAGCAGTGCGGATGGGATGGTACATATAAAGGCACAGCGGTAAAGGACGGTGTCTATTTTGTGGTTGTAAATGCATTGGGTGCCGATGGCTTTAAATATGAAATAAAGAGTGCTGTCAATCTGTTGCGCGGTTTTTCAGAGGAGGTTACGCCATGACGAACAAAATAGAAGTGTTTGGTGCCAAAGTGCACAATCTTAAGGATATAGATGTAAATATCCCTCATAATTCATTGACGGTGATAACAGGTCTCAGCGGCAGTGGCAAGTCGTCATTGGCTTTTGATACCATTTTTGCCGAGGGACAGCGTCGATACCTTGAAACCTTTTCTACCTATGCCCGTAATTTCCTTGGTGGCATGGAACGCCCCAATGTGGATAAGATTACAGGTTTGGGGCCGGTTATCTCAATAGAGCAAAAGACTACGAACAAAAACCCCCGTTCAACAGTGGGTACTACCACCGAGATATACGACTATATGCGATTGCTCTTTTCGCGTGTGGCCGATGCCTATTCGTATGAGTCGGGTGAGAAGATGGTGAAGTATACCGAGCAGCAGATTCTCGACCTTATTCTCGATGAGTACAACGGTAAGCGCATTTATATTCTGGCTCCGCTTGTGAAGGCCCGTAAAGGACATTATAAAGAGCTGTTCGAACAGATGATGCGCAAGGGATATCTGAATGTCCGCATTGATGGCGAACTGTGCGAAATGTCGCATGGCATGAAATTGGAACGCTACAAGAACCACGATATTGAGGTTGTAGTAGACAAGATGGCTGTGGATGCGAAGGATGTTTCGCGTCTTAAGCAGAGCATATCTACAGCGATGGGGTTGGGCGATGGACTTGTGATGATTATGGATATGCCCGATGGCAGGATACGTCACTATAGCAAACGTCTTATGTGTCCTGTTACAGGGCTTGCCTACAAGGAACCCGACCCGCATAATTTCTCGTTCAACTCGCCACAGGGCGCCTGTCCCAAATGTAAGGGATTGGGTGTGGTGAGTATGGTGGATGTGGATAAGGTTATTCCAAACCGCACCCTTTCGGTGCGTGAAGGGGCTTTGGCTCCACTTGGAAAATATCGCCGTTCATCTATCTTTCAGCAGATTGAAGCTGTGCTGGTGCGTTACGAAGCAGACCTTGATACGCCCGTTGCTGAATTGCTCGATGAGGCTATCGATGAGATTCTCTACGGTTCGCCTGTACCATTACGCCTTGTCTCCACATCGGATATGTATCTTGACAGCTTTGCTACATACGACGGTCTTGTAAAATATATCCAGCAACAAAAAGAGAGTGTAGTGTCGGCCAAGGAGTTGCGTTGGGTCGAGCAGTTCTCGGTAATGCAGCCTTGTCCCGAATGCAAGGGCGCAAGGTTGAACAGAGAGGCTCTGCACTATCGTATAAACGGAAAGAATATCAGCGAGCTTGCATCAATGGATATATCGATGCTGTACGATTGGCTGAGCAACGTGGGCACTGCGCTTACCGACAAGCAGCGTGCCATAGCCGATGAGATTGTAAAAGAGATACTTTCGCGCCTGCGTTTCTTGCTCGATGTCGGATTGGGTTATCTCTCTTTGTCACGCTCGTCTGTATCCTTGTCGGGCGGTGAGGGGCAAAGAATACGTCTTGCAACACAAGTGGGCTCGCAGCTTGTGAATGTGTTCTATATCCTCGATGAGCCGAGTATCGGTCTGCATTCGCGTGATAACGACCGCCTTATCAATTCGCTGAAGGCACTGCGCGACGGTGGAAATACTGTGATAGTGGTAGAGCACGACCGCGATATAATGCTTGCTGCCGATTATGTGATTGACCTTGGTCCTAAGGCCGGACGAAAGGGCGGTAATGTGGTTTTTGCAGGTACTCCGCAAGATATGCTTAAGAGCAATACGTTGACTGCCAACTATCTGAAGAATGTAGAAACTATAAGCATACCGGCTCAGCGGCGTCAGGGCAACGGTAAATACATAAGAATAAAAGGTGCTTCGGGTAATAACCTGAAGGATATTGATGTGGAATTCCCGTTGGGCAAGCTGATATGTGTGACAGGTGTATCGGGAGGTGGCAAATCGTCGCTCATAAATGATACTCTGCAACCCATTCTTGCCAAACACTTCTATAGGGCGCTACGAGAGCCGTTGCCATATAAAAGCATCGAAGGCATTGAGAATATAGATAAAATTGTAGATGTAGACCAGTCGCCTCTTGGACGCACACCGCGTTCAAATCCTGCAACATACACAGGGGTGTTTGCCGACATCCGTAACCTGTTTGTCGACCTTCCCGAGGCCAAGATTCGCGGATACAAGCCGGGCCGATTCTCGTTCAATGTGTCGGGCGGACGCTGCGATGCATGCAGCGGTAA
>CAJGCJ010000114.1 GCA_904501775.1 uncultured Bacteroidaceae bacterium | reverse complement strand
TTAGCCAAAACAAACAGACCAAGCAGCAACAGCAACACCGGCATTATGTATAATGCCACAGGAACTCTTGAGACATATTTTCTTGAAGCAAAGAGTTGGACCGACTGATACACGCCAAACAGCACCAGCAGCACACCTAACACATTCATAAGTATTGCGATAAAGAAACCGGGAGAGAAGAGCAGCCATAATCCAAAGACCACACTTCCAAAGCTTGTCACAAGTGACATCCATGACAAAGCCCCTGTCATTTCCATCTTACTGAAAAGATATCGGCCCAGTGCAAAAAGACCGGGTATGACAAATGCAACGCCCAGACATTGAACAATGAATGGTAGCACGGCATCGCGATATACAATAAGCAAAATGCCGATAACAACCGTCAGTATACAACGTATAAGAACTTGTATCATATAACTTTGCACATTAATAATTATTAATAAACTGTCTGTTTATAACAATTGGTCAATACGCAAAGTTACTCTTTTTATTGTAAATAAAGAGAATATCTGTTAAAAAAAATAAAGAACTTTTTACACTGCACAAAGTGTCGCAAATGTGAATCACTCCTCGGGCAGAATAACCCTTATTCGGACTATGCGATGGCGGTCTTTCTGAACCACCTCGAATACTATATCGTTGCACTTCAACTTCTCGTGTAACTTGGGGAATTCGCCTTTTATCTCCAGCAGCAGACCCGCCAGAGTATCGGCCTCGCCAACATACTCCTCGAAATCGTCGGCATCAAAATCAAGAATCTTATAGAAATCGCTCAACAATGTCTTGCCGTCAAACTCGAATGTATGGTCATCGATACGCTCGTATGATGTATCGGGTTCATCAAACTCGTCGTTAATCTCTCCCACTATCTCTTCAATGATATCCTCGAGTGTAATCAATCCCGAGACTCCGCCAAATTCATCCACTACTATAGCCATGTGTACGCGTACTGTCTGGAAATCGCACAGCAGATCATCGATCTTCTTTGTTTCGGGAACAAAATAAGGCTGTCTCACAAGTGTCTGCCAACGGAAATTATTCCCCCTATTAAGATAAGGTATAAGATCCTTAATATAAAGTACACCGCGTATATCATCCTGTGTACTTCCATATACAGGTATACGGGAATAGGCATTATCGGCTGCACAGCGCAACACCTCGACATACGGTGCATGTATATCGAGCATAACCATATCCATTCGCGATGTCATAATATCTTTTACCGTCTCATCTCCGAAACGTATTATACCCTCGAGCATATTCTTTTGCTCTCCAATTTCCTTTTTGTCTGTAAGTTCAAGCGCCTGCTCCAGTTCATCCACCGACAGAGAATAGCTGCCCTTGGAAGCCAGCCTGTCGGTAAAGGTTGTAGAGCGCACCAAAAGACCCGAGAATGGAGCGAGAAGGCGGTGCAGCACATACAAAGGACCCGACGCTACATGCGCAAATGTCCATACATTATTCTTTGAATAGAGTTTAGGCATTACCTCACCAAATAGCAGCAACAGGAATGTCAGCACCACAGTCAGCAGCAGGAATTCAAGCCATGGAGCAGCAAAGCTAAGCACCGACATAAAGAAAAAGTTCAGCAGCATAACAATACCGACATTGACAAAATCGTTTGTAATCAGTATTGTAGCCAACAGCCTGTCGGGCTGTTCCACCAATTCTATTATACGTTTATCCGATGCCGAATCACTCTCACGACATTTTGCAAGTTCAGCAGGCGACAGCGAGAAGAAAGCAATCTCGGAGCCCGATATGAAGCCCGAAACCACCAACAACAGCATTGCTATAATCAACGCAACTATTGCCCCGAAGCCGGGAACACTGAACCCTACATAAGATAAAGGAATAGAAAAGAATTGCAAAAGAGCAAAAATAGAGCCCATCATCTATCAGGAATAAACGATTATGAGTTTATATTGGAATTGCCTTCTGCACCGATTGCAACACCCTGACGCGAAGTCAGCATCTCAAGATTCTCGGCCAGAATCTCGGTTCTGTATCTGCGGATACCGTTCTGATCTTCATAGGTATTTGTTCTTATCTTGCCCTCGACATATATGCGGTCGCCTTTGTGTACATATTTCTCGGCGATATCGGCCAAGCCACCCCACAATACGATATTATGCCACTCTGTGCGCTCGGGCACAGTTGTACCATTCTGCAATGTATAAGCACGCTCGGTTGTCGCAAGCACCAGATTAGCCACTGTTACATTGCGGTCGAGATGACGCACATCGGGTTCCTTACCAACGTTTCCTATAAGTATGACTTTATTTACCGACATATAATAATGTTATTTATAACCTGTTAATTTATCGCTGCAAAAATACAACAAAAACATTAATAAAAAAAATAGATATAAAACATATCTTAATAAAGATAAATACAGTAATTGTCAGAAGGCTGTTGTTGAGTTGTTTAAAAATGCGAAAAGGTGACAACTTCTAACACCCGTTTAATCATCGTAACAACACAAAACCTCACAAAATCAGCATTTTTAATAAAAAAAACACAGTTAAATTTCGGCATAAGTAAAAAAAGCTATATATTTGCCATCCGAAAATTAACATTGGATAAACCAGAATATAATTTACACTAAAAATGACAAAAGCAGAGGTTGTTAACGAAATTGCAAAAAAGACAGGAATCGAGAAGACTGTTGTTCTCGCTACTGTTGAAGCATTCATGGATGTAGTAAAAGAGTCATTGTCGAATCACAAGCCCGTATTCTTGCGTGGATTCGGTAGTTTCATCATAAAGAGAAGAGCAGAAAAAACCGCACGTGATATCCATAAGGAATCAACACTTATCATTCCTGCTCACGACATACCGGCATTCAAGCCCGCAAAGACATTCATGTCAGACGTAAAGAAATAATATAATATTAACTAATAAACATTACTAATTATGCCCAGCGGTAAAAAGAAAAAAAGACATAAAATGTCTACGCACAAGCGTAAAAAAAGACTGAGAAAGAACAGACATAAGAGCAAGAAGTAAAAATGTCTGAATGAATTCAAAGAACAAACCTGCACGGCAATGAAATGCACACTGCAAGTTTGTTCTTTGCATTAAGAAACCAAATTAATTTTAATTAACCGTGACAAGCGAACTCATTGTAAATGTTCAATCAAACGAAGTCTCCATTGCCATCACTGAAGACAAGCAACTGGTAGAGTTCCAACGAGAAGAACAGACAGCATCATTTTCGGTAGGCAACATATACCTTGGGCGTGTAAAGAAGATTATGCCCGGGCTCAATGCCTGCTTTGTCGACGTGGGTTCCGAAAAAGACGCATTCCTACACTATCTGGACTTAGGTCCACAATTCTTCTCTCACCAAAAGTATCTGAAGCAGGTCATCAACGACCGCAAAAAGAGTTTCCCCATGTCAAAGGCCACAATAGCGCCCGAGAAGGGAAAAGAGGGAAACATATCCGAAGCGCTGCAGACAGGACAAGAAATATTGGTACAGGTTACCAAAGAGCCCATAAACACAAAAGGTCCCCGTCTTAGTGCAGAAATTTCATTTGCAGGCCGTTTTTTGATACTGATACCCTTTGAAGACAAAGTTTCCGTATCTTCAAAAATCAAGTCACCCGAAGAGCGCACCCGCCTCAAGCAACTGCTGCAAAGCATAAAGCCAAAGAACTACGGCATTATAGTACGCACAGTAGCAGAAGGCAAAAAGGTAGCCGACCTTGACGCAGAGTTGCGTCATCTTGTAAACTGTTGGGAAACGCTCATCGCAAAAGCACAAAAAAGCACAAAGCCGCCAACCTTGGTCTACGAAGAGTCCGACCGCACAGTAGCACTTCTGCGCGACCTCTTCAACCCCTCATACGAAAGTATCCATGTAAACAATCAAGAGGTGTGGCGCAATATCAAGAACTACGTGTCGCTCATTGCACCCGACCGTGCCGACATTGTAAAGCTCTATCGCGGCGAGTTGCCCATATTCGACCATTTTGCCATCACAAAGCAGATAAAATCGTCATTCGGCAAAATAGTATCATTCAAGGGAGGCGCATATTTGGTAATAGAGCACACCGAAGCACTTCACGTAGTAGATGTAAACAGCGGAAACAAAGCGCGCAACAACGCGACAAACCAAGAAGACAATGCCCTTGAGGTAAACCTTGCAGCTGCCGATGAATTGGCACGCCAATTGCGACTTCGCGATATGGGCGGCATCATAGTGGTAGACTTCATCGACATGGACAAGTCCGAGAACCGCCAAAAGCTCTACGAGCGCATGATGCAGAACATGGAAAACGACCGGGCCAAGCACAACATATTGCCGCTCAGCAAGTTCGGACTTATGCAAATAACACGTCAAAGAGTACGTCCTGCAATAAACATGCCCGTCGAGGAGCAATGCCCCGTATGTTTTGGCAAAGGCAAGATACAGCCCTCGATACAGTTTACAGATACATTGGAGAGCAAGATAAACACACTGACAAGCAGCATCGGAGTACATAAATTCACACTTCACATCCACCCCTATGTTGCTGCATACATTAACAAAGGTTTCATTTCGCTATACAGAAAATGGCAAATGAAATACGGACTGGGAATACGTATAATACCTAATCAAAGCCTTGCATTGCTCGAATACCACTTCTACGATGCGCAAGGCAAAGAGATAGACATGAAAGAGGAATCCGAGATCAAATAGCTACAGAGCTAACCTATACAGAAAGGGGCAAGCATTTTCGCTTGCCCCTTTCTGTATGCCATATAGTGTTCGAATCAGATATTGCCCAACAGATAAGAGATATTGGAAGTAAACAGCTTTACCGAAATGGCCAGCAGGATGACTCCAAAGAACTTTTTCATAAAGTAAACCCCGCTTTTACCCAAAAAGCGTTTCACAGTCTTTGTAAAACGCAGCATAAAGTACACCACCACAGCATTGAGCATTAAACCAAGGAATATGTTGAGCGTAGCATACTCAGCCTTCAGAGCAAGCAACGTCGTAAATGAACCCGGACCGGCCAGTAGAGGGAAAACAACTGGCAAATACGTTGCATTGCCGGCCAACTCTCCAAAATCCTTGAATATTTCTATTCCCAGAACCATCTCAAGCGCCATCAGGAAGAGGATAAGCGCACCTGCTACCGCAAATGAGTTGATATCCACGCCAAAAAGACTCAACATCCAATCGCCAAGATAGAAGAACAGAATCATAAGCGAGAAAGAGTAGAACACCGCCTTGCCTGCATCTATACGCTTACCACTCTCACGTATTCCCACAATAATAGGCATTGTGCCAACAGGGTCAATTATCGCGAACATCACAATGAATGCACTCAAGAAGTGCATAAAATTAAAACTATCCAGAATCTCCATACAATTTATCTGATAAAAAAATTAGTCTTCTATTTTTTTATTGCAAATGTATATATTATTATAGAAAAAAAACAAAAAAATATAACAAAATAAACATCTCGAAGCCGAGCGCAATTCATTAATATAATTATCAACAAAGATAACGGATTAAATACGCATATTAAATGCAAAAACTTTGAAAAACAAGCGGTTTTTAGCGAAAAAAGCAGTATCTTTGCAGCCGAATTCTATCAACATAATGTCTAACTCATTAACTTAAAACAAATTATGAGCGAAGAAAGAGTATTAACAGGTACACCCGATTTCGATTGGGATCAGTACGCAAACGGTGAGAACATCTCAGGTCTCTCACACGAACAGTTGGAGCAGGCCTACAATGGCACTCTAAACAAAGTATCAAGCCGCGAGGTTGTTAACGGTACAGTTATCAGCATCAACAAGCGCGAGGTTATTGTAGACATCAACTACAAGCAGGACGCAATTATCCCCATCAGCGAGTTCCGCTACAACCCCGACCTTAAGGTAGGTGACCAGGTAGAGGTTTACATCGAGAACTTGGAGGACAAGAAAGGTCAGTTGAACCTTTCACACAAGAAAGCACGCGCTAGCCGTTCTTGGGAGCTTGTTAATAAAGCTATGGAGGAGCAGGCTGTCGTTAAGGGTTACATCAAGTGCCGCACAAAGGG
>CAJGCJ010000113.1 GCA_904501775.1 uncultured Bacteroidaceae bacterium | reverse complement strand
TACCTGCAATGTATCCGCATATTTCAAATATAATTCCATTCTCCATATATAACAGTATCGGGGTGTTAATTAATTAACACCCCGATACTGTTATATATGGAGAATGGAATTATATTTGAAATATGCGGATACATTGCAGGTATCTCACTGATACTGGGCTTTGTTCCTCAAGCTATAAAGACAATCCGCACACGCAATACCGACGGAATAGCCCTGCCGGCATTCATAATGATGGCAATAGGAGCCATCTTCTTCATGATACAAGGCATACTGCATAAGCCACATATACTATGGCCACTCTTTATAACCAACCTCATAACATCGGCATGCAGTATAATCATTTGCATAATAAAGATACGCAACGACTATACAAAAAGGGAGTAACTCACTTTCTGAAACGTTTGGTCACATTCGCATAACCGCAACGCCTGCACAATGGCTCAACAGCCTCGTGTCGCGTAAATCCATCATAGATAGCCTTCGCACGGGGAGAGGAGAGAATTTCGCTCAAGGACTGTGTGAACAGGTTTCCAAGCTTGACACTGCCTGCATGGTCGAGACAACAAGGCACCACGGTGCCGTCAACCAGCACACCAATCTGGTTACGCAACGCATAACAGAACGATTCATCCTGCACGCACTCGTCACGTTCCGTGTCGGGCCATTCAAAGATTGAATCGCGCTCCAAGTAGATATTATCAGCAACCTTCCATCCATCGGGACGCATAGCCCATGAAGGGGACACATGTTTTGCAATCTCCTCAACAACCAGATTATTCTTACTGTCATACCCACCCTCGTTCCAAAGACGGAGCACCACTACAATACCCTTTTGAGCTGCAGATATAGAGAATTGCATAACATCACGGATATACCCCTCAAGGTCATCTTTTGCATTTCCCTCGTGCGAATGAAGCGATATCTGTATCTTGTGCAAACCCGAATCAATAAGATGATGCGCCTTGGAAAGCAACGTACCATTTGTGGTAATAATGGGTACAAAACCCTTTTTGCGTGCCAATACTATAAAATCGAACAGATGTGCATGCAGAAGCGGCTCACCCATAAGATGAAAATAGAGGAACTTAATCTCGCCAGCCAGCTTGTCTGTAAGTAAATCAAACTCATCATACGACAGCGAAGCCTTCTTCCTCTCTGTTTTAGGACAGAACAGACAGGAGAGATTACAGATATTCGTTATTTCAAGATAGCAGCGCGAAATCATATATACACCTTTATACAGATAAATATTATTGAGTGCAGTAAATATTCGAGTATATCTCAAAGATAGTAAAAAGATATTTACTATATACACAAGAAAGAGGATTTCACTGAAATCCTCTTTCTTGTGTGACTCGCTTGGGGCTCGAACCCAAGACCCCATCCTTAAAAGGGATGTGCTCTACCTGCTGAGCTAGCGAGTCGACCTCTATGTGCCGTTAAGCGAGTGCAAAGATACGAATAGTTTTTCGATATACAAACATTTTCCTACAAATTTTCATATGCAGGCTCTATTTTTCGACAGAATCAGCTGTTTTCACTGCCGTCCATTGCTTTACAAGATTCGTTTTCCTCTTTTAAAGAACTTTCTAAATCACCATGCAATTCGTGGTAACGCTTGACATAACCAATAAGCAACGTGGTAAAAGGCAATGCTATAATCATTCCGAGCATACCCAACAAAGAGCCCCACACCGAGAGCGAGAGCAGTATTACAGCCGGGTGCAGATTCATACGCTTACCCATTATTCGGGGCACAAGTATCAAATCCTGTATTGCCTGTACAATACACAATACAACAAGCGCAGCAAACAGTATGAGCCAGAAGTTCTCGCCTGTATTAGCGGCCTTCATGAGCGCAAGCAACACCATAGGGAAGAGTGCGGCAATCTGCAAATAGGGAACAAGATTAAGGACACCTATAAAGAGTCCGAAACCTATTGCTATGGGAAAATCGATAATGACAAAGCCAATGGCAAACAGGACACCCACACACAGTGCCACCAATGCCTGTCCGCGGAAATATTGGCTCATGCCATCGGTAAGGTCATCCGATAGTTTTGTTGCGAAGTTACGCCATTTTACGGGCAGCACCTCTTTCCACTCGTCGGCAAGCCTCTCATAATCGAGCAGAATAAAGAATATGTAAAGAAGCACTATGAACGATGCAGCAAACTGGGCCACGAGATTTATTGTTCCAAGAAGCATGCTTTGTGTGCGCTGCCACGCATCGGAGAGCAAATCGTTGAAACCATCGCTCTGCAGCAGCTGCATAATCCCCTGCTCCTTTCCAAAGTCCTGGATCTGCTCGGCTATTACAGGCGGTATTGTGGGATTCTTAATCTGCTCACCGAAAAAAGATATCGCAGCACTCTTGAACGATGCGAACTCGCTCACCATTGACGGGAGTATAAGCATCACTACACCTATCACTACAGCTAAAGCAACAACCATGGTTGCAATTATCGAGAGCATTCTATATTTGAAGCGCAGGCGATACTGAAAGATTTTCACCATCGGATAGAGCAGATAAGCTATGAGCCATGCCACAAAGAAGGGCAATAGTACATTGCTTAACGAGTCGACAATAAAAAATGTTATTGCCAACGTTATGAGGATAAGTATAATCTTTAAAAAACGTCCAAGAGAAACCTCGCTATTCATCATTTGTTAACTGTTCGTTTCGCTCCTCAAGTGCCTGACGATAACACTCGCGGCATAAGGGTTCGTATTCCATTTTTTCGCCTAAAAGCACAAGCTTGTCATTCTGTACCGTTCTGTGCGACACATAGGCCAAGCTACCGCAACGCACACATATGGCATGAACTTTTGTCACCTCGTCGGCAACGGCCATCAATGCAGGCATTGGACCAAAGGGCTGACACTTGAAGTCCATATCAAGACCTGCTACAATAACGCGCGTGCCGCGACGTGCCAACTCGTTGCACACAGCAGGCAGTTCATCGTCAAAGAACTGCGCCTCGTCAATACCCACTACATCGACATCAGTTGCAAGCAACAGGATACTTGCCGATGACTCGATGGGTGTAGAGAGTATGTGATTACTGTCGTGAGAGACAACCTCCTCTTCGGAGTATCGTGTATCGAGGGTAGGCTTGAAAATCTCAACCTTTTGATGCGCGAACTTAGCACGTTTCATTCTGCGTATAAGTTCCTCGGTCTTTCCCGAGAACATAGAGCCGCATATAACCTCAATTCGTCCTCGACGTGTCATCTCCATACGATTATAATCCGAAAATCTGTTCATTCCTAAATATTTGCTATTATAAATCCAACATTCTTACTTCTGCGAAGTTAGAATTATAATCATAAATGAACAACATTCTACACAATTAATTATCAACAGTCATTTGTCGATTTTTATAAAAAATTAATACATATATAGATAAAATCTGACTATTTTTGCAAAGTAAGAGAGACACCGAAAAATATTATGGGAATATTATATATTGTACCGACTCCTGTCGGCAACCTCGAGGATATGACAATGCGTGCGATACGCATATTGCGCGAAGCCGATTTTGTATTGGCCGAAGACACACGCACATCGGGTAAACTGATGAAACATTTCGAAATACAAGTACCCATGTACTCGCACCACAAATTCAACGAGCATAAGACCGTAGGCTCACTGGTGGATAGGATTAAGAACAGCGAGCACCACGTTGCGCTTGTATCGGATGCAGGAACACCCGGAATATCGGACCCCGGATTCCTGCTTGTACGCGAATGTGTGAATAACGATATCGAGGTACAATGCCTTCCGGGTGCAACAGCCTTTGTACCGGCACTGGTTGCATCAGCACTCCCTTCGGAGAAATTCGTATTCGAAGGATTCCTCCCACAAAAGAAAGGACGTCAGACAAGATTGAATTTTCTAAAGAGCGAACAGCGCACAATCATATTCTACGAATCGCCCTACAGAGTTGTAAAAACACTTACACAGCTGTCCGAGGTATTCGGTGGCGAACGTAAGGCCGCAGCTGTCAGAGAGATTTCCAAGATTCACGAAGAGTGCGTACGCGGTACTCTCACCGAACTTATAGCACACTTCACAACCAACGAGCCACGCGGCGAGTTTGTGCTACTTGTAGGCGGTGCCGAGGAAGAGAATAAAAAGGAATAAACAGAATATTATATAATACTAAACAGATAGAGCTATGAAGAAATATCTTATCCTTATTATGGCTGCAACAGCAATGTTCGTATCGTGCCAGAATGGTACCAAGCAGAAAGCATTAATAAGTCAGAACGACTCACTGCAAGCTGTCATTGCAGAGCGCGATGCTGCATTGAACGAAATGATAAGCACCATCAACGCTGTTGAAGAGGGATTCCGCGCAATAAACGAAGCACAGGGACGCATAAACCTCAATTCAGCAACCAGTGAAGTGAGCCGAAAAGAGACACTGCAGAACGATATCCTCTTCATCCACGAGACACTCGCCAAGAACAAAGCGCAGATTGAAAAGCTCACAGCAGAGCTAAGCAAGAATAAATCGGCCTCAAAGCAGATGCAGCAGATAATAATTAAGTTGCAGGAGCAATTGGAAGTGAAATCGAAAGAGATTGAGGAACTGAACAAGATGCTTGCCGAGAAGAACATATACATCTCACAACTCGACAGCACAGTTACAGCATTCAAACAGGACAACATCGAAAAAGAGCAGACCATTCAGCAACAGGACGACATGCTGAACACAGTGTGGTATGCAATAGGCACAAAGAGCGAATTGAAAAACGAGAAGATACTGAAAAGCGGTGATGTGCTGCGCGAGACAAACGCCAACCTCGACTACTTCACAAAAGCCGACATGCGCGAACTCACAACAGTAAACACATACGCAAAAAAGGCAAAGTTACTAACCACACACCCTTCAGACAGCTATAAGCTGGAGAAGGACGCCAACAAACAGTATGTGCTGACAATAACAGATGCAAATAAATTCTGGAGCGTATCAAGATATCTGGTAATACAGGTAAGATAACAACATTAGAATAAGAGAGACATGAGGTAGTGCCAACTTGAATTGGCACTACCTCATAAGATTTTAATAACAAAATAAGATGAAAAAATACCGTAATCTGTTCATCGACCTCGACGACACACTATACGACTTCAGTGCAGCAGCAAGGGAATCGTTCAACGAAGCATACAACAAACTCGGCTACCCCCGCTATTTCGACTCCTTTGAGGAGTATATGCAGATATATTCTCCATACAACCTTGAATTATGGGCACAGTACGGCCGAGGAGAGATAAGCAAAGAGGAACTGAACAGACGACGATTCAACTACCCTCTTGAGCAGAAGGGAGTATACGACAAAGAATTGGCAGCACAATTTCAGGAGATATCACTCAAACTGATACCTACAAAAGACAAACTCATACCCTACGCAAAAGAACTGCTGGAATATCTATCCCCCAAATACAACCTTTATATACTATCGAACGGTTTCCAAGAGCTGCAGGAGCATAAGATGCAGACATCGGGAATACGACACTACTTCAAGGAACTCATATTGTCGGACCATATCGGAATAAACAAACCACGCCGCGAACTATTTGAATATGCGCTGAAGACAACAAATTCAAAATTAGAAGAGAGCATAATGATAGGTGACATGTTCGAAAGCGACATCGTAGGCGCGCATAACATCGGAATGGACCAAATTTTCGTAAATCTAAAGAATGTCAAAGAAAAGGATTTCACTCCAACATTCGAAGTCTGCAACCTAAAAGATATCGAAAATATACTATAATATAAATGCCGCTTATAAGCGGCATTTATATTATAGTATCATCATTTCTTCGGTTGGAAAGATATTGGGAAAAGTGGAGAATAGGCATTTACAGACTTACCGTCATCAACAGCAGCCTTCCATTTTGGCAATTTCTTAGCGGCAGCCTTTACAGCATCTGCAAAGCACTCACCAGACATAATTTTTGCTTTGGTTGCCTCGTCAATCACACCTGCAGAAAAATCCGCCTCTACCAAATCCTTATCAAATCTTAACATTGCTACATTCTTAACATCCACATCACCTACAGAACCATCAGCAAGTATAAGCAGCGAAAAAATAACCCTT
>CAJGCJ010000112.1 GCA_904501775.1 uncultured Bacteroidaceae bacterium | reverse complement strand
TGTGCGAGATATGCTTCACAATCCTCTTTGCTGAAGAATGCTGTTCCGTAGATACGCGACAATGTAGGATTGTTCTTGTCGCCACGCCAGTATGTTGTTGATGACGAGAGCAGTTTAAAGCCCTTTATCAATCGTGTATTCAACAAATGGGGACCCATGCAGAGATCTACAAAGTCATCCTGTGAATAGATTGTTATTCTCTCCTCACCGGGGATAGCATCGATAAGCTCGAGCTTATATGTCTCGCCCTTAGCCTTCATCATCTCTATAGCCTCGTCACGCGATACCACTTTACGCTCGATGCGGGGATTCGACTTGATAATCTTCTTCATCTCCTTTTCGATAGCCTCAAGATTCTCCTTTGTAAAGGGAGCACACTCGAAATCGTAGAAGAAGCCTGTCTCGGTAGCAGGACCGATTGTGAGTTTAGCCTCGGGAAAGAGATGTTTTACAGCCTCGGCCATAATATGTGTCGCAGTGTGACGCAACACACCAAGAGCCTCTTTATCTTCTATCGAAACAAGAGTTGCCTCGGTGCCGTCGGCAGGAACATCACGCAAATCAATCACTTCGTCGTTAATCTTTACAGCTACTACGCTGTTAAGGATTTTAGGATCTACCGATGAGAGTAGTTCTATATACGACTTTCCGTTATTCTCGGCACCAAATTCAAGAGCTGTGCCATCGGGTTGTATTATCTTTATCATAATATTATATTTTTTCGTATTGCTAATTTTACATAAACGGCGCTAAGATAATAAATTATTTGCGCACGATATTAACTTATTGGCTTTATTTTTACAACGGAAGGCTTATTTGGAAGCCTATTCCGTTTTTATTCCTTATCGGCAAAGCGTTTTATTACATTATATGCTGCATAAATACCAAGTTCACCAGCCTTGCTCAAATCGGCTATACCCTCTTCCTTATCTCCGAGATATATTCGGGCAAGTCCACGGTTGAAATATGCAGCAGCAAGTTTGTCATCTATTTCAATAGCCTTGCTGTAATCAACAACAGCCGACTTGAAATCGCTCAAGCGTGCAAAGACATTACCACGATTGTAATATGCAGGAGCGAACGAAGGCAAAGCCTCTATCACATGGTCGAGGTCGTTCTTGACAAGCCGGTAATCGATATTGGGAAGGCTGCCCATATCTATGCCGAAAGCTTCGTTCTTATTATCATCGTTTATATTTTTCGACTCAAGCTGTTTATATCTGACAGTCGCACGCATGAAATAAACAGGCCACATATCACCCTCAAGAGTGAAAGCAATGTCAAGGTCGGCCATAGCCGCTTCAAAGTCCTGCACCAGATAGAACTCCATTGCACGGCATAGTCTGAACGAGAGTTCTTCGGGGAAATCGGCAATATGCTTTGAATAGGTATCCACACCATTGAAATGACGTTTCACCTCATCCTCGCTCAACGCTCTCTCGTCGTTGGTAAGCAGCACATTGCGTGCAAAGAGACGAATCTTGTTAATCTCCTCTATAGGCTTGTAATAGAGCATCTCTCCACTGACTTCGCGCAACTGCTCGTAGTACGAGAGGACATACATAGGCCTTAGCCCCACATATACGTTGCGGTTCTGCACCCTGCCCCTGTACTCGGTAATATACTGCTTTGCAGGCTCGTCGTCGGCAACAACCATTTTGTTATAGTTGCGGACATTGCTGTCTGAGCGTCGGCGCACCTTGTCATCTGCCACTGCAACCGAATCGACTGCTGCACCCTGATTGTTGAACGTGGCCATTTGCCTCTTCAGCAGCCATTTCTCGTCCGACTCGGCTCCTTTTATATCTCCAATCTTACGACGTGCTGTCGCACGGCACTGATAGCCGTATTCAAAATTGGGATAATCCTCTATCACACGGCTATAGTCGTCTATTGCGCCTTGTATGTCGCCGGTATTGTCACGCAATAGGGCGCGGTTGAAACGGGCCATCGTATTGTCAGGGTCAATGTCGAGCACTTTATCGAAATCCTCTATAGCTCTGTTGTCATCACCCACCTGCATACGCAGCAAGCCACGGTTATAATATCCATAGAAACTTGAGGGATCAATGTACAGCACCATATCATAGTCCTCCATTGCTCCACGCAAATTATTGCGATAGTAACGTATAAGAGCACGGCTAAGATAGCTGTTGCTGCGGCCGGGCATAAGATCTATCGCACGGTCGAGATCCTCCTCTGCCTTGTCGTAGAGTTCATCCTCGAAATAGAGCATCGCACGTGTCGTATACACTTCGGGCGAATATTTGTCGTAATTCACCGCCTCACTTATCATACGGTGCGCCATAAGAGAATCGCCCTGTTTTACAGCGACTTGCGTACGCAGCATATATGCATCGACATTGCGTGGCGAGAAGACCAGCATAGAGTCTATCACCGATGCAGCACTACTCCAATCCTCACGTCTGACGGCGGTAACAGCCAGATTCTGCCACACATCTGCATTCTGGGGGTCATATTTTATCGCCATACGGAAATCGGCCTCGGCATCGAGGTGTTCCTGCTGATTGGCACGACAGAGCCCCCGCAAATGATAGCTGCGCGACACATAAGGATTACGCTCGATAGAGGCAGTCAGGTCCTCTTCGGCACCGACATAATCTTCGAGATAATATTTTGCCAGTCCGCGGTAGAAGTATGGTTCATACAGATAGGGACGCGCCGATATCACCTTATTAAAATACTGAATAGAGAGAACATAATCCTCGAAATAGAGCGCATTGCGACCTATTATCATAATCTGTTCGGTATTCAGCTGGGCCTTCACAAATGAAGGCAGTATCAGCAGCGCTGCAAGTATGACATACTTCAGTAATCTCATTTGAGCACTCTCTTTGTTTTATATGTGCAATGAGCCTTACCCTTAAGAAGATTCATAAGACGGTTCTTGTTCATCTGTCGTCGCAATGGTGTGAGACGGTCGACGAACATCTTACCCTCGAGGTGGTCGAACTCGTGTTGCATGGCACGAGCCAAGAATCCCTCGACCCACTCGTCATGCTCTTGGAAATTCTCGTCGAGATACTGTACACGGATTTTAATGGGACGTGTAACCTTTTCGTGTATTCCGGGCACGCTCAAGCATCCCTCTTCCATTGAGTCTGTCTCTTCGGATGTCTCTATTATATGCGCATTTATATAGACCTTTCTAAAGTCCTTATACTCGGGATAATCCTCGGCAAGCGGGTCGAGGTCAATCAGCACAAGACGTATAGGCAATCCTATCTGAGGAGCAGCAAGTCCTACACCCTCGGCCTGCGCAAGGGTTTCCCACATATCCTGAATAAGTTTAGGCAGTTCGGGATAATCGGGAGTAATATCCTCGGCTACTTTTCTCAACACACTCTGTCCGTACAAATAAATAGGTAGTATCATGATTCTATATTTTTATCTTTTATAATCTTGAGTTCTTCATTCTTTTACTCTCCATATATGACTGGAGTATTATGGTTGCGCTTATCTCGTCGACAAGCTCCTTATTGCGGCGCGCCATCTTTCCAATTCCCGACTGCAGAATTGCCTGATGCGCCAATACCGATGTAAAACGCTCGTCGTAGTACTCTACGGGAATATCAACCAATTTCCGCAGACGGTTAACGAAAGGCTCTATCCTTGCCATGTTCTCTGACGGCTGGTTGTTCATCTGCTTGGGCAGACCCACCACGATTAGTTCGACAGGCTCGCGCTTTACATAATCGAGTATATATTGTATCACCGAGTTTGTATCTACCGTAGTCAATCCGCCGGCAATCAGTTGTAACTCATCGGTTACAGCCAACCCGGTGCGACGTTTTCCATAATCCACTGCCAATACTCTTGCCATATATACGCACAATTAATCTTTGTATTTCGGTATAGAAATACAAAGGTAGACAAATAACCCGAATTGTTCAGATAAAAGAGGTAAAAAAATGTTATATTATCTATCTGAAGCTCAATTCTATTCTTTATTTCCGTAGAGATGGAAGATGCGCTCCATCAGCATCCATTTCTCATCAGAAGATGCCCCCGGAGGTGCCTGCTGGAACTCGGACATATAATCTTCCCACTCTTGCTGACGCGGAAGTGTCGAGAGACGTGCCATTGCGCTGCTCCAGTCGAAATCGGCAGGTGCCTCTACGATCATAAAGAGTCGTGTACCTACAAGGTATATCTCCATTTCAAGTATACCAACCTCGCGTATGCCATCTATTATCTCGGTCCAAGCCTCGCCTTCGCTGTGTCTTTTGCGGTACTCGGCAATGAGAGCCTCATTATCCTTCAAATCCAATGTCTGACAGTAACGCTTTACAGGACACTTGTACTGCTGCACCTTGTATCCGTCCAATTTAGAATTGCTCATAGTTGTTATTTATTTAAATCAGTTCTGCAAATGTAACAATTTACGTAGTCCACACACCATTTATCAACAAAAAAAGAGGACCAAAGTCCTCTTTTTATCTATAGGCTTATTTCTATTACTTGTTGTAGAGCAACCAAGCCTTCTGGAAATCGGCATCGCCGGGATGGTTAGCCTTGAACTGGGCACGAGCCTCGGCAGCCTTCTGTCTGTCGTCATACGAAGCACACACTACGCGGTACAAGCCTGTAGAGGGATTCTGAACTACCAAAGCTGCATATCCTTCTGAAATAAGATTATTTCTTACCAACTCGGCATTTGTCTTTGAACTGTAACTGCCACACACCACGCTGAATGCCTTCAAAGAGCCCTGCTCGCCAACTGCAAGCACAACTTTCTCTTCGCGATAAGACTGGTCAACAGGAGCTGCTGTGCCTGTTGTTGTAGAAACGGGAGCAATCTCAACTGCATCGGTTGCCTGAACCGAACCCTGAGCAAGTTCCTGCTGTTTAGCCTGATCATAAGCCATCTTATATTGGCTCTCTTTTGAAGATTTACATGAATTGAGAGTAAACATCATTGCAGCAGCCAAGCCGAGCATTAAAAACTTCTTCATAATTATACTATAACTTTTAATTAAAAATATTGCGTTTGTTCACTATTTGCAAAAATAAGAATAAAAGTGCAAACAGAGCATATTATGAGCAAGTTTTTATACTTTTTTGCGTTAAAATAGCTAACTTAGCACCACTAACAAAAAGGAAATGTTTTTATGAAAAGAAGAAATAACATCATCATGCTAATTGCGCTGCTTGTGACATTCTGCGCCTGCGGCAGCAAAAAGGCTATTACACAGGTGAACACCGGAGATATTGAATACAGCCAATATTTCAACGACAACACCATGCGTTACGATTTCTATCATTCGGGCAACAGCACTGACGAATACTACACATTCGACTGCATAAGACGCGAAGGCAAATGGGCCGGTTCAAAAAAGGCTCTGATAAACCCCTTCGAATATGGCGAGCAGCATTTTTGCATAGTGGACGCAAAAAGCGGCAAGACTATATACAAGAACAATTACAGCACACTGTTCAACGAATGGCAGACAACCCACGAGGCAAACGAAGTTCACCGTTCATTCCCCGAGGGTGTCATATTCCCTGAGCCTAAAAACGATTTTCTCATTGAGATATATGCACGCAATAAGGCAAGTAAGAAGATGGAAAAGAGACACTCGCATCTGATAAAGACAGGAGACTACAATATTATTCCATATCGCCCTGCATACAGCTACTCTGAGATACACATTGGCGGCGACATAGAGCACGCTGTAGATATAGTTCTTATTCCTGACGGATTCGATGCAACCGAAAAAGAGAAGTTCATGACAGCTTGCGACATGTGGCGCAACTCGCTGTTTGCCTACTCGCCATTCAAGGAGAACAGCCACAGGATAAATATCAGAGCGGTGTGGGCTGCATCGGAAGAATCGGGCATAAGCGAGCCGGGACATGGCAAATGGCATAATTCGCTACTCGACACGCGCTTTTTCACCTTTGGCAGCGAACGCTATCAGATGACCGAAGATTTTCAGAAGGTACGCGACATCGCATCGAATGCCCCATACGAGAGTATCTTCATACTAACAAACACAGACAAGTATGGCGGTGGTGGCATATATAATTTCTACGGACTCGGCTCGGCCGGAAAGACCGGACGCACCGGCGAGGTTTATGTACATGAGTTCGGA
>CAJGCJ010000111.1 GCA_904501775.1 uncultured Bacteroidaceae bacterium | reverse complement strand
GTTGTGTTGTAATAGAGTTCACTGTTCTTGTCTTTTAAGGTGGCATTGTCGTTGCCAGTGTAGAAATCTATATATAATCTGTGATTCTTGTTTATATTATTCAGATATGTAAGATTGAGGTCTGAGAATGAATATTCCAATTTGCTTCCGTCTATTTCGAGAAGTGAGCCATATAACAGATTTAGATACGAAAGTCGTAACGATGCAAACAGTGCCGAATTTTCGTTTATTGGAACTCTTATTGTTCCTTGCGACGACATTAGCCCCACTGAAAATTCTCCGTTTGTCTTTTTAGGGACTGTGTCGCTGTGCACCATATTCATAACTCCTCCAATTCTACTTATGGCATCTTCGGCTGTAATCTGTTTTTTTACAGACATTTTTGAGAAGTGAGATGCATTGAATGTCGAAAATAATCCCAGCATGTGTGCAGCGTTGTATATGGGCACATCGGCTATTGATATAAGATTGTGTGAGTTCTCACAGCCATGAATATGCAATCCGGCATCATATTCGTTATTCGTTTGTACTCCGGGCAACAGCTGCGTATAACGCATAGGGTCGGCATTACCAAGAATCTTAGGCATACGATGCATAAAGTCCATATCCATGCTCACACCCTGCATCCCTATGCTCTTTATTGGCGAACTGTATCTGTTTGCCGACACAACAAGACTGTCCAAAAACTTTGGAACGCTGTCTTGCACACCTATAGACATAGCTGTGTTGCAACAAATTGTAATAACCAGAATAAATAGTGTATGCCGCATTGTATAATTATCTTGCGGGTGTGCCAAAACAATTTGGCACACCCGCAATTTTAGTTTTTTACAATTGATGAATTACACTGCATCTTCTAACAGATACTCGTAATCCTCCATAAGTCTTTCGAGTGTGCGTATCAGGTTTCTGAAATCTCTTTCATTGAAGAACTCCTCGAAACTATACGATGTGCCGTCTTCATCGAATACGATAACCGGAGTATAATACCACTCTTCGCCCCAATAATCTTCGTATATGAATGCCTCGAGTTCTACATTTGCATATTTTACATTCTTCTTGTCGTAGTATAGACCTATGTTGATGAGATTATTCATTTTGCGGACATACTCCTTAAACTCACTCTCATCGTCACATTCATCTGCATCGTCCATAAGTGTAATCAATCTGTTGACATCGCTGCAGAAACCTTTGAACTGTACAGCGTCCATCAGATTTATGCTGATGTTGTTGTTGTCGGCACCATAGAACTCACCATTCTCAACATCAAGCTCGCTCGACATTGTCATATTAAGCAAGTTTTTGTTACCATGTTTTATGGTATATGAAATTTCACTACCATCCCCTGCAGGGGTATACTTGAACTTGTCCATTATAACCGAGTAGTCATTGAGCTTGAATGTAGCAGATACATTGTATTTGTCACGGCTCAAGTCAAACTCTTCTCCAGCCATTGATGCAAGGTCGGTATTTATGACAACTTCGGCCAATCTGTTGCCGGCACGCTCGATTGTTATGTTTATATTGGCAGGTATATATATATAGTTATTGTATATATCTATATTATATTCATAAAAATCGTTGTCATCATAGCCAATCCACTCCCACTCTTCTTCGTCTCCAACATATACCTTTTTCTCTTTTCCGCTTGTTGTAAGTTTCAGAACGCAGTCATTGCCATTCTCGTCTTTAACTGTGAAAGAGAGATAATTGGCATCGGTACGTTTCCATCTTCCACTCTTTGCCACGAAACTTCCTTTGAATGAAGAGATCTTAAAGAGCATATTATACTGATTGTATGTATAATAATATCCCCAACTGCCATAATCCTCAGTATCAGTCCATGTATCTATAAAATCGACCATACTCTCGAGACATGTTGCTCCCCACTCCTCTATCGCATCATAGTCGTAGTCGGAATATACTTCTGAAATGTACGTTGCAAGATCTACAACATCTTCGAAATTGGCTGCATCGAACTCTTCAAGGAAACTGATTGTAGTATTCTCGAGTTTATTCTTCTGCTGACTCGGTGTCATAGTTCCTGAACCGTTATCAGAGCCACCGTTCTCAGAACCGCCACCATTTCCTGTGTTGCCATTCTCTTCTGTAGGATCATCGCCACCACATGATGTGATAGTCGTTGTAAATGATACGGCAAATATTATTGCCAATAGATAAATTAGCTTTTTCATATTTGAATAATGTTGATTTCTGCAAATATAATGTTAATAAAACATATGTCAATACATTTTAATTAAATTTGTTTATATTTTTGCATATCGGAGATATTATTCAAAAATATGTTTCCCATAGTTGACGTTTATTAAATTGTAGAACAGTTGTTCGCACTGGATGCGTTTCTCAAATTCCTTATAATCACGTCTATCCTGCTGAGTCCATGCTGCTTCGGCAACAGCTGCGAGACGTGGTAACAGCAGGTATTGCAGATGATCGGCAGTTACAACCCACTCGCTCCAGAAATTAGCCTGTACGCCCAAATATTTTGACTTTAACTCTTCAGGGGTATTCTTCATTGGCACATAGTTGTAGACTGCCTCTACAGTTTCTGTTCCGTAACCTTGTGAATGTGGCTCGTCAGGCCTGTCCGATTGCTTGCGGTTTATGTAGTAAGGTATCTGTGGTGTCAATATGGTTTTCATACCAAGTGATACTGCTTTTTGTGCAGCGGCATCAGCACCTATCCAAGCCATTATGGTAATATCGTTACCCAACAGCGCAGTGTTACCATGAAGTATCTCGTTCCAAAAAATCAATTCTCTCTGTTTCTCAGACGGCTTTTGAGCTATATGATCTTTAATCTGTCGATAGAAATTCAACTGAAGGTCGCGATAGTTCTGCGTGCCAATCTCTTTTAATAAGGCTGCACATTCGCTGTTTCTCTCCCATTTATGGGTAGGACACTCGTCACCACCCAAATGTATATATCGGTATGGGAAAAGTTCTGTCAGCTCATCTATAATATCTTTTGCAAATTGCACAGCATCGGGGTTCGATACATTTATTACATCGGCCGACACTCCTTGCCATAGCCACACGTTGTGTTTCTCCTTAGGGTCACATGCAAGAATCTCGGGGTACGATGCCACTGCTGCCTGAGAGTGCCCAGGAATATCAATCTCTGGTATTATCTCAATAAAATGCTCCTTGGCATATTCTACAATCTCGCGGATATCCTCTTGTGTATAATATCCGCCGTATCTTATACCGTCGGGTTTTACATCGCCCCAGCCAAGTACCTTGCTGTCGCGCCATGCTCCGGTATTTGTCAATTCGGGATATTTCTTTATCTCAATTCTCCACCCTTGGTCTTCGGTAAGATGCCAATGAAAACGGTTCATCTTGTAATGTGCCATTATATCCAACACTTTCTTAACGGCCTCTTTGCCATAGAAGTGACGTCCTTCGTCGAGCATGAATCCGCGCCAAGAGAAACGTGGCTTGTCATGAATATCTACAAATGGCAACCGCCACTCTTTGATGCTCTTGTCGGCAACACCTGCCGCCACATTTCGGGGAAGCAGCTGTTTCAGTGTCTGAAAAGCATAGAAAAGCGCAGCAGGTGTAGCAGTCGCTATATCTATCTTGTTCTCTTTTATACAGAGATTATACTCCTCATCACACATCATAGGGTCTATGTGCAGTGTCATGTGCACATCCCCTTTCTTTGTATATTTGATGACAGACACACCTGCAATATTTGCTTTCTTGGGATAGCTCTTCTTGATCTTTACGCCGGTTATAACCTTCATTTCATCCACAAAACTGTCTATCACTTTTGTATAGGAGTTGTCATCGGTTTGTGGGTAACATACTACAATACTCTTGTTGTCGAGTTGCATGCAGCCTTCGTATGTTGTCACTTTTTGTGGCAACGGAACAAGAGAAAGTTCCTGTGCTTGCAGCGAAAGAGTAATTGCAGCAAACAGTAAAAGGAGAACTCTTTTCATAAAATTGCTATTTGTGGTTCATGTCAAAAAGTCTCAGTCTCTCTTCAAGTATGTCATAATGATGAGGTTTTATATTCGATGAGCAGGCTCTTATTCCGTTTCGCCTACTGCCGGTTGTCGACAGGTCAATTCCGCTTATTCCATAATAGAGCAACTCCTTAAGCAATTCGGCACCACTCATGTCACGATAACCTATTGTAAAGAAGAATCCACTGCCCACAGGCTCTTCATCATCCTTGTCATAGACGATGTGGAATCCGTTGCGATAGAGAATCTCTTTTATCCTGTCGGTGCGTAGTGCATATTCCTTGATATCGCCCACAAAATTATACTCCCCGTCGCATGCAGCCTTCAACATCGCCTGCATTGCATATTGTGCCGAATGTGATACTCCCGACGAGAATGTGTAGAGGTAGACATAGGCAAATGCTGCACCGAAACGTGCTATTCCGTAACGCTGTGCCAAAGAGTCGTAGTGTCTGTTGTAAAGTTTGTCGGATATGCAGGCAATGGCAATGCGCTGTCCCGCATAGCTGAATATCTTTGATGCACTCATCAGCAGTATATAGTTGTCGGTATACTTTGCAACGGTAGGCTGGAATGGAGGCTCAAAAGGACGGCTCATGTCGCGTCTGAAATCCATCGTCATATATGCAAGGTCCTCTATCACCACCACATCATATTTGGCAGCAAGGCGTCCTATTATTTCAAGTTCCTGCGTGTTGAGACACATCCATGTGGGATTATTGGGACTTGAATAGAGAACAGCGCATATGTTCCCTTTTGAAAAATACTCTTCGAGTTTCTCTTCGAGCAGTACTCCACGATAATCGGCAATGTCGAATGATGCGATGTTGACACCAATCACCTGTGCCTGCATCTTCTGCACAGGGAATCCCGGGTCGATATAAAGTACCGTGTCACGCTCTTTCGACAGATGCGAACATAGCATCAGCGATGCGAATGAGCCCTGCATTGAGCCTACTGTCGGAATACATCCCGACGCATTTATATCTACATCAAGGAATGCCTTCACAAAGCGCGATGCCTGCTCTTTAAGGCCTGTTATTCCGTCTATAACAGGATATACCGAAGCTACTCCGCTTTCCAAAGCCTCGCACTCGGCTCTCACACCCACCTCTGAAGGCGGAAGGCCGGGAATGCCCATCTCAAAATGTATATACTCTACTCCTGTACGCTGCTCGACAGTACGAACAATGGCACCCACCTGACGGATGGATGCCTTTGCAATATCTTCGATTTCCAACTCTTTTACGATGGAATCTATAATCTGTGGTTCTATAACACTCATGGTGTTTTGTATAGTTTGGTTAATAACTATACCAATGAAGGATGTGCTACTGAAATCAATCCTCCATCAGCTTGCGATAGCGTGCCTTCTTGGGCTCCTCTATACCAAGACGCTTCATCTTGTGCTCTTCGTAGTCCGAGTATGAGCCTTCGTAGCTGTATACGTTGCCGTCGCCTTCAAATGCTATAATGTGTGTACATATACGGTCGAGGAACCAACGGTCGTGGCTGATTACAACGGCGCAGCCGGCGAAGTTCTCGAGACCCTCCTCCAATGCACGGAGAGTGTTTACGTCGATATCGTTGGTAGGCTCGTCGAGCAGAAGTACGTTACCGCCCTCTTTCAATGCCATTGCAAGGTGCAGACGGTTGCGCTCACCACCTGAGAGTACACCACACTTCTTCTCCTGATCGGCACCCGAGAAGTTAAAACGTGACAGATAAGCACGTACGTTTATCTCTTTACCGCCCAGACGCATGAGCTCGTTACCACCGCTCATTACCTCGTATACGCTCTTGTCGGCAACGATATCCTTGTGATTCTGGTCTACATAAGCGAGCTTTACTGTCTCACCTACCTCGAACGAACCGCTGTCGGGTGTCTCAAGACCCATAATCATGCGGAAAAGAGTTGTCTTACCGGCACCGTTAGGACCAATGACACCTACAATGCCGTTGGGGGGCAGTGTGAAGTTAAGGTCGGTGAAGAGAGTCTTGCTGCCGAAAGATTTTGCAAGGTGGTCGGCAATGATGACCTTGTTACCCAAACGGGGGCCGTTGGGGATAAATATCTCGAGTTTCTCCTCGCGCTCTTTCTGGTCTTCGTTAAGCATTCTCTCGTATGAGTTAAGACGTGCCTTACCCTTGGCCTG
>CAJGCJ010000110.1 GCA_904501775.1 uncultured Bacteroidaceae bacterium | reverse complement strand
CTCTTCTATGGGTGCTGTAACTTCAACGGCATCAATCTCGGTGCGGGGAATGTAGCAGTCGCGTACCTTGATGTCCGAGAAGTCGAGTGCATTTTGAAATATTCTTACATCGTTGTCGATGTCCTCATCCTCCGATGCACTCTCGATGCTGTTTTGGATAAGTATGTTCAGCTCTGTTTTGCTGAATGTGTTGTCGCGCGCCTCCTTATCTATTTTTATATTGAATATTCGCAGAATTCCGCACGATATCCATGTGATGAAACGGGCTAATGGATAGAGCAGTATGTAAATGGGGTATATGATGAGTGCGAATCGTTTGAGTGCGCTGTTGGGGTTTATTCGGAATATCGCTTTTGGAATGAACTCTCCTGTGAATATGATGACTATGGTAGATATGAGTGTCTCCAATAACAGTCTGATAGAGGTTGAAGATGTTATGTATGGGAGAATTGTTGCATTCAGCAACTCGGCCATGAGTATACCGTATATCACAAGCACTATGTTGTTTCCAACCAATAGGCTTGATACGAAATTGTTGCTGCTCGAGTAGAATTTCTCTATAACGAATGATGTCATGGTGCGGCTGTTTAGGTCGATGCCAAGCAGCAGTTTGTTCGATGATATAAATGCTATTTCCATGCCCGAGAAGAGAGCCGAAAACAGTATGGTAACTATCAGTAGAAGTATTGTTGTAGTCATCTTAAAGTCTATTCCTCAATAGGATATATTCCGGTGGTGTTTAGGATTTCCCAGTTTGTCATGTCCTGATTGGACGAGAAACCTATTCCTTCTGTTATTCTGTCGCTTTGTTCTATCCTTATATAGCTGTCCGAGTATATGCGTCCGCTGTCGCTGCTCCAAAGCAACTTGTCGGTAAATATTTTTTCGCCTTTGCTGTTGCTCACCTGTATATTGCCCAGCAGTTTCCATAATGCCTGCTTGTCGTAGTAATAGGCGGTGTCACTACGCAGTGTGGTCTCTATCCTGAGGCTGTCGTCATATTTCTCAAGGTAGATTCCTTTTTCGAAGGCCCAGTACGAGGGGTTGCGTTTGTCATACATAAGCCACTCTTCGGCCTCTACCCTGTAGCTTATGCGTCCCGAGTCGCTGATCAGTGTGTTTACACCATAGGTGCTCATGAATGCCAGTGAATCGGTCTCTTCGGGTGATACGTCGGCACTTTTCTGCTCGCTGCCGCATCCCGAAAGATAAAATAGTACAACTATCGCCCATAGAGCGATAGTTGTACGGTTGTATGTGAACTGTCTATTAACGAACTGTAGTTGTTTCATTTATCCATCCACCAATAGTGATACTCTTACCCTTGCTGTATCCTCTCATGAAGATATCCTCTGATGCGGGGAGGTGCTTGTTGTACTGAGAGATAAGCTTGCTTGCCTCTTCCTTAACAGTGGGGTCAACAGCCATAGCACGCTGCAACTTGTCGATTACTGCATAGAATGTACACTGGTTGAATACGTGGTCGTTGTGCCAGTCGGGTGCTGAAGCGTAGCACTGTGCGATAAGGATGTAGGGGTCGCCATACTTAGAGTTGAGGCTGATAGCCTTGCGTGCATACTCGCGAGCCTTTGATGCCTTCTTCAGGTGGAGGTAGATTGCACCTACCTTGTAGCACATTTCGGCCTTGTTTGTAGCACTGGTCTCGAGCTCGATAGCCTGATCGAAGAACTCCATCGCCTTGTCAATCTCACCTTTCTTGAAGTAACGGTAACCGCAACCCATGGCAGCCTTTGCTGTGGGGTTGATAGCAAGTGCATACTCGGCAGCCTTCATGTATGCCTCCTGCTCGGTACACTTAAGCATACTCATGAGCGAGATAACCTTGTTAAGGTATTCGATGTTGTCCTTGTTCTCCTCAACCTTGGGCTCGTAGATTGTCTGCAAGTCCTCGCACTTTGCAGCACCACAGTTGATGAAGTAACCGTCGATGTTGGTACGGCCGATACGTGCAGCATCAATAGCCTTGCTGTATACGCCTGCCTGAATGCTGTCCTTGGGGTTCTTAACCTCGTTGTAGCGGTTTGTGTAGAACTCGATGCGCTCGTTGTACTTATCGAGAACCTCTACAATGTATACCGATGCGTCGAGGTAGTCCTGAATAACCTGCTCACCATGACCTGCGGGGTCATTCTTGTATTTCATTGCAGAAATCTTCATGAAGTTCTGTGTTACGCGGTACTCTGACAAGCCCTTCTCCATGTTGACTGATTTAGAGAGCATGTCATAAGCCTCGTCTACCGAAGCCTTGGGAACGAACTGCATGTAGTCGAGAGCCTTCTTACCTAAGATTTTACCTGCCGAGAGCTGGCTCTTTGTAATCTGCTGCAATTTGTCGATGTACTTGATCTGCTGGTCGTACAAAGCCATAAGCTCGTTAACGTAGCCAAGCTTCTTCTGGTCGTCTGTCTCTTTGCTGATAAGTCCCTTCAAGATCTTCTCACCATTAGTGTATATGCTCACACGTGCAACGGGGTATGTTGTGAACAACTCTTTCCATGCTTCGTAAGCTGTAGCAAAGTCCTTGTTCTGAACGTTGATGTCGCAGATGGTGATCTTCTCTAAACAGTTGATACTGTCCTGACCGGTACCGAAACGGTTGTCATTGTCGATACCATTGATTTGCGCCGATGCACCCAATGATGCAATCGCAAATAACAATACAAAAATGCTTTTCTTCATCTCTTAGTTTATTTATGTGTTTTTACAATTATTCTACTTTCATCTTCGAGAACCAGTTTTCGTTGAAGGTAATGCCGATGCTTACTCGAAGATACTTCTCGGAAATCATGCCCGAACTTTTGGGGTTGAAATGTACAAACTGTCCTGCTATATGAAGGTGCGAGCGGTTATTATGCTTGTTTATTATAGGAATAGAGAATCCTGCACTTACGCCATACTCCTCGCAGCCTTTCTTTCCGTTTACCTCGGTGTAGGGCTGCGCATAATGTGCTCCTACACGGTAAGACATTGTCTTGAAAATGTTTCCGTAGAGTCTGTTGGGCGAGTACTCTGCTCCTACCGATACCTTGCTGCGGTCGAGTCCTTTGCCGGTTTCGTTGCCGAAGAAGTTCGAGTCGCTCCACTTCTGCAAGGTGTAGTCAATGCCGAATTTCCAATTGTTTCTGATGCTGTATACGGCGCCAATACCAATTGTATGAGGCAATTTGAAACTGTTGTTCAGGCTCATTGTGTCCGAAGATTCGGCTGTTCCGCTCAGAATGGTCTGCTCTATAATTCTGGCTTTTGCGTTAAGGTCGTGGCCAAGTGAGTATACCGCACCTATTGTAAGTGCATGTCCTTTCTTGAGCGGCTGATTGTATTGCACACCAAAATCCAGTTTATAATTCGATATGTCAACGCCGTAGTAGCGCGATGTGCTTCGTATGTTGGCATCGTCGAATATTGAGGCTACAGTATGGGAAATATCTCCATATATGTATGATGCCATGAAACCGACAGAAACCTTCTTTGTCGGCTGCCATCCCATTGCTACATAGGGCTGGTATACTCCGCCTGTTCCTGCGTAGCTGTTTGTGCCCGATGCATTGATGTCGCCCGTATATGTGCTGCGGTTGCTGAAAGTGTAACCGACATTGGAGTATGGCAGGAAACCTATGCTCATTCCCAAACCCCGGCGTAGGCGGAACTCCATTGCAATATAGTCGAAATTGGCATTGTGCGCATTCACTTTTTTGCCCCCCTCGCTGAAGTTGCCGTTTTGAAGCGAGAAACCGGCTTCAAAAAGCATTGTTAGGGTATCGACCTGTGCTATTGATGCGGGATTGGCCAAGTTGATATATCTCATATCCTGCAATGCGTAACCCAATCCACCCATCTGTCGGTTTACGGCAAGGCTCTGGTCGGCAAGGATGCCAAGGCCAAAACGCGAATAGGGTGAGTTGATTCCGTTGCCGGCCATTGCAGTAACAGCAATGAACAGCGCAGTGCATAATGATATTATTGTTTTATTTTTTAATGCCATGTTCAGCGTATGTTTTCCAAAATATGATTAAGTCCCTCTGCTACAATAAATCTGTCTGCAAAGATGCGACTTTTTATGTTATTAATCAATGTTTTTTCGTCTCCGCCCGTTAAAAAAACCAAAAGGTCGGGAAATTTCTCTCTAATTTCGGTAATATACCCATCAATTTCGTGACAAATGCCACGTATCACTCCGCTTCGTATCGCAGTTTCGGTGTCGCATCCCAAGGAGGGAACTGCTCCATCCTTGTTTACAAGTGGAAGACGGCTTGTGTATTCGTGCAGTGCTTTTAAGCGCATTTTTATTCCGGGTGATATGTTGCCTCCCCTGAAATTGCCCTGTGCATCGACAAAGTCGATAGTGATAGCACTGCCTGCATCTATCACCACGATGTCGCGTGCGGGAGCCTTGCACATGGCGCCTACAGCGGCTGCCAAACGGTCGCTGCCCAGCGTGTGCGGTGTGTTGTATTTTATCTTTAACGGCGTGGGGGTGCTGTTGTCGAACCATACAACTCTGCTACATGCATTTTCGATGACCGTTCTGTCGCTTGGCGCAATGTCGATTACCGACGATACAATAATCTTGTCTATGCCATAGCTTGTGACGAACTCCTGTACAAATCGGTATGAGTCGTTAGGACGTCTGCCGTGCAAAATTATTCCCGTGCTGCTGAATATATAATATTTTGCACTGTTGTTGCCAATGTCAATGATAAGATTCAAAGTGTCGTATTTTGTAAAAAACCTTGCAAAGATAGCTTAAATTATTTGTATTTGCGTTATTTTGATGGCCGATTTTCATCATTTATTATTTTATAATAATGCAGTTGTAAGTTTTTGGAAATTGTTGTTGATAAATCTAATATTGTTCGTAATTTTGTAATTTAATAATATTGGTTTTGTTTTGCTCGTAAGGGCTTGTAATATAAATGCTTGACAACTACGGATGAGGACACTGACTACCTGTTTCTTATTACTGTTCACATTGCTCTCTTCGGCTGTGTCCGCTCAAAAGGGTGTATACGACGAGAATCCCCGTGCTGTAGCCGAACTGCTCGACCGCATCGGTGGCAGGGGTGCATCCGGGATGTTCGAGACTGTTGTTGATGAGGCCGTTTCCGAGAATGGCAACGAAACCTTTATTATAACTTCAAGGAATTCAAAGCCTTGTGTAAAAGGTAGTTCTATACTTGCAGTGACCACCGGTATAAATTGGTATCTTAACCATTATGCACATATCAACATTGCATGGAACAATCTGACAACCGACTTCTCCTCGGTTGATTTGCCGTTGCCAAAGGGCGAAGAGAAACATATATGCAATGCCCGATACAGATATAATTTCAATTACTGTACCTTTTCTTACTCTACAGCCTTCTGGACATGGGAACGTTGGCAGCAAGAGATAGACTGGATGGCTCTGCATGGAATAAACATGCCTTTGCAGTTAGTAGGTCTCGAGGTGCTGTGGCGTAACGTCCTCAAGGATAAGAGGGTGGGATACAGCGACGAAGAGATAGCCGAGTTTATTGCCGGTCCCGGTTTCATGGCTTGGTTTGCCATGAATAACCTCGAGGGCTGGGGTGCAAAAGTAGATGCGCCCGATGTTGTGATGAACGGCAATCCCGACTGGTGGTACATGCGTCAAGAGAAACTATGTCGCAGGATGCTCGAACGTATGCGTGAGTTGGGAATGAAACCTGTGTTGCCCGGATATTGCGGTATGGTGCCCAACAGTATGGCTGAAAAGAGCGTTAAGGGTGTCTCTTCTGCCGATATTATAGATAGCGGAACGTGGGCAGGTGGTTACACGCGTCCCGACATTATACGGCCCCGTACGGATAGTTTCAATACAATTGCCGAAATCTATTACGAACATCTCGAGAAACTGATGGGAGTGTCGGAGTTCTACAGTATGGACCCTTTTCACGAGGGCGGTGTGCCTGTAGACAAAGTCTCTATTGAGGAGTGCTATAAGGGGGTTATGGAGGCTCTTGATGTATATTACTCAACTGTATCAAAAAAGAAAAGAGGTCACAGCGGAGCCGAAGATGCCAAATGGATAGTACAATATTGGCAGGGCCTTCCTGCAGCAAGTGCTTTTGATATAATGGACGATTCATATTCCCACCGCTTCATAGCACTCGACCTCTTTGCCGATGCACAGGGTAAGGCCAAGTGGAACAGCGACTATTTCGCAGGTTGCGATTATATCT
>CAJGCJ010000109.1 GCA_904501775.1 uncultured Bacteroidaceae bacterium | reverse complement strand
GCCGAATGCAAACCGTTGCGAATGATCATGCACAATATCCTGCATATAATCTACAATGAACGGACATACAAGTATAGCCACATAATTCATAACCATAAGAAGTGCAAGCGCATAAGTCACCTTTCCGGTGGGGGTAATTTGCGTTACTTTATCATAGAGGTAAGGCTGTGCAATACCATAACCCACACCTGTTATTATGCAGCCGAGTATAATAAGGGGTAACGAACTGTAAGCATATATAACAAAAAGGCCAATTGTTATAACCAGAAGCGAGCGCAGCTCAATCTTTCCTTTCATTATCTTCAATATTGATGACAGAAATAGCCCCGGTACCATTATTGCAAGGAAGAAGATAGAGATGACTACACCCGATGTTCCGCTGTCATATCCATACCCGTTCATCAGGAACGATAGGTTAAAGCTCACAATCACTGTCAGATATGTAATTACAAAGTAATACAGCATATACAACGACAAAGACTTATAGTTAATTCCAGCAGAAGATTGTTCTCTCTTTTCGACGGGTGATACACCATTATTATCGGAACGCCACACGAAAGGCAACAGGAATATCGAAACTACGGGAAACAGATATACAACAAAGGGCAATCGCCACTCCACCTCGGCAAGATAACCTGTAAGTGCAGTTGCCAACACAAGCGTGACATTTGTTATAGCCGAACTGTAACCGAACTGACGGGTACGATAATCGCCATAGAAAAAACGGGATATTAGCGAAGTGGAAAGAGGGATAATGATACCCGACCCTATTCCCAGAAGAGCACTAACCAGAATGAGCTGCCACATCTGTGTACATATCATATATAGCACACCACTCAGCAAGAAAAGCCATAATCCGCAAGCAAGTACACGATAATAACCCAAGCGTTCGGCCATACGACCGGAAAAGAGCATAAAGGGTATTATCAGAAGCGATGGCAATGAAGTGAGCATCTGCACATCAAACTCGGACGAGTGCGGAAAGATATGCTGAATCTTATCGAGTATCGGCGAAACAGCAAGTCCGGGAAGCGAGGTCAACGCCGACACCGACCAAATTCCCAATAACGCAATTAATGTAATAGAACCTTTTCCTGTCTTTATCATATAATTTACATTTTTCCTCACAACAAACAACATATAAGGAATGTTCGGTACAGCATGCTGAAGTATTATTTAACAACGATTATGCATTGTGTTTCGAACCATGTTCCACAACTATATGTTCCATTACAAGTAAAACCCCATCAATAACAACAAAAAAGAGATTAAAGTATGGAAAAAAAGAGAGAAGAGAGAGAATCGGCAACAGTAACAACCGCTGTATTTGGTTCAAAAGAGATGCTGCAATCGGCACCCGTAGACAAGATACCCGAAAAATCTACAACTGCTGAAATTGCCTATAGAATTGTACAGGACGAGACCTATGCCCAGACACAACCGCGTCTTAACCTTGCAACATTCGTCACTACATACATGGACGAATATGCTACCAAGTTGATGAACGATGCAATAGACATCAACTACATCGACGAGACCGAATATCCGCGCGTGGCAGTAATGTGTGCAAAATGTATAAACATTATCGCAAACCTGTGGAACACCCCCGAAAAGAACAAATGGAAGACAGGAGCACTGGGTATAGGCTCAAGTGAAGCCTGTATGCTGGGAGGTGTGGCGGCATGGCAACGCTGGAAGAACCGCCGCATAAAAGAGGGCAAACCCTATGACAAACCCAACTTTGTAATTTCGTCGGGCTATCAAGTCGTATGGGAGAAATTTGCGCAGCTATGGCAAATAGAGATGCGAACAGTGCCACTCACAACCGAGAAGCTTTCGCTGTGCCCCGAGGATGCAATTGCGATGTGCGACGAAAACACTATATGTGTAGTACCCATCCAAGGTGTCACATGGACAGGACTGAACGATGATGTAGAAGCATTGGACGCAGCCCTCGACAAATATAACAGCAAGACAGGATATGATATACCTATACATATTGATGCCGCGTCGGGCGGTTTTATCCTACCTTTCCTATACCCCGAAAAGAAATGGGATTTCCGACTCAAATGGGTGTTGTCAATCAGCACAAGCGGACATAAATATGGCCTTGTATATCCGGGTCTCGGATGGGTTGTGTGGAAAGACAAGAAATACCTGCCCGACACCATGTCGTTCAGCGTAAACTATCTTGGTGCCGAGATTTCACAGGTTGGACTTAATTTCTCGCGTCCTGCCGCACAGATTCTGGGACAGTATTACCAGTTCATACGTTTGGGATTCGAGGGCTACAAGGCCATACATAGCAGTTGCATGGAGATTGCCAAATATCTTCACAGCCAGATTGGCAAGATGCAGCCTTTCCGCAATTACAGTACCGAAGTCCACAACCCGTTATTCATTTGGGAGATGAAGCCCGAACATGCGAAGAACTGCAAGTGGACTCTCTACGACCTACAGGACAAGTTGAAACAGAACGGCTGGATGGTGCCTGCATACACCATGCCTGCGAACATAGAGAGCACCGTTGTGATGCGTATAGTAGTGCGTCAAGGATTCAGCCGTGACATGGCCGACCAACTGTTGACCGACATTGCTGCAGCAGTTGCCGATCTTGAGAAGTTGCAATACCCCACTCCCACCCGTATAGCAGCAGACAACAAGATGAAAGTCAAGAGCACTATATTCACGCATACAGGTAAAGGTAAATAAAAACTGCATCATGGTGTGTCTGGCAATAGCAGACACACCATCTTTTTATAAACTTAAACATTCATAAATATGAGGACAGATATAACAAAGCAGGAGTTACAGAATATTCTTAAAGAGGCATACGAAACATTCAGGAACGACACAGGTGGCAAGAATGCCGATTACATCCCCTACCTGTCACGAATAGACAGGAAACTGTTCGGCATTGCAGCATGCCTTCCGAACGGCGAGATTCTCTCTGTTGGCGATTGCGACTATCCTTTCGGAGTGGAATCGGTGTCGAAGGTGATGACTGCAATCCTTATTCTCAAACAATATGGTGCCGAGACCATTATGCACATGATTGGCGCCGATGCAACGGGCATGCCTTTCAACTCCATAATGGCAATATTGCTTGAAAAGAACCATCCGAGTACACCGCTTGTCAATGCCGGTGCAATATCGGCAGTGAGCATGGTACAGCCTGTGGGCAACAGCGCACAGAAGTGGCAGGCTATAACCGAGAACATCAAAGAGCTGTGCGGCAGCGAAACGGAACTTATAAAGGAGCTCTACCGTAGCGAAAGTGTGAGCAACCACAACAACAGGGCAATAGCATGGCTGCTGAAGAGCTACAACCGCATATATGACGACCCTGAGCTTTCGCTCGACCTTTACACACGCCAATGCTCGCTTAGCGTTACTGCCAAACAGCTTGCCGTATGTGCTGCAACAATTGCGAACGGCGGATTGAACCCTGTCACAGGAAAACGTGTCTTCAACTCTTCGCTCAGCCCCAAGATTGTATCAATGATGGCTGCTGTAGGATTTTACGAGAACACCGGCGACTGGATGTTCAGCACCGGACTACCGGCCAAAAGCGGTGTGGGCGGCGGAATAATGGGTGTAATGCCCGGTACATTGGGCATTGCAGCTTTTGCACCGCCACTTGACGGAGCAGGCAACTCGGTAAAAGCACAAAAGGCTCTCAGATACATTACCGACAGGATGGAAACAAACATATACAGTAGCCAAAGGGTAAAAATAAGGGAGTGTGCAGCCACGGTAAACGCATCGTAGTATATAAAACTGTGCATTTCGACAATAAATGACAAAAAAGAGTCGGCGAACCGATTGTTTTAAGAAAATTTGCTATCTTCGCAAAGATGTACCTTATGAGTATAATTTCAAATAATACAGAATATGAAAAAGACAACTGTTAAGAAGATAGTACCGCAGTGTCAATGTGCCGAAGAGCTGGAGAAGATTTTCTCGACAATAGAAGCCAATGCAATAGAGTGCTGCAACTGGGAGAAAGAGTTTCCTTACACACCCAAAGTAAGTTTCAAACTTTTCCATGACGGAGAAAATCTCTACATCAAGTTCGATGTCACCGAGAATGACATACACACACTTGTTACCGAGGATTTCGGCAGGATATGGACCGACCCCTGTGTAGAGTTCTTCGTTTCGCCCGAGGGCAATATGGACTATTACAACTTCGAGTGCACATGTATCGGTAAAATGCTTTTGGGCTGGCATCCTGCAGGCGAGGCAAAGGAAGACGCATCGCTCGACGTGCTTGGCACGATAAAGCGCATTCCTTCACTGGGATACGAGAACTTCACATTGCGTGAAGGCGAGAACAGATGGAGCATAATAGAGATTATCCCTGCATCAACACTCTTCCGCAGCAATGTCGAAAGTTGGAACGGCAAGAAGATGCGCGCCAATTTCTACAAATGCGGCGATAACCTCCCCACTCCGCATTTTATCTCGTGGAATGCGATAGAGTGGCCCGAGCCCAGTTTCCACCGTCCCGAATTCTTCGGCGAACTTGACTTCGAATAAACCCTATCAGACATATTGGAAAGAGCCGCATCACAAGGTGCGGCTCTTTCATACCCATTGCAGCAGAAAGGGATTTTTTGCGACAGATAAATAAGGCAAACAATTAAAGCCTGTTTATCTTGTGCGATAGAGCCATATAAATTATCTTCGCAAAACAATACAAACCGACGAATGAAAAAAGCCGAATTATATAAAGAGGTGATTGAATACTTCGAGAAAGCGATGCCTGTTGCCGAAACAGAACTGAGCTACAACACCCCGTTCGAGTTGTTGGTGGCTGTAATTCTATCGGCACAATGCACCGACAAACGGGTAAACATGGTTACTCCCGATCTTATGTGCCGTTACCCGGATGCACACGAGATGGCGCAGGCCCACCCCGACGAAGTATACAATTATATAAAAAGCGTATCTTATCCCAACAACAAGGCGAAGCATCTTGTGGGAATGGCACAGAAACTGTGTGAGAATTTCAATGGTGAAGTACCCGACACGCTCGAAGAGCTTGTCACACTTCCCGGCGTAGGACGCAAGACCGCCAATGTCATACAATCGGTGGTATGGGGCAAGAGCGCCATGGCTGTAGACACACATGTCTTTCGTGTGAGTCACCGCATAGGACTGGTGCCCAAGCGTTGTACCACCCCGTACAGCGTAGAAATGGAACTGATGAAATATATCCCCTCAAACATAGTCCCCAAGGCTCATCATTGGCTCATTCTGCACGGACGCTATGTGTGCAAGGCACGACAGCCCGAATGCGGAAATTGCGGACTGACACATCTGTGCAAAGAGTATATCGGCAGGCATAAAGAGAAAGAAATATAGTATTTTGCACAACAGCACACATAAACGGGGGAAACTTGATTATTTTAATAAAAATAAATGCAGTAAACGGTTTTTATTTATTTAAAAATATTATTTTTGCATAATGTAAGGGAACATAAATATAGGCTGTCGAAGCAGCCCGTATTGTTGTGTGCCTTAAAACAACTTTGACAAATTCATTATTAACTCAATAATTTAATAACCATGACAATTGACAATTTCAAGTTTGCAGGTAAAAAGGCTATCGTTCGTGTAGATTTCAACGTGCCTTTGAACGAAGAGGGTAAAATTACCGACGACACACGTATCCGCGGTGCACTCCCCACATTGAAGAAGGTTTTGGCCGATGGTGGCGCACTTATCATCATGTCGCACATGGGTAAGCCCAAGGGCAAGGTAAATGCCAAGTACTCTTTGAGCCAGATTGTTGACGCAGTATCAGAGAAGTTGGGTGTAGCTGTTCAGTTTGCTCCCGATTGCGCTAAGGCTGCCGAGGCTGCTGCTGCATTGAAAGCAGGTGAAGTTCTTATGCTCGAGAACCTCCGTTACTATCCCGAGGAGGAGGGTAAGCCCGTTGGTATCGACAAGGAGGATCCCGCATATGCAGATGCAAAGAAGGCTATGAAAGAGTCTCAGAAAGAGTTCTCAAAGACATTGGCATCATATGCTGACTGCTACATCAACGACGCTTTTGGTACTGCTCACCGCAAGCACGCTTCTACCGCTGTTATCGCTGACTACTTTGACGCCGACCACAAGATGCTCGGTTATCTCATGCAGAAGGAGGTTCAGGCTGTTGAGAACGTATTGTCAAACATCAAGCGTCCCTTCGTAGCCATCATGGGTGGTTCAAAGGTATCTTCAAAGATTGGTATCATCGAGAACCTGCTCGGTAAGGTTGACAAGCTCATCCTCTGCGGTGGTATGACCTACACCTTCTCTAAGGCTCACGGTGGCGAGATTGGCGAGT
>CAJGCJ010000108.1 GCA_904501775.1 uncultured Bacteroidaceae bacterium | reverse complement strand
TTGGTTCATTGCAAGACGGTGCGATGCCTTTGAGTCGGCTGCTATGATATCAGCAACGGCCTCGGCACGGCTGAGGTCCATCTTACCATTCAGGAAGGCGCGCATTGTGTATTCACCGGGATAGGCCTGACGTGCTCCGTTCTCGATAAGGCTCATCATTATCTCGCGTGTTATGTATGGCGACGCATGACAGCTTATCTCAATAGTATCTTCGCCTGTGTAGCTATGTGGGGCACGCATAATGGTGAGCAGTACCTCGTCGAGCAGTTCGCCCCTGCAACCCATCACATCACCGAATACGGCGCTATGTGTGCGTCTCTCGCCCAATGGTTTCCCATTACGTGGTACGAACATCTTCGAAACTATATCAAATGCATTGCTACCCGAGATTCTTATTACATTAAGTGCGCCACCGGGTGCTGTTGCCAATGCGCATATTGTGTCGTTGTTTGTCATCTTTTCTGTTTGTTAAAGGGCCCACACGCATGTGCGAGCCCTTGCTATTCACTGTTTCAGAGAGCCGAGTATCATATACGCTCGAGCACAGTCTGTATAAGTTCTTTCATTTTGGCATCATAGTCTACCGTTGCCTGTTTTGCAATGCGGTGTGCTATGACAAGGCATACTGTTGTTGCCTTATGTCCCATGAGTCGTGCAAGGCCTGCAAGCGCCGAACTCTCCATCTCAAAATTTGTAACGCGCCATCCGCGATGTTCGAACGACACCACCAGCTCGTTCTGCTGCGGGAAGGCAAGCGGAACACGTAACTGACGTCCCTGAGGACCGAAGAATCCGCCACATGATATGGTGACACCACGCACCATGTCATCTTGTGCAATACGCTCCACCAGTTCAGGATCCGAAGCAATGGTATAAGGAGCCGACAACAGTGGCGACCAGTTCAGATGTTTCTTGAAAGCCTCTTCGAACTCGAGGTCGCACACTTCGTTGCGACCGGCGTAGAAGTTGAGCAGTCCGTCGAAGCCAATCGACTTCACCGAGCAGATGTACGAGCCCGTAGGGGTATTCTCCTGCAAGCCACCGCAAGTGCCGATGCGCACCATCTGCAGCTGTCTGAACTCGCTCTTCTCATATCGTGTCTCGAAATCGATGTTGGCAAGCGCGTCGAGCTCGTTCACCACAATATCAATATTGTCACAACCGATACCTGTACCCACTACAGATATTCTTTTACCTTTATAAGTACCGGTAATTGTCCGGAACTCACGAGCAGCCACATCGCACTCCTGCGAGTCGAAGTATGCAGCCACTTTGGGCACACGGTTAGGGTCACCTACAAGAATCACCTTGTCGGCAAGTTGCGAGGGTTTTACGCCCAAATGATAGACTGCACCGTTTGGTTCGATGAGCAGTTCTGATGGTGGAAAAAATCGTTTCATAAAGCGATTGTATTTTAAAGTTTACATCAGACAGGCAAGTACAAACCCACCTGTCTGATATCAATGAAACAATCCGGCACTTAATTTGTTGCCTCTGATTTTACTCTTTTGCAATATTGTCGCGCATTGCGGTATCAGCCTGAATATTCTTCATGCGGTAGTAATCCATGATACCAAGGTTACCGCTACGGAAAGCCTCAGCCATAGCCTTAGGCACCTCTGCCTCGGCCTGAATAACGCTTGCACGTGCCTCCTGAGCCTTTGCAATCATCTCTTGCTCAAGAGCCACAGCCATTGCGCGACGCTCCTCGGCCTTAGCCTGAGCGATATTCTTGTCGGCATTTGCCTGGTCAATCTGCAATGCAGCACCGATGTTCTTACCTATGTCAATATCGGCAATGTCAATTGAGAGAATCTCGAATGCAGTACCGGCATCGAGTCCCTTCTTTAGTACGAGCTTAGAGATTGAGTCGGGGTTTTCGAGCACCGCCTTATGGCTCTCGGCCGAACCGATTGACGATACAATACCCTCGCCTACACGTGCCAGTACAGTATCTTCGCCGGCACCACCAACAAGACGCTTAATATTGGCACGCACTGTTACACGCGCAATGGCAATAAGCTGGATACCGTCCTTCGCAACCGCTGTCACATGGGGAGTATCTATCACTTTGGGATTTACCGACATCTGCACTGCCTCGAACACATCGCGGCCTGCGAGGTCTATTGCAGTTGCCATCTGGAATGTAAGTTCAATGTTTGCCTTCGATGCAGAAACCAACGCATGCACCACTCTCTCAACGTGTCCGCCTGCAAGGTAGTGAGCCTCGAGAGAATCGCGTGTTACATCATCCAAACCGGCCTTGTGGGCCTCAATCATAGCCTGAACAATTGCATAGGGAGGCACGTGACGAATTCTCATCATAAAGAGCTGCAACAACGACACATTAACACCCGAAGCCTTTGCCGAAATCCATAGCACAAAAGGCACATAATGGAAAAACACCGACAGTATAATAATAGCTACCACTGCCAGTAATCCGAATACATAAAAGCTTTCCATAATTATTGAATTTTAATTAATTATTTTGTTATCTTTACAATAACCTCACCACCGGCGATGCGCACTACCACAACAGGTGTAGCCTCATCAATAAAGCCGTCGTCCGAGCGCACCTCTACCCTTTTGCCCTCAAAGTCAGCCTCGCCTATAAGCGCGAGTCTTGCCACAGCAAATCCCTTGTCACCAACCTTAAGACCCTTTATCTCGGGGTTCTCAACCGACGAATTTATTTTCTTTCTGAGCGCCACCTTGTCGATTGAATTTCCATACACTGCCCATGCGAACAGAATAGCCAACAGAACAACAACGATAAGCGTTGTTATCCATCCGGCCATAGTGCTAAGGCAGACAAACGCATAGCAGATTGCCGATATAAGCGAGAGGACACCCATTATACCTGTGATTCCCACACCGGGAATGAGCGCAATCTCAACCGAAAGCAAGACAACACCCAAAAGTATCAGAAGTGAAATAACAAAAAGTTCCATAATATTATGATATTAATTTATTTGTTCAACGATTCATATTCGACAGCCCTGACCTCCTTTATCATATCATCGAGTCGCAGCTGCTCGCTCTCCATTCTCTGCTCAAGTGTCAGAATATCATTCTTCATACTCTGTTTCGCAGCAGCTGATGACTGCGAATATTTCATGCGCATATTCTCCAAGTTCAAAGAATCGCTCTCGAACTGTGCCGACAACTTTTGCCACTGCACAAATTTCTCGCGTGCCTCGCTACTCTTGAAATCGGACAGCGATGTATAGTCGTGCATATCGTCGAGCACGAATAAGAACTCACCCTTCTTGTTGTCATTGATATTCTCGAACATAAGCATCGTCAATTGCTGGCGCGCCTTTCTTATGGCATCGGCATCGTCCTGAGTGTCGGCAATGCAGCCGAGTTGCGACAGCGACAGCATTGTGTCATATCCCAACGTTTCGTAGTTGTATGTCCTGCGTGTGGCATTGGGTATAAATACATATACACACACCGAGCCTTCGGGCTGGTTGCGGTCGGTTGCAAACCATCCTAAATTGGCAATCTCATTTACAACCATCATATAATCGTTAGCCTCGGAGTTGAACGGCATACCCATGTTTGTGGGACGCAGGAAACGTCCGCTTTCCGAATCGTATCGTGTCACATACAGGTCATATCCGCCAATAGAACCCTCGCCATCACTTGCAAAATAGAATGTAGCCCCATCGGCCGACATAAAGGGATAACAATCGTTTCCACCGGTGTCGAAGCCTTTTATGGGAGCAGCAGCACTCCACTCATTGCCATTCTTCGACGCATGATATATTTTCTTATATGGCACGCTATCCTGTGTACAGATATTCGAGAAATAGATATCCGTACCACGCTCGGTCATCGTAAGAACATCCTCATAGGCATTGTTGCCGAAATATTCAGCCGCCATATATATATTTCCTGCATCGCGTCCACATCCGTAGGCCGATAGGAAAGTCTCCATATCTACGATGACGCTATCTATCACACACACCTGCTCGGTCGACTTCATCATGCGGAACAGTTCCTTTATGTGCGCCACAATAGAGTCGGCAATCTGAATGCGCTTCTCATCCTTGGCAACATCAAAGAAGCGTTCGAAGCACTCCAACGCCTGCGGATATTGCTTAGCATCTGCCTTAATGCGTCCAAGATAATAGGGAGCATTATACACCTTACGCGACTCAGCAAATTCGAGCATCTTTTCGAGCCCCTGCACCGAGTCGGCAGTCTCGTAGCAGCACGCCGCATACCAATAGTTGTACTCGGCACTCTTGGGAGTGCGCGAAAGCAAATACTTGAATATAGGCTTGGCCTCTTCGTAACGCTCTTCCTGAAAGAGTTTCCTTCCGTTGGCCTTGGTCTTCTGCGCAGAAGCAGCAACAACACATACAAGCATCAGCAGTAATATGACTATTTTATTTCTCATCAAAATATAGTTTTAACATTTTAATGTCCAAATTTACAAAAAAGAGTTCGTTTTATATACAACATGTACGAAAAAACACCTCTACGGCAAATATACGCATAAGCGAGCGAGAAATATTAAGTTTACTTGATTTTTTTCAAAGCGAGCGCAGTAAATATTCGATGTTTTATCAAATATACGCATAAGCGAGCGAGAAAGTTGCGCAAGCGAATGGGTGAAAATTCATTTTCACACGCAATGAGCACAGCCAACTTCGCCTAAGGCAAATATTAAGTTTACTTGATTTTTTTCAAAGCGACAACGCGAAATTAGCGTTGTTTGCGAAAACGGAAGCTTAAGTTCCCCAAAGGAGTACGGTTTACCGTCAAAGATTATATTAGCTGTAACAGCAAATATACAAAGCAAAGAAGTATTATATCACTAACTTAATATATTTTTTTGTAAATTTGCGCACTTTTTCAGACTAAGGAAGAATTAAACAGGCAACAGCAAGCAAATGGAAGCCGACACACTTCAAATAAAACAGCTCGAGAAACGAATAAGAACACGTTTCAACAAAGCCGGAAAAGAGTACAATCTGCTCGAAGACGGCGACAACATCGTTGTGGGGTTATCAGGTGGCAAAGACTCCCTGATGCTGCTGAAACTGCTGGCCGAACAAAGCCGCATATACAAGCCTCGAATATCTGTCGTTGCAGTACACATAAAAATGAGCAATATACCTTATCAGTCGGACATCAAATTCCTGAACGACTATTGTAACGAACTTGGTGTGGAACTAATAACAGCAGAGACAAGTTTCGACGCATCTACCGACACGCGCAAGTCGCCCTGCTTTCTATGTTCGTGGAACAGACGAAAAATGCTCTTCACCATAGCGCAAGAGAGAGGATGCAACAAAATAGCATTGGGACACAACATGGACGATTTCCTTGAGACAATGCTGATGAACATCACATTCCAGGGAGCATTCAGCGCCATGGCACCCAAGATGCAGATGCGCAAATTCCCAATAAGCGTAATACGCCCTCTGTGTCTGGTAAACGAAAGTGACATTGCACGATATGCGCAGCTGGCAGGATACCCTTCGCAAATAAAGAACTGCCCCTACGAAAAGGCATCAAACCGCGAACATATGAAGCAGTTGCTGCACAAGCTCGAAGAACTTAATCCCGAGGCACGATATAATCTGTGGGGCTCAATGAGCAACATACAGACCGAGCTATTACCTCCCAAACCACAGAAACAACAAGACGAATAATAATACTGAATAAAATGAGCAAAGTAATTCTTACACTTACGTTCCTTATCATCTCAAACACCTTCATGACACTTGCATGGTATGGTAATCTAAAATTACAAGAGATGAAACTGATTTCATCGAGCACCCCACTCTATCTAATAGTACTCCTGAGCTGGGGAATAGCACTGCTCGAATACTCATTCCTCATACCGGCCAACCGCATAGGTTCCGACATCAATGGAGGCCCATTCTCACTGGTACAGCTGAAAGTGATACAAGAGGTAGTATCGTGTATAATATTCGGAATAATAGTATCGGTGCTCTTCAAAGGCGAGAGTCTGCAGTGGAACCATATAGTAGCCTTTCTGCTTTTGGCACTTGCAGTCTATTTCGTATTCATGAAATGATGCCGCCTGCTACTCCGGCACAACAGCGGAAAAAGTAAACGAACTACCAACTTACAATAGTAGGAATGTCCCTATTCCAACACAACTGCGAAGGTAACACAACCTTCGCAGTTGTGTTTTAGGCGCAAAGAGCCGCCGTGGACGGGTGTTTTTGGTCTCTCTTCTCTTATAAGGAACGACTGAATAAAATCCAATCTTTTTCCGACACACCAAACGATTGCAGTATTTTACCAAAGTCCTCAAATTCAGGCTTTACGCCTTGTTTTACAAGGCGATTGAATGTACTAACAGCAGTCATAAATCGCTCTATACCAACTTTCTCTACAAATAGATGGATTTGATATGGAGCCCTGTAATAGATTGTCCCCCATGTGCCG